>JADGHL010000165.1 GCA_019686135.1 Myxococcaceae bacterium | reverse complement strand
CGGCCCGGTGGGGCCCGTCGCGCCGGTCGGTCCGGTCGGCCCGGTCGCGCCGCGTTCGCCCGGTTCACCCTGCGGCCCGGTGCTGCCGCGCTCGCCCGGGGGGCCCTGCGGCCCCGGCGGACCGGCCTCACCGGTGGGACCGCGCGGACCGACGGGACCCTGCTCGCCGGTGGGCCCCGGCGGGCCCTCGGCCGTGCACGCCAGGGCGATCGCGGCCACAAGCGCGACCGCGGTAGTACGAAGGACGGTGATGGGACCCATGATGCTGCACCTCTGCACGGCTCCCCTGCTCCGGAGGCGGGCGTGCAAGGCGCGGCACTCTAGCGTCGTGATGTAGACAAAGGGAAGATGCCCCCCTTCAATGGCTCTCCGAGGTGACACTGCCGGCGCTCCCCGCGCGTTCCGCGTCGCCGCGGTCCTCTGCGCCCTGCTGTTCTGCGCGGCCTGGGCGAACTCGCTCGAAAACTCGTTTCACTTCGACGACGACCACGTCATCGAGCGCAACCTCCACCTGCGCGATCTGCGCAACATCCCCTCGTTCTTCACCGACGCGCGCACCTTCAGCGTCTTCCCGCAGAACGCCACCTACCGGCCGCTCGTCTCAGTCACCCTCGCGGTGGATTACGCCATCGCCGGCGGCCTGAACCCGGTGCCCTTCCACGTCACGCAGCTTCTGCTCTTCGCGGGTGTGGGGCTGCTCTTCTTCTACGTCGTCCGCCGCCTCCTGGAGCCTTCGCCGCTTGCGGGCTGGGCGGCCTTGTTCGCGGCCACGCTCTTCTGCGTCCACACGGGCAACACGCAGCCGGGCAATTACATCTCGGCGCGCTCGGAGCTGCTCTGTGCGCTGGGCCTGCTCGGGGCGTATGCGGTCTACCTGCGCTGGCCAAGCCTGCGCCGCTTCGGCCTCTTCCTCATCCCGATGCTGCTGGGCGCGCTGGCCAAGCCTCCGGCGGTGGTGTTCGGCGCCGTCCTTCTCCTCCACAAGGCCATCTTCGAACAGGAGCTGTCGCCCCGGACGGTGCTCTCGCGCGAGGGCCCTGGGCGCCTCGGCCGAGCGCTGCTGGAGACGGTGCCCACGCTCATGGCGGGCGCACTGGCGTTCGCCTTCGTGGAGGGGATGAACCCGCCGGGCCAGTCCTATGGCGGGGGCGATCGCCTCCAGTACCTGTGGACCCAGGCGTTCGTCTGGCTCCGCTACGTGGGGATGTTCTTCTTCCCCGCCGGGCTCTCCGCGGACACGGACCTCACGCTTCTGCCCACCTGGCGGGATGGGCGCGTGTTCGCCGGCGTGCTCGTGTTCGCAGGCTCGCTCGCGTTGGCCCTATGGCTCACCGAGCGAAAGGACATGCGCGCCGTGGCGCTGGGCGTGTGCTGGTTCTGGATCGGCCTGCTGCCCACCTCGGTCGTGCCGCTGGCGGAGGTGACCAACGACCACCGCCCGTTCCTCGGCTTCCTCGGGCTGTGCCTCGCGGTGGCGGCGCTCGCCGTGCGCGTGCTCTCGCTGCGTCCCGCGTGGACCCGTTGGGCGGCGGCGCTCGGCGCGGCGGTGCTGGTGGCCCACGCGGTGGCGACACACCTGCGCAACCGGGTCTGGCGCGACGAGGCATCGCTCTGGGCGGACACGGTGGAGAAGAGCCCGCGCAACGGCCGGGCGTGGATGAACTTTGGCCTCACCCAGATGCGCAAGGGCGAGCTCCAGAAGGCGAAGGCGCTCTTCGAGCGCGCCGCGGAGCTGGTTCCGAACTACGCGGTGCTGGAAATCAACCGGGGCATCGTCCGCGGGGCGCTGCAGGAACCGGACGCCGCCGCGCACTTCCTCCGCGCGCTCCAGCTCGCTCCGGGGTACGCGCCGGCGCACTACTACTACGCGCGCTACCTCGCCGCGCACGGCGAGGGCCCGCGCGCCATCGCCGAACTCCAACAGGCCATCGCCATCGACGGGGGCGACCCCAACCCGCGCCACGACCTTCTGGCGCTGCTCTTTGCGAAGGGCGATCTCGACGGCGTGCGCGCGCTCGCCCTCGACACGCTCCGGGTCGGCGCGGACGCGCAGGCGATGGCGTACGCTCGCGGGGTACCCTGGCTGCGCGCCTCGTCCGACGACGCGGACGGCTGGTACGCGCTCGGCCTTGCTTTCACCAACCGCCAGGACCACCTGAACGCGGCCCAGGCCTACCGCCGCGCGCTGGCGCTCGATGGCCGCCGGGCGGATGCGTGGAACAACCTGGGCTGGTCGCTTCAGGCGCTCGGGTTTGTCGAAGAGGCGAAGGCGGCGTATCAGCAGGGGCTGCGGATCGATCCGACGCACGCGCACATGAAGAACAACCTTCAGCTGCTCGAAGATCGCCTGGCCGGACGGAGCGCGCCGTGAGGGTGCTGCAGGCGCTCGGCGGCCAGGCGAAGACCGCAGAGCCGAAGGTGGCCATCGTCATCCCCTGCTACCTGGTGGCCCCGCACATCGCCCAGCTCATCCGCTCCATCCCCAGGCGCTTCGACCTCATCGTCTGCGTGGACGACGCGTCCCCGGACGACACCGCTCAGCGGATCGCCGAGCTGGACGATCCCCGCGTGGTGCTCATCCGCCACGAACGCAACCAGGGCGTCGGCGGCGCGATGAAGACGGGCTACCAGAAGGCGCTCGCGCTGGGCGCCACGGTGCTGGTGAAGATGGACGGCGACGGCCAGATGAGCCCCGACGACCTCGACGGCCTTCTCGCCCCGCTGCTCGACGGCAGCGCCGACTACGCCAAGGGCAACCGCTTCGTGGACCTGGCCGCGCTGCGCCGGATGCCGACGGTGCGCCTGTTCGGGAACGCCGCGCTCTCCTTCGTCAGCAAGGCCGCGTCCGGATACTGGAACATGCTGGACGTCACCAACGGCTTCACCGCCATCCGCGCGGAGGTGCTGCGGCGGATCGACTTCGCGAAGCTGGCGGATCGCTACTTCTTCGAGACCAGCCTGCTCATCGAGCTGAACATCGCCCGCGCCCGGGTCTGCGACGTGGCGATGCCCGCACGATACGACACCGAGCAGAGCTCGATGAAGCTGTCCCGCGTGCTGGTCTCCTTCCCCGCGCTCCTGGTCCGCGGCCTTCTTCGGCGCTTCTACTGGCGCTACCTGATCCAGGACTTCGGCCCCGTGTCGGTGTGCGCGCTCACCGCCGTGCCGCTCCTCGCGTTCGGCTTTACCTTCGGAGCGATCCACTGGCTGGAGTCGATCCGCTCCGGCACCCCGGCCACCGCGGGCACGGTGTTCGTGGCCGCGCTGCCGATCATCCTCGGCTTCCAGCTCGCGCTCGCGGCGGTGGTGCTGGACGTCGTCGCCTCTCCGTCCCAGAAGCGCGATCGCTGAGGCTCACCGCCGGACCGCGCCGCTCACCCGCGCGGTCAGCGCCACCCGCGAGTGCACCTGCAGCTTCTCGTAGATCCGCTTGAGGTGCGAGCCGACCGTCTGCTCGGAGATTCGCAGCATGGAGGCGATCTCCGCATCCGTCCGCCCCGACACCACCAGCTCCACCACCTCGCGCTCACGCCGGGACAGCAGCGACAACCCCGGCGCCGGCGGCGCCAGCGGCACCACCACGCCCACGGCCTCCGCCAGGCGCCGCGCGTGCTCCAGGGTCCGCGCAGCGATCGCCGCCACCCGCTCCAGCGGTTCGCCCGCCGCCTCCATCAGCGCCGCCGAGTCCACCTCCGACCCCACGACGATCCAGCCGATCCAGTACGGCGATCCCTCCGGCACCAGCGGCGCCGTGATCAACCCCTGCACCCCCGCCGGCTCGTAGAGCTCCTCCCGGACCCTCTGCGCCAACCGCCGATCGCTCGCCGACTCCAGCGGCGCGAACGCCCCTCCCTGCGGCCGGCGGCTGGACCCGTCCGGTCCCCGTTCGATCCGCGCGAGGTAGCGTTCGAAGACCCCCCGCACCAGCACGTCGTACTGCTCGGGCCAGGACGCGTACTGCGCCTCCAGCGGACGCCCCGGCGGACAGGTGAACACCGCCGAGAACCGGGCCTTTGCCGCCTGCGCTATCGCTTTTGCCAGCTCCCGCCGCCAACCCTCCGCCGTGTCGAGCCTTCCAGCCGCCAGATCTGCCTCACGCCACCGGTCACTCACATCCACGTCGTCTGTGGGCATAAATCAAGAAAAACGCGTCTAAAAGGTGTTTGCCACGTTCGTGGTATTGCTGGAGTCGCATTGACCCTTCATCGTTCTGATCGGATGGAAACCGGCTTTGAAGCGCTGGCCGCCGATTTCGCGCACGACGCGCTTGGCCTCGTTTCGAAGCTCGAAGAAGAGCTGCTCCGCGTCGAGACCGCTTCTACCTCCCCCGAGCGGAATGCTGCCGCGCAGGCCGCTCGCCGCATTCTTCATACCCTGAAAGGGAACGCCGGTCTCGTCGGCGCCAACCTGCTCAAGACGGCCATCCACCGGCTCGAGGATGGCGCCACCGAGCTGGCGACCCGCCCGGATCAGGTGGACGCCCTGCTATTGGCGGTGGACGTCTTGCGCGCCGAGCTGCAGTCCATGGCCCAGCGCCCGGACCCGGACGACGCCACCGATGCCGTGCGCGCGCTCGCCGCGGGCGTGGCGGTGCAGGAGATCCAGGCGCGGGAGCCGCGCGTGCAGGACGTGCTCACCGTGCGCGCCGCACACGCGGACGATCTCATCGCCTCCGCCGCCGAGGTCTCGGTGCTGGTGCGGCAGCTGCAGCTGGCCATCACCCGCTCCGGCGCGGACCGGACTGTGGCCCAGCTCACCGACCGGCTCGCCGCCGCCTCACGCGCGCTCCACGCGGACGCGTTGAAGATCCGTTCGGTCTCGGTGCGCCAGCTCCTGCAGCGCTACGAGCGAATGGCCCGGGACGAGGCGCGCGCACAGTCCAAGAAGGTCGCCTTCCGCGTCGAGGCGGTGGATCTGCGGGCGGACAAGTCGGTGCTGGACGGGCTGGTGGGTGCGCTCTCGCACCTGGTCCGTAACGCGGTGACCCACGGGCTGGAGCCGCCCGAAAAGCGCGCGGCCGCCGGCAAGCCGGAGACGGGGACCATCACCCTGCGCGCCGAGCCCGCCGGAGCGCGGCTGCGCTTCGTGGTCGAAGACGACGGCGCCGGGCTGGACCACGAGAAGGTGCGGCGGCGCGCGGCCGAGCTGGGGATGCCCTCCTCTCTTCCGGTGGACGAGCTCATCTTCGAGGCGGGCTTCTCCACTGCGGAGACCACCGAGGCCGCCGGGCGCGGTGTGGGTCTGGAGGCGGTGCGCCGCGACGTGCAGCGGCTGGGCGGGCGGATCTCGGTGCGCTCCGAGCCCGGCAGAGGCACTGCGTTCGAGATGATCGTCCCGGCCACACTCGCTCTTGAACGTGGGCTGGTGTTCGGGATCGGCGAATCGCGTTTTGCCGTGCCGATTGCGCACGTGGAGGAGGCGGTGCCGGTGTCCACCCTCAAGGCGCGGCAGGGCCAGTCGCGCCGGCTGTTCGAGCACCGCGGGCGGCTGGTCCCGGTGGTCGCCCCGCCGCTGCTCGGCGCCAAAAACGGCGACCTCACCCGCGGCCATGCGGTGTTCGTCCACTTCGGCCGGGCCGCCGCCTTCGTGGTGGACCACCTGGGCGAACAACAGGAGCTGGTCTTCGAACCGCTCGCCCCGGACATCCGGGGCCGCTCGCTGGTGTCCGGCGCGGCGCTGGCACCGGACGGGGGCATCATCCTGCGGCTGGACACCGAGGCGCTGGTCCGGGCCGCTCATGCACGGGAGGCGCGCGCGTGAGCCAGACCTTCACCGACCCGTCGGATCCGGCGCGGCTGGCGAAGTACGTGGACGAGGTCTCGCCGCCGGCGCACACGCCCGCCGAACCTCCCCAGGCGCGGCTCACCCTCGTCAGCTTCGCGGTGGCCACCGAGCTGTTCGCGCTCCCGGTGGAGCGGGTCCGCGAGGTGGTCCGCGCCCACGGCATCTCCCGCGTCCCCGGCAGCCCGGACCACGTCCGCGGCGTGCAGAGCCTGCGCGGGCGGATGATCGCCGTGCTGGACGCGCGCACCCGGCTCGGGCTGCCTCCGGCGGACATCACCCCCGCCTCGCGCGTGCTGATCGTCGAAGGACGCGGCCGGCTGTTGGGGCTCTTGGTGGACGAGGTCCGCCAGGTGGGCGCGGTGCTGCAGAAGGACTTCGCTCCGCCGCCCGCGGAGATCCGCTCGCAACTCACCGAACACGTCCGCGGCATGGTCCCGCTCGACGGACGGCTCGCGCTGGTGCTCGACCTCGAGCGCCTGCTCCTACTCCCCCAGGCTTCCCAGGAGACCCCTTGATCCGGATGAGCGTCAGACGTCGGCTTTGGCTTGGATACCTTGCGAACCTCGCGGTGCTCCCGGTGTTCTTCCTGCTCACCGGCTGGGCGCTCTCCGACTCCGATGTGGAGATCAGCGGCTCCGCGATACGGGTGCAGCACGCCCGCCTCGCGCGGTCGCTCGCCGATCGCCGCATCGCGCTGGGCGACCCTGCCCCGGCCCAGGCGCTCGAGCCCCTCTACAAGGAGGCGGAGGTGCTGGTGCGGACGGATGATCCGGTGCCGGTGCAGACCGCGGCCGTGGCGCTCCGGGACACCCTGCGCCCCGGCGCGGGCATCACCGCCGCCGTCACGAGGGATGCGGCCGAACGCTTCGCCAACGCGGTGTGGGCCGTCTACGACGGGCACCAGGACCGCCTGTTCGCCATCAAGCAGCGCACCGTCACCTCGATGGCGCTGGTGGTCCCGCTCGCCCTGTCCCTGGCCATCCTCGCCAGCGTCCTGCTCTCGAGGTCCATCCTCCGCCCGCTGGAGATGCTCACCCAGGCCTCCACGCGGATGGCCGAGGGCGATCTGCGCGAGGACGTGGAGCTGCCCCGCGACCGCGAGCTGCGCGTGCTGGCCGAGGCCTTCAACCTGATGCGCGCCCGGCTGGCGATGCTGTTCATCCGGATGCGGACGCACTCGCGCGCGGTGTCGGAAGTGGCCGCCGCGGTGAACCAGGCCGCCAACGAGATGACCCGCGGCGTGCAGCAGCAGAGCGCGGCCACCGAGGAGACCTCGTCGGCGATGGAGGAGATCGCCGCGCAGATCCAGGGCGTGAGTCAGAACGCGGTGGACCTCGCCAACGACAGCGCCACCGCCGCCGCCTCGGCGCGGCAGATCGCCGCCGCCTCCGACGCGGTGCTGGAGGCCGCGCGGGCGCTGCAGCAGGCGCTCGAGCGCAGCGCGGTGCGCGTGGACGCGGTGGCCTCCACCGCCCAGCAGTCCGCCCGGGACCTCGGCAACGTGGAGCGCTTCGCCCGCGACATCGACGACGAGGCGCTCTCCAGCGGGCAGGCACTGGACGAGTCGATCCGGAAGATCGTCACCGTGGGCGAGGCCTCCCGCGCCGCCAGCGAGGCCTTCGACCGGCTGGGCACCCGCTCGCGGCAGATCACCGGCGTGGTGGAGACGATGGCGGAGATCGCCGACCAGACGAACCTGCTCGCGCTCAACGCGGCCATCGAAGCGGCGCGCGCCGGCGACAGCGGCCGCGGCTTCGCGGTGGTGGCGGAGGAGGTCCGCAAGCTGGCCGAGCGCTCGCTGGTGGGCGCCAAGGAGGTGGCGCAGCTGGTGAGCGCGGTGCGCGAGGACACCGACGTGGCGGTGCGGCTGGCGCGGGAGAACGCCGCCAAGACGGACGAGGGCACGCGGCTGCTCTCCGAGACCGGCGGCCGGATGCGCAAGGTCGTGGAGTCGGTGCGGCGCGCCAGCGAGCTGCTCTCGCGCGTGGCCGCCGCGGTGGGTGACCAGTCCAAGGCGGCGATGGATCTGCGCAGCGAGGTCGAACAGCTGACCCGGCTCGCCGGCCAGCTCTCCGGCAACGCGCAGACCCAGGCCGCGGGCGCGGCCGAGGTGGTGAAGGCCGTCGAACGGATGAGCGCCCGCACCCGCCAGGTGGCGGACGCCACGGTGCAGGTCCGCGCCGGCGGGGACCAGGTCCTCAAGGCGGTGGAGGACATCAGCGTGGTGGCGCGCCAGAACCAGGAGGCGCTGCAGCGGGTCACCCAGTCCATGCAGTCGCTCGGTGCGAAGGTCGCGGAGCTGCAGTCCAACTCCGAGAGCCTCCAGGTGAAGGAGGCTGCGTGAGCGCTTCCGCCCCCCTCGATCCCGCGGCGCAGGCGCGGCTCAAGGCCCTGGAGCGCGCCCGTCCGAAGGACCTCGAAGAGGCCCTCGCCGATCCGAGCTTCGCGGTGCGCTCGCGCGCGGTGGAGCTGGCGGCCCAGCACATCCCTCCGGAGCGGCTGGTGGCGCTGGTGGCCTCGGGGGACAACTTCGCGCGCCGGGCGTCGGCCATCAACGCGCTCGGCCGCGCGGGTCCCCGGGCGATCCCCACGCTGCTCAAGGCCATCGAGAGCGGCGAGGCGGGCGCGCGGATCTTCTGCCTGCAGGCGCTGGGGCGGATCCGTGCCCCCGAGGCGCTCGAGGCGCTATGCAAGGCCAGCACCTCGGAGGACACGCTCATTGCGCAGGCGGCGATCGAAGCGCTGGGCGTGCAGGGCGATCCGCGGGCGATCCCCTACCTCGTCGACGCGCTCGGGAAGGACCATTGGCGCGGGATGGCGGCCATCGTCGCGCTCGGGCGGATCCGCGACCCGCGGGTGCCCGAGGCGCTCAGGGCGCACCGGGAAGAGCCGCGCTACCGCGAGCTCATCGACGACATCCTCGCGCGGCTGGAGAACACGCTCCGGCCCCGCTCCACGGAGGTGGCATGAGCGCGCTCGCCTCGCTCCGGGAGCGGCGGGATCCCGCCTTCGATCCAACGCTCACCGCCTTCGTGCGGTTCGCCGAGCGCCGCTTCGGGCTGGCGGCCGGCCGGTGGAACGCGCTCGCCGCGCGCAAGCGGCTGAACGATTTGATGGCGCGGGGCGCGGAGCGGGGCGAAACGGCGTCCGACTTCGTGGCCCGGCTCGAACAGAGCACGGAGGACTCGCCGCTGGCGCTGGCCGCCGCCGAGGTGCTCCCCAACGGCGAGACCTCGTTCTTCCGCGACCTCGACCAACTTGAGGCGGTGGCGCGCGTGGACGTCCCGGCGATCGCCGAGCGCGTGGGGCGGGACCGGCCGGTGCGGATCCTCTCCGCCGGGTGCTCCACCGGCGAGGAGGTCTACAGCCTGGCGATGCTGCTGTTCGACGCCTCGTTCGTGCGCTGGGGCGCGCCGGTGGAGATCGTCGGCGTGGACCTGCGCGCAGAGGCGGTGGAGCAGGCGCGCAGCGGCGTCTATCCCATCTCGGACCTTCGCCGGGTGTCCCACGCGCCGGTGGGCTGGGAGCGCCGCTTCTTCCGCGCCATGCCGGGGGCGGAGCTCACGCGGGCGCGTCCGTTCCTGCGCCAGCTGTGCAGCTTCGCGGTGGGCGATCTGCTCCGGCCCG
Organism: Myxococcaceae bacterium; assembly: GCA_019686135.1. GTDB lineage: Bacteria > Myxococcota > Myxococcia > Myxococcales > Myxococcaceae > JADGHL01. Next base: position 1,021 of record JADGHL010000165.1, on the reverse strand, counting down.
CAACCCTGGCGCGGCTGGGCCGGTTCGACGTGGTGCTGTGCCGCAACGTCCTCATCCACTTCGAGCCCGGCGCCGCGCAGACCGCGCTGCAGAGCCTGCGCGGGCTGCTGGCGCCCATGGGCCGGCTGGTGCTCTCCCACGCGGAGGCCGCGCTCAATCGGCCCTTCTTCGGGGAGGCGATCGGATGAGCGTGTCCCCGTCCAGGCGCGTGCTGGTGGTGGACGACTCGGCCTTCGTCCGAAGGGCGTTCCGCCGGGTGATTGCTCTGGCGGAAGACGTGGAGGTGGTGGGCGAGGCCTCCGACGGGGCGACGGCGCTGCAGCTCGTGGCGGAGCTTTCGCCGGACGTGGTGCTGCTGGACCTCGCGCTCCCCGTGGTGGACGGGCTCACGGTGCTGGAGACGATCCGCAGGGAGCACCCTTCGGTCTCGGTGATCGTCATCAGCGGGTCGGCGCAGCAGGGCGCGGAGGTGACGCGGCGGGCTCTGGCGGCGGGGGCGGCCGACGTGGTGGACAAGTCCGCGGTCCAGGCGATGTCCATCCACGACCTCGCCCGCGATGTGCTGGCGAAGATCCGGGACGCCCGGGGGCAAGGTCCGCGACCTCCGGGAGCCGGCAGGAGCACACCCGAGATCCTCGTGATTGGCGCCTCCACCGGCGGACCGCAGGCGCTGTTGACCCTGCTGGGGGCGCTGCCCGGAGACTACCCGGCGCCGATCGTCGTGGTGCAGCACATCTCCGGGCCCTTTCTGGAACCTTTGGCGCGGAGGCTCGACGAGCTGACGCCGTTCTCCACCCATCTGGCGCGGGGTGGAGAGTCCCTGGAGCCGGGCTGCGTGTATCTGCCGGCGCCGGGGCGGGATGCAGTACCGGAGTGGCGGGACGATCGGCTGGTGCTGGTGCGCCGGCCGGCGGCCCCGGACGCACCGCACGTGCCGTCGGTGGACGCGCTCTTCATGGGCGCGGCGAAGGCGTGCGGTCCGCGGGCGGTGGGGGTGTTGCTGACCGGGATGGGGCGGGAT
>JADGHL010000164.1 GCA_019686135.1 Myxococcaceae bacterium | reverse complement strand
GTGAACGGCGGCGTGGGCGTGAACGGTGCCGCGGGCGCGAACGCTGGCGCAGGCGTGAACCGTGCCGCGGGCGCGAACGCTGGCGCAGGCGTGAACGCTGGTGCTGGAGCGAACGCGGGTACGGGCGCGAGGGCCAGCGCGGCGGAGGGCTCGCACGAAGGAGGCTCGGGGAGCGGGTCGCCCACCGCAGCCGGAGAGCAGGGTGCGACGGAAGGCGGAGCGGCAGCGCTCGAGGCGCCGGAGGATTTGATTGCTCCGCTGGCGCCGCCGCGCGGCGAAGTAGCCGTGGCAGTGGCGAAAAAAGAGGCGCCGCCGAAGCCGACGCAGCGACGGACCAATCCCCTCGTACGGGAAATCAGAGCGGAGTGGGCGCAGACGACGCGTCTGTTCCGGGCGCTGCAGCGCCGGCACCCGTGCGACGCCCGGCAGATGAAGCTCGTCTGCGCGCAGTACGACCTACTCGCGCCGGACATGGAGGAGCTGCCGGACTCCGAGGAGGTACTGAAGGAAAGGCAGGCACAGGTGCGAAAGCTCCACGCCGACCTCCAGCGCCTGGCGAAGAAGTGGCGATGAGTCGGGCGGAGCCAGTGCTCTGCGCGCGGGGCGTGGAGGCGAAGTATGGGGAGCGTCCGGTGGTCCGGGGCGTGGACCTCGAAGTGTCGCCCGGCGAGCTGTGGGTGATCCTCGGACCGAACGGCGCCGGGAAGAGCACCTTCCTGCGGACGCTGCTCGGGCTGCATCCGCTGTCCGCGGGCGCGCTGACACTGTTCGGCCGCCCCATCGCGCACTGGTCCCGGCCCGAACTGGCGAAGAAGGTGGCCTGGGTGCCGCAGGCGTTCGAGCCCGCCTTCGGGTTCACCGGGCTGGAGCTGGTGACGATGGGCCGTAGCCCGCACCTGGGCGCGTGGGGACTGCCGTCGCACAGGGACGTGGCGCGTGCGCGGGAGGTGATGCAGGAGCTGGGGCTGGCCGAGCTGGCGGCGCGGCCGGCCACGCTGCTCTCCGGCGGCGAGCAACGCCTGCTACTTCTGGCGCGCGCCATCGTTCAGGCGCCGGAGCTGTTGTTGCTGGACGAGCCGACCGCGTTCCTCGATCTCCGCCACCAGGTAGAGACGTTGCGTACCGTGCGCGAACGGACGCGCGCAGGGCTGGCCGCGGTGGCGGTGCTGCACGACGTGAACCTCGCCTCCGCGTATGCGGATCGGGTGCTCCTGTTGCAAGAAGGACGCGTGCTCGCGAGCGGCCCCACTCGGGAGGTGCTCCAGGGCTCGACGCTCGAGGCGCTCTACGGCGTTCCGATGATCGAGGTCGCCGGCGCCGGCGGGCAGCCGGTGTTCGCACCGAGGTTCAGTTGATGCGGACGTTCGCTGCGATCGCCGCTTCGCTCGCCGTTCACGTCGTGGCCCTGGGCGCGCTCGCGTACCAGCGCGCGACGCCGCGGGACGTCGAGGTCACGGCGCCATCGAAGTCGACGACGGAGCAGGAGTTGTTGTTCGTCGACGTGGCGTCGGTCGGCCCATCCGAAGACGAAGGGGCTCCGACGTGGAAGCCACATCCGCTCCCGGCGCGCGAGTCCCCGCGAAGACCTGCCCTGGTTTCGTCGGGGCACGAGCACGAACGGGTCTCCGGACGACCAACGCTAAGCCGCGAGGCGCCGGCGCCATCGTCGCCCGACCAAAACTCCGGGCACGAGAAACCCGATGGGCCGAGCGTCGCGGTGCGGGGAGCCGCGACGACCTCCGGGGGCGCTGTACCTGGCATTGGCGCGAGTGCGGCGACGGGTCGTGACCGGCCCACCGAGGACGCCACCGCCGCAAGCACCGGCGACGAAGTCGCCACCAGCGGCCGGTCGCCACCCGGTGCAGGCCCGGTTGGCGCCGAAGGAGGACGCCTCGCTGCGATCGATCTTGCCGCGCTCCATGCCCGGCTCGCCGCCGCCGCGCGCGGCTGCTATCCGCCCGCGGCGGTGCGCTTCCGGTTGACCGGCACGGTCCCCGTCCACTTCTGCGTCGACTCCTCGGGCGCGCTCAGCAGCATCGAGCTCCGCGGCACGAGCGGCTCCGCCCTGCTCGACCGCGCCGCGCGAGACTGTGTCCTGCCCAGGGCAGCGCCGCTCCGTGTCCCGGCCTCCTGCTTCGATGTTCCGGTCGCATTCCGCTGAAGTCGCGGTTCGCGCACACTGAATTCCCCCTACAACATCAACCGTGAAAAACTTCAAATCTCCTCGGGCGCGGAGGGCGTGAGCCGATAGCCGCGGTGAGCGCCCAGCGACGCGTGGCCACTTTCAACAGGAGCGCCCACGCTACGGCCGGGATGCGGCGCCCATTTGGATCTGCACCGGTCGGAATGGTCGGCGCGGGAGCCTGAGCGGGGACGCAAAGAAGCTCGCCTCCCTTCGGCCCCGGCGCAGAGGGGGCTGATGAGCGCCGGGAATCCGAAGTGAGGCGAGCCAGCCGAAGGCGGAAGTGTCCTACTGCGCGCCGCTCTCGTTGCTGCCCGAGCTGCTCCCTGCGCCCGGCTCCTCGCTGGAGCTCGTGCCCTGAGATTCGTTCTCGCCTGTGCCCATCGTCTGCTCGTGCGTGGACGGCGCGCGCGACGACCCATCCGCGGATTGCCCGTTCGGCGCCGGCACCCCGTTGGGGCCGTAGATGATGATGTTGGTGTGCTCCTGTTGCCGTGAGCGTTCGTCCTCGACCGCCTCGCCTGCGCTGCTGGAGCCGCCCGTGCTGGCGTCCGTGCCTGCGCCCATGCCGGGCTGCTCATTGCCGGTGCTCGGCTGCGCACCGGAGCCGCCCGTGCCGCCGTCCATGCCTGCGCCCATGCCGGGCTGCTCATAGCCGGTACCCATGCCGGACCCGCCGGTGCCGGCGTCCATATCCGCGCCCAACCCGGGCTGCTCGTAGCGGGTGCCCATTCCGGACCCGCCGGTGCCGGCGTCCATATCCGCGCCCATCCCGGGCTGCTCGTAGCCGGTGCCCATGCCGGACCCGCCGGTGCCGCCGTCCATGCCTGCGCCCATGCCGGGCTGCCCGTAGCCGGTGCCCATGCCGGACCCGCCGGTGCCGGCGTCCATGTCCGCGCCCATGCCGGGCTGCCCGTAGCCGGTGCCCTGCTGCATGCCGGATCCGCCGGTGCCTTGATCCTGCTGCGGGCCGTAAGAGCGATCGATCTGTGCGGGCGCCTGCTGATCCTGTGGTGCGACCGCGTCGGTGTCGTCCTGGGCGACCGCACGGTGGACCGCGAATGCGCCCACCGCTGCTGCAGCGGCCACCATCACCACCTGAAGAAGCTGACGTCGCATGTTCCGTCCCCCGTTCCCGCCCTCGTTCGCGGCCGAACACGGACGGCCCGCCGGAGCGAGGTCGGCCCGCAAGGTGACCACCCGCTGTCTTCGACGCATCAGACCGGGGCGGGCCGTCCGGGGAGCGGCCGAGCATCCGGGCGGACTGTGCGTGCTAGCCTCCGCAGCCCATGAGCCTCCCGGTCCTCGCCCTGGCGGTGGTGGTGCTGCTCGCGGTGGGCTACCGCTTCTACGGCGGGTTCATCGCCCGCCAGTACGCGATCGATCCCAACGCGCCGACGCCCGCGCAGTCGAAGAACGACGGCGTCGAGTTCGTTCCGACGAAGCCGTTCTACCTGCTGGGCCAGCACTTCTCGGCGATCGCCGCCGCCGGACCCATCGCCGGGCCGATCATCGCCGCGCAGCAGTTCGGGTGGCTGCCGTCGCTTCTGTGGATCGCGCTCGGCGTGGTGTTGATCGGCGCGGTCCACGACTTCTCCACTCTCGTGGCGTCCGTCCGCCACGACGCGCGGTCGATCGCCGAGGTCATCAGGCTCAACCTCGGCCCGGGCGCGGGGCTGGCGATCCTCGCGTTCATCTGGATCGCGCTCGTCTACGTCATCGTCGCCTTCACCGACGTGACCGCCGCCACCTTCGTCAGCGGCGACGCGGATCTGCAGGGGCTCACCTTCACCTTCAACCCCGGCGGCGCGGTGGCGTTCGCGTCCACGCTCTACCTGGTGCTTTCGGTCGTGATGGGGCTGGTGGACCGCTTCCTCAAGCCGCCCCTGTGGCTGCAGACGATCATCTTCGTCCCCGCGACCCTGGGCGTGGTGTGGCTGGGCACGTGCTACTCGACGGTGTTCATCCTCCACACCGAGGCCTGGGGGCTCAGCGCGCCGAAGGTGTGGAGCATCCTCATCCTCGCGTACTGCTTCGTGGCCTCGCTCACTCCGATGTGGGCGCTTCTGCAGCCGCGCGGCTACCTGGGCGGCTTCATCCTCTACATCGCCATCGCCGTTGGCGTGGTCGGGCTGTTCTTCGGCGGCTTCGACATCCAGCTGCCCGTCTTCAAGGGGTGGTCGGCGCCCAATGGCGACCTGCTGTTCCCGTTCCTCTTCGTGACCATCGCCTGCGGTGCGTGCTCGGGGTTCCACGGGCTCGTTTGTTCGGGGACGACCTCGCGGCAGATCGCCAACGAGGCGCACTGCAAGCCGGTGGGCTACGGAGCCATGCTGCTCGAGGGGTTCGTCGCGTTGATCGCCCTGGGCACGGTGATGATCGCCGCGCCGGCGGTGCTGCAGGGCAAGGCCCCGGGAGCCATCTACGGCGCCGGGCTGGGCCGGTTCATGGCCGTCATCATCGGCGAGAAGAACCTGCTGTTCGCCACCACCTTCGGCGCGATGGCCTTCTCCACCTTCGTCTTCGACACGCTGGACGTCTCCACGCGGCTCGGCCGCTACATCCTCCAGGAGCTCTTCGGCGCGACGTCGACGGTCGCGGCGGCGATCGCCACCGCGGTGACCGTGCTCGTGCCGCTCACGTTCGTGCTCGCGGCGGACGCGGGCGCTTGGAAATATTTCTGGACGCTGTTCGGTACCTCCAACCAGCTGCTCGCCTCGCTCTCTTTGATGGGGATCAGCGTGTGGTTGAAGCGGAGCGGCCGCCGCTACTGGTACGCGCTCTATCCGATGGTGTTCGTCACCGCGGTCACCGTGACGTCGCTGCTCCTGCAGATTCACGGCGCCTTCTTCAAGGGCACCGCCACCACCGTTCAGCAGATCAACGGAGTGGTGTGCGTCGTCCTGCTGGCGCTGGCGGGCGCGGTGGCGTATTTCTGCGTGCGCGCGCTGCTTGCTCCCTCGCCGCCGGTCAAGCCGGGGAGCGCAGCGCCTGCCGCTGCGGCGTAAGAATGTCGATGATGGCTGGAACGTGAACGGTTGTAGGGTGCGGCCGCCGGGATGGATCCTTCCCTAAGTTCCCCTCGAACCGCGCGGGCGCTCATCGAGCGCCTGATGCACCAACTCTTCGAAGCCTTCAACCGCCTGCGGCTGCCGGGTCCGTCCGTGCTCCCGGCCGCGGGGGCGGTGGTCGGCCTGTACAGCGGGCTCGCCGCAGGTCTCTTCGCCAACCTGATCGCGCTGGTGAGCGGGATCGTCTTCGGGCTGTCGCGCGTGGCGGGCGGCGGTAAGGCGATCGCCCACCCCGGGACCGCGCTGTGGGACGCGCTGATGAACGCGCGGTGGCACGGCGAGTACGCGCTGATCGGCGCCCCGGTGGCGTTGATCGGCCTGTGGGTGGCGAAGGTGATCGAACCTGGCGGTCCGCGCGACGAGGTGAAGCGCCGCCTGCGCGTCCTCGCGCTGCTCGTGCTGGGCGCGCTCGCGCTCTATTACCCGTTGGTCGCGCTCGCCGCGGTGAACACCGTGTTCGGCCACCCCACCGACATGGCCGAGGCGCTCAAGCTGATCCCCTGGTGGCTGAAACTGCTCGCGCCCGCGGCCGGCGGCTTCGCCGTGGGGATGCTGTTGCGCAAGCACCCCGAGACGCACGGCCACGGCGTCCCCGAGGTCGTTTTGGCGGTGAAGCGCGCGCGCGACGGGCTGCCCGCGGAGGGCGGGGTGCTCAAGCTCTTCGCGTCGGCCATCACCATCGGCTCCGGCGGATCGGCCGGTCGCGAAGGGCCGATCGTCTTCGGCGGCGCCGCCTTCGCCAGCGCAGTGGGCCGCACGCTCGGCTTTACGCGCAAGGAGCTCTCCATCCTCCTGGCCTGCGGCGCCGGTGCGGGCATCTCCGCGTCGTTCAACGCGCCGATCGCCGGCGCGGTGTTCGCGATGGAGATCATCCTCCGCGAGTTCGAGCTCAAGGTGTTCTCGCCCATCATCCTCGCCAGCGTGACCGCGACGATGGTGGGCCGCGGCGTGATGGGCGGGGCGCCGATGATCAAGCGGCTCGGCTACACCATGGTGAGCGGCTGGGAGATCGTCGCCTACGTCGGGCTGGGCTTGGTGTGCGGGATCGTCGCCTTCGCCTTCGTGCGGATGCTGCACGGCACCGAGGCCTTCTTCGGCGGCGGCTTCCAGAACCGGATCTCCCTCTGGCTGGGCTCGAAGGCGCTGCCGATCCGCGCGGCGATCGGCGGGTTGATGGTGGGGCTTCTGGCCCTGGCCAACCCCACCGTGTGGGGCAGCGGGCACGAGTTCGTAAACCTCGCGGCGGTGGGGCACGTGGGGTTCTGGTTCATGCTGGTAGCGTGCGTGTTCAAGCTGTTGGGGACCACGCTCACCATCGGCTCCGGCGGCTCGGGCGGCACGTTCTTCCCGGCCGCGGTGATCGGCGCGATGGCCGGCGGTGCGTTCGGCGCGCTCGTGCACCATTTCATCCCCTCGCTCACCGCGCCGGCGGGTGCGTACAGCATGGTGGGAATGGGCGGCGGCGTGGCCGGGCTCACGCGCGGCCCGCTCACCGGGATGATGATGATGTACGAGCTGACCGGGAACTACGCGATCATCCTCCCGCTGATGGTGACCTGCACCATCTCCTCGGCGCTGTGCCACACGCTGGTCGAACGCGGTGCGCCGAAGGTCCTCTCCGACGCGGATCTGCTCAGCTCCACGCTCGTGCGGCAACTCGCGCTGGAGATGCAGCCGGTCAAGAGCGACCTCAAGCTCCGCCCGCTGGTTGATCAGCTCCTCACCGCCGAGGACGGGACGCTCACCGTCGCCGATGCGGCGGGGCGCCCGTACGGGATCGTCCACGCGGAGATGCTCCGGGACGTCTGGCGTGACGAGTCGCTGCACGGGGTGCTGGTGGCGATCGACCTTGCGCGCAAGGTGGACGCGATCTCCGCGGACGCCGATCTGCAGACGGCGCTCGCGCGGATGGATCAGGAGGAGATCGACGCGCTCCCGGTGGTGGACACGCAGAAGAACATCGCGCCCTACGGGGTGATTACCCGCGCGGCCATCCGCCGTTTTCTCTTCAACGTGCACGCGCGCGCGCACCAGCGGGCCAGCGTGGCGGTCGCGGCCACCGAGCTGGGCGCCTGAGCGGAAGCAGTCAGCGCTCGGCGCACTTGCCGCCGTCGCTCACCCACAGCTCGGCGTCGTCCACGAGCAGCGCTTCGCCCTTCTTCGCATCCGGCATCCACACGCGCAGGGTGACCTGGTCGTCGGTGAGGGTGGTGCGGGCGCTCACGGCGATTCGCTCCCAGCCACCGCTCAGCGGTGCGGAGAAGCTGGTGTCCTGCACGCCGCCGCCCAGCGGGTACACCTGCACGCTGATCCGCACTGTGCTGCCCGGAGTCCCGTTCACCCAGCTCGAGGCGCAGAAGGTCTTGATGCCCGGGCCCCCGGTGACCGGCGGCGTGGCCGGGTACAGGCTCATCACCCCGCCGTCGAGCGACACCATCCGCGCAGACTGGGCGCCGTTCCGCGCCAGCGCGGAGACCACCCCGAGCTGCGCGTTGCCGATGACCGACCACCCGTCGGGTGGAACGCCGCACTCGAAGCCGGGGTTGAAGAGCAGGTTCGGCGGGTCGCCGGCGTCGGTCACGCAGTAGCCCGCGTCGGCCACCCCGGCGTCTTCCAAGCCACCGTCTTCCGCGCCGCCGTCCCACGTGCCCCCGTCGAGGCCGGCGTCGACTTCTCCCGCGTCGACGCCCGCGTCCAAGTCGCCTGCATCGGCGCCCGCGTCCGAAGTGCCCGCGTCACCCGGCGGCTGCGGCACACAGCGGCCCGCGCTGCACGACGATCCGGCGGCGCAGTCCGCAGAGGATTTGCAGGCACCCAGCGCGTCACAGCCGACCAGGAAAAGCGACAGGACGAAAATTGCGGCGGCGAGCGGGCGGATCAGACGGGCTACTCCTTGGCTTTGAGCTTCGCCTCATTCTCCCGGATGAAGGCCCGGATGTCGTCGGCCATGTCGAGCAGCTTCTGCCACTGCTCCTTGTAGAGCGTCACCGGGAAGCGCCCCAGCCCGTACACCGAGACCCCACCCTTCTCACTCACCTTGAGGGAGATGCCGCGGCTGCCGCGGTTCTTGAGCGCCTCGTTCTCCTTCTTCAGCCGCTCCAGCTCCGCCCTGAGATCGTCTTCGTTCTGCATGGGACAGCCTCCTTCCACCCGGGTCCGGGCGCCACCATGCCAACGACCGGCGGCCCCGACGACCGGCCCCAGGGGCGATGCGTAAGCTGATGGGCACCTCGATCCGTCAGGGGCGTGCCCCGCGTGACTTCCGCGCGAAGGGGCTGGGGCGGATCTGCGTGATGTCCGCGTCGTCCTCGTCGGCCAGCGACGCCATCTCGCAGATCCGCTCGTCCGCGCGGCGGAGCCGGCGCGCCAGCTCGCGGCAGAGGTTCTGGATGACCATCACGTAGCCGTTCAGGTCCTCGCGGTAGAGCTGGTACAGGTCGCGGCAGGTGAGGGCGAGCAATGTGGCGTCGCGCTCCACCTCCACGCTGGCGCTGCGCGGCTGCGGGTCGATCAACGCGAGCTCCCCGAAGAACTCTCCGGGCCCCAGGCGGACCATCTTCACCCGGCCACCGTCCCCGCCGGCGCGGGTCACCACCACCTCGCCGTCGGCGACCACGTACATCGCGCGGCCCATCTCGCCTTCGCGGCACACCACCGCTCCGCTCGAATATTTCTGCTCGTCGAGCATCGCGACCACGCGATCGAGCGTTCGGTCGTCGAGCCCGCCGAAGATCGGGATGCTCGCGAGGAACTCCTTGAGGTGGGGGCCGGGCGCCACCATGGCCTCCAGCCAAGCACCAGATGGGTCCAGGTGCCAATCGCCGGCCGGGCCGTCCGCGGGCGGGTGTTCCATTACCCGCGAATTTGCAGAGGATTGCGGTTAGTTTCGCCGGTGAGATGAGCTCTGGTTTCAAGCGCTTCCGCGGCACCGATACCTACCTCGTCAACGACGCTCTCCAGGCCGCCGTGAACTGTGCGCTGGCGTTGGAGCGGCCGCTTCTGGTGAAGGGCGAGCCCGGCACCGGCAAGACGCTGCTCGCCGAAGCGGTGGCGAAGGATCTCGGGCTTCCGCTGCTGACGTGGCACGTGAAGTCGACGACCCGCGCGCAGGACGGGCTGTACGTCTACGACACCGTGCAACGCCTGTACGACTCGCGCTTCGGCGACGGGGACGTGAAGGACATCCAGCGGTACATCAAGCTCGGGCCGCTGGGTCAGGCGTTCGCCTCGCCGCAGCGGACCGTGCTGCTGATCGACGAGGTGGACAAGGCGGACATCGAGTTCCCCAACGATCTCCTCCACGAGCTGGACCGGATGCGCTTCCGCATCAACGAGACCGGCCAGGAGATCGTCGCCACCGAACGGCCGGTGGTGATCATCACCTCCAACAACGAGAAGGAGCTGCCCGACGCGTTCTTGCGCCGCTGCGTGTTCCACTTCATCGACTTCCCCGATCCCGAGCTGATGGCGCGCATCGTCCGCGTGCACCACCCGAATCTGGACGAGGCGTTGGCGAAGCAGGCAATCGAGATCTTCTACGAGCTTCGCTCGCTGACGCGGCTGCGCAAGCGGCCCTCCACGTCCGAGCTGATCGACTGGATCGGCGCGCTCAAGGCGGCGGGGATCGCGCCCCGGGAGCTCGAGCGCGAGCTGCCCTTCATCGGCGCGCTCCTGAAGAAGGAGCAGGACCTCATCGCCCTGGCGGAGGCGATGCCGAGAGGGCGCCGGCCGCGCGCCTGAGGCGAATGTCCGATGTTCATCCCGTTCCTCTACGAGCTGCGCCGCCGCAAGGTCCCGGTGGGGACGCACGAGGCGGTGGCGCTGGCGAAGGCGCTCGCCGCCGGGCTACACGACTCGTCGCTGGAAGGGTTCTACGACGTGGCGCGGGCGCTCCTCGTGCACTCCGAGCACCACCTCGACGCGTTCGACCAGGCGTTCCTCGCGCACTTCAAGGGTGTGGAGACCGCTGGGCTGGAGCTGACGAAGGATCTGCTTGAGTGGCTGAAGGACGCGAAGGCGCGGCCGGACCTCACCCCGGAGGAGCGCGCGCTTTTGGAGCAGTTCTCGTTGGAGGAGCTCGAGCGCCTGTTCGAGGAGCGCCTGCGCGAACAGAAGGAGCGCCACGACGGCGGAAACAAGTGGATCGGCACCGGTGGCACCTCGCCGTTCGGCCACTCCGGACGCGTGGCGCGCGAAGG
>JADGHL010000163.1 GCA_019686135.1 Myxococcaceae bacterium | reverse complement strand
TTGCAGCGAGGTCGCGCTCGATCTGCGCGCGTTCCAACACGGCTCCCAGCGCGAGCATGCGCGAGGCGACCTGCTCGGGTTCGGGCGGGATGGGCTCGAGGTCGTCGTCACCTTCCGCGTGGAGCGACTCGACGAACTCCTCCGCGGTCATCCCCAGCTCCTCGAGCGCGTCCTCGGCGAGCTTCCGCTCCTCGTCGGTGAGCGCCTCGCCCGCGGCCATCCGTTCGATGAGCGCGGCGACGCCGGCCTCCTCGTCGTCCGCGTCCACGGTCTCCATGCCGATGTCGGTCTGCGGTTCGTCGCCCCAGGGCGCAGGGGGAAGGTCTTCGAACTGCGAGGCGAAGCGTGTCGTCCGAAGCAGCTGCAGCACCGGCGCGACGTGGGCGTTGTCGTCGGTGGGCGCGGCGGCCGCCTCCGCGATCGCGTCGAAGAGTGCGTTGCGGTCGTCCGGAGAGAGCGCCTCGATCGCCGGCAGCACCGCGGCGGCGGCGAAGTCGGTCATCCGGGAGAGCAGGGCGAGCCGTTCGCCCGGTCCGTGCTCGCCGAGGATGTCGCCCACGTCCCGGCCCAACGCCGCGGGGTCGAGGTCGCCGGCGAACTCATACAGCTGTCCCAGCACCTCGGGATCCGCCATCGGGCTGCGCAGGACGATCCGCAGAAGGTTCGAGCGGAGCTCGGCGTCCTGTGCGGCCGTCTGCAACAGCGCGCTCAGATCGAGATCGAGCAGCGGGGCAGTCAAGAGTTCGGCCAGCGGCAGGTCGTTGGCCTCGGGCACGGGCGCGTCCAGCTCCTCCTCCGTGAGCTCCGCCACCACCCGCACCAGCTCGCGCGCCGCGGCGATCGACTTGAGGTGGGGTGCCACCATCGCCGCGTCCACGCGCGTCTGCGGGTGGACCAGCCCCTCGCGCCAAAGGGCGAACGCCTCCTTGTGCCCGAGCCGGCACAGCACCGCCGCGGTCCACACGCGTTTGCGCTCGTCCGCGCTCACCTCCGCGCTCTCGAGCCGCCGCTTTAGGAGCGGACGGACGTGCGACGGGTCGTCGAGCGAGAGCAGCGCGTCGGCGGCGTTCGACTTGAGCTCGAGATCGGGCAGGTCGAGGAAGGCCACGAGCGCTGGCGCCGCCGTGGCATCGCCGATCTGGGCCAGCCCGAAGGTTGCCCACACCCGCACCAGGGGCGACTCGTCGCTCTTTGCCGCGTGCGAGAGCGCGTCCCGGTCCTCCTCGCGCGCCAAAAGCCCCAGCCCGAAGGCGCCCCACATCCGGACCTGTTCGGCGTCATCGTCGAGCGCGTGACGGAGGAAGGGCGCGGCCTCGGGCCGCTTCGCGTTGGCCAGCTTCTGCGCGCACTCCTCGCGGACCTCGGGATCCTCGTCCGCCAGGCCTTCCGAGAGCACCCGGAGGTCCACCTCCGGCTCCACAGCGGGGAGCTGATCGTCGAGCGTGCGCGTGCGACCCATGGGGCGCGGGACTTTACCCGACGGTGGCGGGTCTGCTACCCGCATTGCCGTGAGCGCGATCCTCACGGGCGTCGCGGTGACCGTCCTGTACGCGGCCGCGGTGATGGGCATCCATCGCTGGAACGTGCGCCGCCTCCGGAGGCGTGGGAACTTTGCGGCGCTGTTGCGGCTGGACTGGGACGCTCTCCTCGACGGTCTGCTCCCGGTGGCCGATCGCGCCGCGATCGATCCTTCAGTCCCTGCCACGCTGCCCGACGGCACGCCCACCCCGCTCATCCTGCGCACGCCGGTGGACGGGGCGCACAGAGGACGGCGCGCGCTGCTGATGTCGATCGTCGCCGGAGGCGCGGACGGAGATGTCGCCGCCTTTGCGCGCGAGGTGGGCTTCACCGGCGGGGAGGCGGCGTGGCTGGCGACGCTGGCGCTCGTCGGGGCGCAGCCTCTGGCGGCGCTGGAGCGGCTCGAGGCCTCCCGGCCGACCTCGGCGCAGGAGATCTACCTGCGCGAGCACCTCCGGCTGACCCGCACCACCACCGCGCTGAACCTGGAGACGCGCGCGTTCGCCACCAAGCGCCGCATCGGTCAGGCGCTCGCGCGGTTCGGGGACACCCCGTGCCTCTACTTCGTCCGCGCGCTGGCCTCGTCGATGGTCGGCCTCAACCGCCAGGCGATCGACGATCTCGCGCGCGCCGTCTACTTCAGCGAGCAGCACTCCTTCTACGTGCGCGCGGTGCTGGACACGCCGTTCATCGCCGAAGCGCGGCCTGCGCTCGTGTACCAGTGCAAGCTCGCGCCGGCGTCGCGTTCTTCCGTTGCGCCGCCTCGTTGACGCCGCGTAACGTTCCCAACGTTCGATTTTCAGCAACGGAGCGCGCCCGCGTGGCCCTGACCACCCAAGCCTTTGGACTGACCGACGTCGGTCGCAAACGCCAGCACAACGAAGATTCAATGTTGGTGGACACGGGGCTCGGCCTCTACATCGTCGCCGACGGGATGGGCGGGCACGCGGCCGGGGAGGTGGCCAGCGCCCGGGCCGCGGAGGTGGTCAAGTCGGTGGTGCTGCAGCACCACCACATCCTCAAGGAGCTGGGGCGCGATCCGAACCAGCAGAACCGCACCGCCGCCGCCGCGCTGGTGGAGAGCGCGATCCAGAAGGCCTGCGCCGAGATCTACCGGATGGCTTCCGCGGACCCGACGAAGCGCGGCATGGGCACGACGTTCGTGTGCCTCGCGGTGGGCGGAAACAAGGGCGTCATCGGACATGTCGGCGACAGCCGCGTGTACCTGGTGCGCCAGGGGCAGTGCCACCGCCTCACCGAGGATCACACGCTCGTCGCCGCGCAGCTGAAGGCGGGGACCATCACCCGCGAACAGGCGGCGACGTCGCAGTACCGCAACGTCATCACCCGCGCCGTGGGGATCCAGGAGTCGGTGCAGGTGGACACGCTGCTGGTGGACCTGGTCCCCGGCGACACGTTCCTTCTGTGCTCGGACGGGCTGCACGGCTATCTGCAGGACGAGGAGGTCGCGCCGCTGACGGCGGCGGTCCCAGCGCGGGAGCTGCCGAAGCGGTTCATCGATCTCGCCAACGAGCGCGGCGGCAAGGACAACATCACTGCGGTGGTGGTGACGGTGCAGGGCGACGCGACGGTGGCGCAGGAGGCCGCCGAGGCGCAGTCCCGCATGGAGGCGCTGCGGAAGATCCCGCTCTTCCGGCACCTGACCTACAAGGAGCAGACGGCCGTCCTGTCCATCGCCACCACCCGCACCTTCCCCTCCGGCCGGGAGATCGTGATCGAAGGTCAGCCGGGCGAGGAGCTCTTCATCGTCATCCGCGGGCGGGTGGCGATCGAGAAGAACGGCGTGGAGATCGCCGAGCTGCGCGCGGGCGGGCACTTCGGCGAGATGGGCCTCATCGACAACGCGCCGCGCAGTGCCACGGTGCGCGCCACGGAACCCACGCGCGTGATGGTCATCTCCCGGCCGGATCTGATGAACCTGATGAAGCGGGAGTCGATCCTCGCCGTGAAGATGCTGTGGAGCTTCGTGCAGGTGCTCTCCGACCGCCTGCGCGCGACCAATGCGGAGCTGTCGGAGGCGCGCCAGGAGCTCGCCGTGGCGCAGGCGATCCAGCCGTTCGTGGAAGAGTAGCCGGGAGGGATGATCATCCGCCGTCTCGCTTCGTTGCTGGCGCTGGCCGCCTGCATCCCCACCACCGCCTCGGCCGGGTTCTTCGATGACTGGGGCTACTCGCCGCGCGCGGTGGCGCAGGGCGGAGCATTGACCGCGAACGCGACCGACTTCTCCGCGGTCTTCTACAACCCGGCGATGCTGGTTTTGCGCAAGGACGTCAACTTCGGGTTCGGCATCGACTACGCGCGCACCGACATGACGGTCCAGCCGAAGACGCTCGACCGGGAGCTCGACTGCGCGTACTGCGATCCGAACGACTGGGTCGGCGAGGACATCGGCCTATTGTTCCCGCTGGGCGGCAAGGTCCAGAACCACCTCGCGCTCGGGGTGGGGCTGCACCTTCCTTCCGCGCGCCTGCTCTCGGTCCGCGCACCGGACCCGGACCGGCCCTTCTGGTACGGCTGGAACAACGAGCCGGACCGGATCGTCGTCCTCCTCGGCGCGGGGATCCGGATCCTCGATCAGCTGAGCATCGGCATCGGCACCCAGGCGCTGGCGGATCTGACCGGCGACGGCGCGAAGGTGACCGTGGACCTGTTCTCCAAAGAGGTGAAGTTCAGGGAGATCAACTCGCACCTGGCCACCACCTTCGGCCCGGTGGCGAGCGTCTACGTCACGCCGCTTCCGAACCTCCGCTTCGGCGCGTCCTGGCGATCGGAGATGCGGGTCCGCTACTCGATCCCCGCGGACATCACCATGGAGGGCGTGGGCCAGCTCAAGATGACCATCGAGGGCTACAACCACTACACCCCGCACACCTTCACGCTGGGCACCTCCTGGGACGTCACCCCACAGGTCACTCTGTCGATGGACGCCGCGTATCAAAGGTGGAGCGCCGCGCCGTCGCCATACGTCCACGTCGCGGTGGACATGGGCGGAGCGACGCTGGAGGCCCTCGGCCTGGGGGAGGCGCTGGATCTCGACTCGTCCGACCGGTGCGCCGACGAAGCGTGTTCCCCCGGGTTCAAGGACACCGTGGTGCCGCGCTTCGGCGTGGAGTACCGGCTCACCGAGCGCTTCACCGCCCGCGCGGGCGCGTGGTTCCGGCCCACCTTCGTGCCGGACCAGAACCAGTTCCACACCAACATCCTCGACAGCGACACCCTGGGCGTCTCCGGCGGAATCGGCTGGTCGTTCGACGATCCGCTCGAGGTGTTCCAGGCGCCGATCCTCATCGACCTCGCGGTACACGGGCTGTGGCTGCTGCCGCGCGAGGCCGAGAAGGATCCGACCGACTACGTGCCGTCGTACTCGTTCAGCGGTCGCGTGGTGGGTGTCTCGGCGATGGTCCGGTACAACTTCTGACCGGTGGCCTTGCCGGTTGACGGAGCGCGCCGTTTGCGTGTGTGGTCTGCCCCTTCAGCCGGCCGGAGAACCGGGAGGTGCGGATGCTTCGCCGATGCATGCTGGTAGCGGCCGTCGCGGCCCTGGGCTGCGGCGAAACCGGGGGTGACCCTGGGTTGCCCCCGGGCTCGAGCGGTTACGACAATCCCGACGAGCTGATGGCGGACGCGCCGCCGGCATGGCGTCCCCAGGGCACTCCGGTGACCGTGGGCGCAGCGTCGTTCATTCCGCCCGAAGGATGGGAGATCACCCTCTACTCGGACGGCGTCGCGGCACGCTCGGCGAACGACGGCGGCGGGCGCCAGTGCGAGATCTTCGTGCTCGAGCCCCGGCCGGCGGCGGATGGGGAAGCGCGCTACCAGCAAGTCTACGACGCGGCGCAGGCGCTGTTCCCCGCAGGTACGGTCTTGACCGACCACAGCGGCGGCGCGGACTGGATGCGCGGACGCTGGCGGGGCGACAGCGGGCGCGGCTTCGACGCCTTCGGGCTCAACCTCTCCGCGAATCAGGAGACGGTGGACGTGTTGCCGATGCTCGCGGACTTCGCCGGCACGGCGGTGCCCGTCGTGGTGATAGAACCGCGCGCAGGCAGCTGGGACTGCATCGGGCCCACCGGTGACTTCGGCCTCGAGGTGGCCAATGTCTTCCACTCGCTGACGCTCGAGGGCGCATCGCACCGGAGCGCCTCGCTGGCGGAGGAGGTCGTGGGCAAGTGGTTCTCCAGCGACGGCGTCACCGGGTCGCTGTACGTCTTCGGCGCCAACGGGCAGTACATCGACGCCGGCGCGCACGGCGGCGTGGTGGAGACCTCGCCGGGCGAGTGGCGGGACGTGTATGCGACCTGGTCGGGCGACGGGCGCTACGCGCTGGTGCAAGACGTCCTGGGCATGTTCCCCAACGACGATGCCGCGCAGAGCCGCTACGTCCGGATCCTCGATTGGAGCGACGGGCAGGGGGGCTGGAGCCGCCGGTTCTGCTGGATCGCCGCGTACGGGGGCAGCCCCTACACGCACTGCTTCGAGCTGCAGGAGCAGTGAGTCGCCTGATCGCCCAGCCGCCGGCCGCGCTGGAACCCGCTTCCGCCCCCGCGTGTCTGGTCTAGTGTCGCCGCGCCCGTGAAGAAGTGGATCGCCATCCTGATGGGAGTGCTGCTCGTCGCGGGTGTCGTGGCGGTCATGTGGCCCTCGGCCGATCCGCCCGAAAGCGGCAGCCGCGCCGAGAGTGGCCGGACCCGCCCGGACGACGCGCTGCCGGACTTCGAGACCGTGGAGGTGTCCTCGTCCACGCCATCCGGGCTGACCCTCACCGGCGTGGTGCGCGACCCATCCGGCCAGCCGATCGCCAACGCCGAGGTGTCGCTGGCCTCCTCGGCGCAGCAGTCGCTGCTCACCGTGCGCTGCAGCGAGTGCGGGCAGGCGCTCCTGTCCTGCCCCGCGCAGGAGACCCGGTCGCGCGTCCGTGACCTGCTCGCCGCCCACCGCGGAGGCCTGACTGCGGGCGCCACCACCCGGACGGATGCGGATGGGCGCTTCCGCTTCGAGAACCTCGCGGGCGTGTCCTTCACGGTGTGGGCCGTGGCGAAGGGCCATGGCGCGGCCGTCCACGAACGCGCGGCGCCGGGCGATCCGGTGGAGCTCTTCCTTCCGCCGGAGCGCACGCTGGTCGGCCGTGTCACCGACGAGCGCGGCGACCCGGTGGCCTCCGCGCACGTGCACATCGTCTCGCGCGCGGTGCCGATCCCGGTGGAGGTGGAGACCGAAGGCAGCGGCGCCTTCGAGGCGCGCGGTCTGGGAGAGGGGCCGTTCTACGTGCTGGCGGAGGCAGAGGGCTTCCTCCCCGCGGTGGCGCCCTCCGTCGACGCGGGCCGCGAACCGGTGGAGCTGGAGCTCATCCGTCCCCGCGCCCTGGAGGTGGTGGTGCAGCATGAGGGCCAACGCGTCGACGCGGAGGTCCACCTCTTCGGCGATCACCTCCAACACACCGCGACCGCGAAGGACGGCTTTACGCGGATCGACGATCTCTGGCCGGACGAGGTCTGGGTGAGCGCCACCGCCGGCGAGCTGTCGGCGCCGCCGCAGCGGGTGTCGGTGACGGAGGCGGTCACCCGGGTGACGCTCGAACTGGACACCGCCGGCCGGCTGGCGGTCACGGTGATCGACGAGGCCGGTCAGCCGGTGGTGGATCCGGAGCTCGCGCTCTCGCGCACGCAGTACAGCGAACCGTTCTGGCACCAGCGCGCGCACACCGGGGAGCTGGTGTTGGTGGGACCGTTGGCGAAGGGGAGCTACACGCTTTCGGTGACGGCGGAGGGATACCGCGCCACGCAGGTGCCGGTGCGTGTGGGCGAGGGCGAGACGCCGGTGGAGGTGGTGCTGCCCAAAGGCACCTTCATCCGCGGGCGCGTGCTGGACGAGTACGGCCGCCCCGCGCCGCGGATCAGCGTGCTGGTCACCCCGACCGGGATGATCGCCATGGCCGACGAGCAGGGCCGCTTCACCGCCACCGTGCCCTCGCCGGGGTTCTACGAGCTGCAGGCGCACCACTCGGACTGGGGCGGCGGCGAGCTGAAGGTGACCGCGCCGGCGGACGGGGTCGAGCTGCACCTCGAGCCGCGCGCGGGGCTGCGGGTGATCGTCCAGTCCGGCGGGCGGCGGCTGGAGGGCGCGGACGTGGCGGTGTGGCAGGAGCGCGAGGCGGTGTTCCGGAACGATCGCCCGTCCGGCTCCGATGGCGTGGTGCTGATGCGCGGTCTGCCGCCTGGGACGTATTCGCTGATCGCCTCCCACCCCGACTTCCTCCCGTCCGCGCGCCAGCAGGTGACGCTGAAGGACGGCGAGCTCACCGACGCGGTGGTGGAGCTGGAGCTGGGCGCGGCGATCGAAGGGAAGGTGGTGGACGAGACCGGGGCGCCGGTCGAGGGCGCGATGGTGGGCGCCATCCCGCGGCGCGCCGAACCGGACACCACCGACGCGGACGGCCGCTTCGAGTTGCGACCGCTGCAGCCGTCGGTCCGCTTCCGGCTGGAAGCCATCCACAGCGCATACGACCAGAAGGGTACGGTCTACGGCATCCCGGGCGGTGATCCGGTGACGATCGTGATGAAGAAGCGCTCGGTGTTCCGCGGGCGCGTCATGTCCGAAGACGGCGAGCCGCTGCGCGCCTTCCGGATCGACGATCAGGAGCTGACCTCCAGCGACGGGAGCTTCGAGGTCCCGCTGGAGACCGAGGCCGGGCGGGTGTTCGCGGTCGTGGACGCGCCGGGCTACCAGCCGCACATGATCGACGCGCCGGCGGATCAGACGGACCTTGGGACCATCACGCTGACGCACGAAGCCCAGGCGGATGGCGTGGTGGTGGACGATTCCGGGGCGCCGGTGGAAGGCGCGGTGGTCAGCTGCGACGTCTGCGACGGGCAGGTCACGTCGGATGCGCAGGGACACTTCGCGCTCGCGGTGCCCACGCACCTGTCGTCCTTCGTGGTGATGGCCCAGAAGGGCTCGCTCTCCGGCACCGTCCGGACCAGCGCCGCGGAGGCGCGGTCGATCGAAGTGCGGATCCGTCACGGCGTGCGGGTGACCGGGCACGTGTACCTGGAGAACGGACAGCCCGCGGCTGGGGTGGAGGTGGAGGCGGTGAACCTCGACCGCGCGGACGCGGAGACGATCGTCACGATGCAGGATGGCTCGTATGCGGTGGAGCTGGCCGAAGGCAGCTACCGGATCACCCTGCCGATGGCGTCGAGGCCCTTCGCGGGCGTCCCGGGGCTGTTCGCCCGCTTCACCGGCGACGCGATGACCTTTGACATCGGTCCGTCCCCGGGGGCGGGGTCGCTGACCGTTCACCTCCGTCCCCAGCCGAGCTACGCGCTGTGGTTGGTGAAGGGCGTGGTCACGTCCCTTCCCAACCCGCCGATGGAGCTGTTCCGGAGCGCGTACGCGCAGATGGTCTACCAGCCACGCTCCGAAACGGTGACGCTCACCGGGATCCCGCCGGGCCGGTACACCGTCATCTACGCGCGGTTCCACATGCAGAGCGACACGGGCCCGGTGATGCGCGTGGTGGATGTGCCGGGGACGAGCGAGATCGATCTGATCGGCGGTCAGCCCTGAGGGAGTCCCGTCACGGCAGAGGTTCCGTGCGCGGGGTGCCGAGCAGCTCGCACGCGCGCAATGCGACCTGGCAGAGCGTGTCGGCGCACGGGGAACAGCCTCCGCCGCAGCAGCGGGGCCACCGGCCGTTCGGGTTGCGCACGAGCGAACGCACCAGCGAGCGGTAGTACGCGGGCAGGCCGAGCTCCTCGGCGGCATCCCGGATCGCAGCGTCGACGGCTTCGTCGGTGCTCACGATCGAAAGGTATCGGGACCCCGGTAGGAGCGCAGCGGGAATGGAGGTAGATCCGCGCCATGGATCGCACCCGTTTGCAGGGCCGGAGGATTGCCGTGGGCGTGGGCGGCGGGATCGCCGCGTACAAGGCCTGCGAGCTCGTGCGGGAGCTGGTCAAGGCAGGCGCCGAGGTGCGCGTGGCGATGACGCCCGCGGCCACGGAGTTCGTCACCGCGCTCAGCTTCCAGAACCTCACCCACAACGGGGTGCTGACCGACTACTTCGATGCGTCTCAGGAGGCGCTCTACGGACATCTGCGCCTGGCGCGCTGGGCGGAGCTGTTCATCGTCGCCCCCGCCACCGCGGATCTGATCGCCCGCATCCGCGCCGGCATGGCCAACGACGCGGTGACGACCTCGCTGCTCGCGTTCCGCGGCAAGGTGCTGCTCGCGCCGGCGATGAACGTGGTGATGTGGGAGAACCGCGCGACACAGGCCAACCTCGCGTGGCTCACCCAGGAGGCGCGCTTCCAGGTGGTGGGCCCGGCGTCCGGGGTGCTCGCGGACGGCGATGTGGGCCCCGGGCGGCTGGCTGAGGTGTCGGAGATCGTCGACGCCGCCGCGCGGGCGTTCGACGAAGGGGCGCTCCGCGGGACGAAGGTCCTCATCACCGCCGGCCCGACGCGGGAGTACCTCGATCCGGTCCGGTTCATCTCCAACCCCTCCACCGGGAAGATGGGGCTGGCGCTCGCCCACGAGGCGCGCGACCGCGGCGCGGAGGTGACGGTGGTGCTGGGGCCGACGAACGCCGGCGTTGTGGAACGGAAGGGACTGACCGTGGTGGACGTGGTCTCGGCCGAGGACATGGCGCGGGAGGTGCTGGCGCGCGTGGAGCAGTGCGACGTGCTGATCGCCGCGGCGGCGGTGAGCGACTTCCGTCCGGCCACGCGGTCCGCGCAGAAGGTCAAGAAGACGGATCAGGGCGAGACGCTGAGCTTGGTGCGGACGCCGGACGTGCTGCTCGAGGCGTCACGGCGCGTGGCGCAGAAGGACTCCCGGCCGCTGCTTGTGGGCTTTGCCGCCGAGACCGAAGACGTGGAACGTCACGCGCGCGAGAAGCTGACGAAGAAGTCGCTGGACTGGATCGTCGCCAACGACGTGACGAGGGCGGGGGC
>JADGHL010000162.1 GCA_019686135.1 Myxococcaceae bacterium | reverse complement strand
AGGCCGATCGCCACCACGAGCCCAACGAGCCACATACCATTCGCGATTAACCAGAGCGCTGCCACGGCGAGGGCGATGGAGAGGGCGACGCCGAGGCGAAGATTCGCCTGCACTCCAGCGGTGCGCCTTCCCGCCGCCCGCCGCAACACGGGCAGCGAGTCCGCGCGTTGCCAGCGCTCCGAACCCGGCGCGCGGACCTCATCCTCCGGGGCGACCAGCCCGTTGCGATATGCGCGCTCGATCTCCCCGAGCGATTCGAACTCCAGGCTTCCGTCCTCGGTCCGCACTGTCCACGCCATGCGGCGAACGTGGGCAGACCGGCGTCACGCGGCACACAACCTCTGCCGGCCCGCCTGCCGGGCAGGGCGGCATGGCCAGTTCGACAAGCGGCCCCAGGGTGCCAGACCCGCGGGGCCGTTCCGCTCGCGAGGACTGCGCGGGTTCGGCTCGTGGCCGTAGGACGCCGGACCGCGGGGCTGTTCCGCTCGTGAGCAGTGCGTCGGTAGGGTTCGCGGCCGTCAGGACGCAGGACCGTGCGGCCGTTGCGCTCGCGAGGACTGCGCGGGTTCGGCTCGTGGCCGTAGGAGGCTGGACCGCGGGGCTGGTCCGCTCATGAGCAGTGCGTCGGTTCGGTTCGCGGCCGTCAGGACGCAGGACCGTGCGGCCGTTGCGCTCGCGAGGACTGCGCGGGTTCGGCTCGTGGCCGTAGGAGGCTGGACCGCGGGGCTGGTCCGCTCATGAGCAGTGCGTCGGTTCGGTTCGCGGCCGTCAGGACGCAGGACCGTGCGGCCGTTGCGCTCGCGAGGACTGCGCGGGTTCGGCTCGTGGCCGTAGGACGCTGGACCGCGGGGCTGGTCCGCTCATGAGCAGTGCGTCGGTTCGGTTCGCGGCCGTCAGGACGCAGGACTGTGCGGCCGTTGCGCTCGCGAGGACTGCGCGGGTTCGGCTCGTGGCCGTAGGACGCTGGACCGCGCGGCTGGTCCGCTCGTGAGCAGTGCGCCGATTCGGTTCGCGGCCGTCAGGACGCAGGACCGTGCGGCCGTTGCGCTCGCGAGGACTGCGCGGGTTCGGCTCGTGGCCGTAGGCCGCCGGACCGCGGGGCTGGTGCGCTCGTGAGCAGTGCGTCGCTAGGGTTCGCGGCGGTCAGGACGCAGGACCGTGCGGCCGTTCCGCTCGCGAGGACTGCGCGGGTTCGGCTCGTGGCCGTAGGACGCCGGACCGCGGGGCGGTTCCGCTCGTGAGCAGTGCGTCGGTAGGGTTCGCGGCCGTCAGGACGCAGGACCGCGGGGCGGTTCCGCTCGTGAGCAGTGCGTCGGTTCGGTTCGCGGCCGTTAGGACGCCGGACCGCGGGGCGGTTCCGCTCGTGAGCAGCGCGTCGGTAGGGTTCGCGGCCGTCAGGACGCAGGACCGTGCGGCCGTTCCGCTCGCGAAGACTGCTGCCGGGTGGGTGTGCGTCGCCTTCGCGAAGTCGGAGGAGTCGTGCCCCTCGTGCGATGCAGTGCCTTCGACAGCCCGCCTCGCGTCTTCGCTCCGCTCAGTGGCCGGGAGCGGTTCCCTTCGCCTTGACGATCGTCCCGCCCGGCTGCGCGTCTTCGCGCGGGCCGATGTTCCCCTCCGCGTCGACGAGCACGCCGGTCTTCGGGAAGTCCTCCTCGGACAACATCCGCACGTACCGGATCGCCGTGCCGTCGGGATCCTTCACCGGCACGCCTTCGCCGATCTGCTTCGTGGGGAGGATCTTCCCCGAGACGAACTTCCCGTCTCCGCCCAGCACCACCTCCAGCACGCAGCCGACGGCGGTGGGGCCGCTCAGGTTGAAGCGGCCATACGTGGCGAAGTTCCCGAGCGAGTACGCGACGAGGTGCCCCTTGTAGATCTCCATCCCGCGCAGCACGTGCGGACCGTGACCGATGACGAGGTCCGCGCCGGCGTCGATCACCCCGTGGGTGAACCGGCGCAGATCGCCGCGGTTCTCGCCATAGAAGAGCTCCTTCCCGTGCGGTACGTGGGTCGCCTTCGCACCCTCCGCGCCACCGTGGAACGAGACGATGACCAGGTCATGCTGGGCCTTCGCCACCTTCACGAGCTTGACCGCGGTGGCCAGGTCGTTGACGTCGTTGGTGGCGTTGGACGTGTGGAAGGCGACGAAGCCGATCTTCAGTCCATTGCGCTCGAGCGAGGCGATCGTCCCCGGCGCGCCGCTCCACTTGATGCCTGCCGCATCCAGCGTCTTCTCCGTCGAACGCCGGCACGCCTCGCCGAAGTCGCCGTTGTGGTTGTTGGCGGTGGAGCCCACGTCGATGCCGGCCTCGACGAAGTACTTCGCGTACCGCGTGGGGCTCTTGAACGCGTAGCAGGAGCCCGGCTTCGAGCCGCGGCACTTGTCGGAGGGCTCGTCGGTGTCGCAGAGCGGGCCTTCGAAGTTGGCGAAGGTGAGGTCCGCGTCGGCCAGCCAGTCCTTGACGTCGTCGAGCAGCTTCGCGCCGTCGTCGGGAGGCAGGTAGCCCTCGGGGAAGGTGGTGCCGAGCATCATGTCGCCTACTGCGCGCAGACGGATGGAGACCTCCGGTCGCACCGCCGGCCGGACGGTCGGCGCCTGCGCGGCGGCTTCATCCAGCTTCCTGCGGAGCGCGAGCTGCCCGCGCGCCTCTTCCAACCGCTTGTCCACCTCCGCGTGGGAGGGATCGAGCCGCTTCACCTCGGACCATTCGGCGACGACGCGTTCCCAGTCGCCGGAGAGATAGAACGCCCAGCCCAGCTCCCAGTGGCAGGCGACGTTGGCGGGCTGCTTCTCGACGCAGGCCTGCAGCTTCTCCGCGGCGAGCGCCGCGTTCTTCGCCTTGAGGGCCGCCACCCCCTCCTCGAGCTCGGGCGGAGGCGCAGCGGGAGGGGTGCCGGCGAGGGCGAGGGCGGTGACGAGCGCGGGGAGCATGCGGCCGGGTGTACCGCAGACGGCACACGTCAGTCTGCAACGACGCGGAAGACCAAAGGCCCGCTGGCCGGCGGGGAACCGTTCAGGAACCGGGAGCGCCGGCGTTCGCCGTCACCCGCCCCGGCCGGAACTGCTGTGCAGGCGGGACCGCCTTGCCGGCTTCGAAGAACATCCACAGGTCGACGCGGCGATCCGAGCTGTCCGTCCGATCGCTGCCGGAGACCTCGAGCTGCCGCTGGCAGGAGGTGCACCGCTCCGCCCACGGCATCAACTGAAGCCGCTCGAGCGGAATCTCGCGGCCGCAGCCTTCACACCGGCCGAAGGCGTGCTCGTCTCCACTGTCCACTTTCGCGAGCGCCCGCTCCACCCGCGACAGCAGCGCCGGATCCTCGTCGCCGCCCTCCTCGCGGTACTCCCGCAGCCGCATCGCTTCGTCGTCGTCCATCGAGTCCCACACCCACGCGGGCGGTTCGTGACCCGACAGAACGAAGCGCAGCACGTGCAGGTGGCGCTGGAGATCGCGCTTCACCGCCGCGGCGCGGGCGCGCTGGACCGTCGACGAATTGAACAGCTCGGCGAGCTTCTGCTGGATCTCCCCGCGCAGGGCGTCGTCCCGTTCGAGCGCCGCCGCGAACGCGTCGAGATCCGCGCCTGCCTCCTCGCAGGCCTGGCGGAGGAGTTGGTCGAACACGTCGTCGAGCCCGGTGCCGACCGCGGCGACCAGCTGCTCCGGATCGCGCGCCAGCTCCTCCACGCTCTTCAGGAAGAGCGCCTTCGCCTCGAGGAGCTTGTCGGACGGTCTGGCAGATCGGCCCACGTTCATGGGTGACAGTATCCTGATCCGTCGGCCCGCGGGGAGATCGGCGCACATCCCACCCCGGCAGGCCAGGCCCAGCCTCGTCCTTTCGCGCGGTTCGGAAGAGCGCCCCGGATGTGAATACGCGGCGCGCTGCGGCGTCTTATGGGCATGACTGCCATGACCTTCGCCCGAGTCGTTGCCGTGGTCGCCACGGTGACCGGGTTGCTCGCTGCGTCTCCGGCCGAAGCCCGCTTCGGCAAGCGCTCCGAGCCCGAACGGCACAGCGATTCCGATCGCCGCCCGTCTTCGCGGTCTTCGTCCTCCTCCAGGACCCACGAGGCCCGCTCCGTTCTCTCGAGCCGCAACGAGGTGCGCGTGCACGCCGTGGCCCCGGCGCGTTGGGGACAGGTGCGGGTGCGCCACTGGCCCGGCGATGGATGCGGCCTTCACCACCACGCCACCGTCTTCATCGCGCCGCCGGTCTACAGCACCGGCTACGTCTACGTGGAGCCGCGCCCGTACTACCCGCCGCCGCCTCCGCCGCAGGTCGAGTACCGGGAGCCGCCTCCTCCGCACCGTTCGGGAGTCACGCGCTTCGACCTTGGCCTCACCGGTCAGGCGTTGCCCAACGGCGGGATGTTCGGCGGGCAGCTCCGCGTCGACTTCGAGCGCTTCGGCATCGACGTCCGCTACGACCGGATGTCGCTGCTCGCCGAGGACGGTCCGGGGTTCGACCACATCCACCTCGCGGACGCCGCGCTGACCTATGCGCTGCTCGACGGAAATCGCGGCCGGCTGCGCGCGCACTTCGGTGCCTATTCGGCGTTCGCGCCGGACGTGTCGATGGTCGGGCCCGGGTTCGGGCTCTCTACCACGCTCGAGCTGCTGGGTCCGTTCACCGCCGAGCTGGACGGGCAACTGGTCCTCATTCCCTTCACCGAGCTCGACACCCACGCGGGGCTCGGCCTCAAGCTGGGCCCGGTGGAGGGCCGCGCGGGGATGCGCATGACTTTCCTCAACGACCAGGGCCGCGTCGACGGCACGCCGCATGGCGATCTCACCGTGGGGCCGTACCTGGGCGTGGCGCTCGTGCTCTGACGGAGCGTGACCGCGGCTTCGCGGCCGTTCGTCGTGCGTCGTGAGTGGTTCGTGATGGCCCTCCGGGCTGTCACGTTCCCGGGTGGGGCTCCGCTCAGATCGCTCCGGCCGTGAGCGCCGCCTCGTGGTGGCGCGGCCTTTCCTGAGCAAGGAGGATGCGCCGGAGGAGGGGACATGCACGACCGTCACCCGTCTTCGCGGCGCCTTCGCTTCGTCCAGCTCGTCGGCGTGGTGCTTGCGGTCACCACGCTGAGCGGCTGCTTCGATCTGCTCGAGGAGATCTGGATCGCCCCCGACGGGTCGGCGCGGATGACGCTGGACGTTGCGCTCGCCATGCCCCTTCTGCGCTTGGCCGGGCAGGACCCGTTCACGAAGATGCAGGAGGACGCGAAGCGGACCAAAGCGGCGCTCGAGCAGGACCCCGCGGTGAAGCGCTTCGACTTCCGCACCTTCGAAGAAGGCGACGTGCGCCACCTCGTCTACGAGCTGGAGGTCACCGACGCCACGAAGCTGGCGGAGATCCAGCACCGGGTTGAGGCGGACGCGGCGGACGCTGCGCGGAAGGCGGACGAGCTGCGCTTTGCGTTCGAACGCGTCGGCGGCGGCCGGCTCGTGTTCACCCAGCAGATCGGCCGGGGCGCCGTGACGCCGGGCTCCGACGGGGGGAGCACTCCGTCCGGCGGTGCGGGCGAAGGGGACGTCGCGGACAACCTCGGGCGCGCGATGGCGCAGGCGATGCTCGCCGGACACGCCATGACCGTGCGCCTGCACGCGCCGCGCATCGGTCAGACCAACGGCACGCTCAACGAGAAGCAGGACACGGTGGAGTGGAGGATCCCGGTCGCCGACGTGATGGCCGGCTCCGCGAAGGTGCAGGAGCTCCGCGCGGAGATCGAGCTCGGCGCGCCCGTCTGGGTGTGGGGCCTGTTCATCGGCGTCCCAGCGCTGTTGCTGCTCCTCGCGGTCTCGGCGATGAAGCGGCGGCGCGGTCAGTCGCTCCCCAGAAGCTTGTAGAGCGTCTTCCGATCCACCTCGAGGATGCGCGCCGCCTCGCTCTTGTTCCCGCCCGCGTGTTGCAGCACGTGCGCGGCGTAGCGCCGGGACAGCTCCGCCAGCGTGGGCATGTCTCCCGCCAGCCCGAGCAGCTTGCGCGGCGCCGATCCGATGGGTTCGGGGAAGTCGCTCGGGCCCAGCACGCCGGTGGTGTTCAGCGCCAGCGCCCGCGCCACCACGTTCTCCAGCTGGCGCACGTTTCCCGGCCAGTCGTACGCCACCAGCCGCTGCATCGCCTCCTCGGTCACTACTGCGCGCCCGCCGCCGCGTGCGTGCAGCTGCACGAACTGCTCGACCAGCGCGGGGATGTCCTCGCTCCGTTCGCGCAGAGGCGGCAAGTGCAGGTGCACCACGTCCAGCCGGTAGAGGAGGTCCTCCCGGAAGCGGCCCTCCTTCACCAGCGCGCCGAGATCCTTGTTGGTCGCCGCCACCACGCGCACGTCCACCGAGATGGGCGTGCTCTCGCCCACGCGGCGGATCTCCCCCTCCTGCAGCGCGCGCAACAGCTGCGACTGGATCTTCAGCCCCACGTCGCCAATCTCGTCGAGGAAGAGCGTCCCCCCGTGGGCTTCTTCGAAGAGTCCCTTGCGTGCGCCCGCGGCGCCGGTGAACGCGCCCTTCGCGTGGCCGAACAGCTCGCTCTCCATCAGCGACTCGGCGATCGCCCCGCAGTCCACCGGGATGAAGGGCCCCGACGCTCGCGCCGAACGCTGGTGGAGCGCGCGCGCCACGGCCTCTTTCCCGGTCCCCGTCTCGCCGGTGATCAACACCGGCACGTTGCTCGTCGCCGCGCGCGCGACCTGCTTGTAGACCTCGAGGATCGCCGGGCTGCGCCCCACCAGCCCCGGCTTCTTCACCTGCCGGCGCAGGTCGCGGTTCTCCTCCACCAGGCGCTTCTGCTCGATCGCCCGGCGTGCGATGCGGGTGAGCGCGTCGACATCGAACGGCTTGGCGAGGTAGTCGAACGCGCCCTGCTGGATCGAATCGAGCGCGCCCTCGATGTTGCCGAACGCGGTGAGGACGATCACCGCTGCGTCCGCCCAGCGCGCCTTCACCGCCTTGAGGACCCGCAGCCCATCCTGCGCTTCGGGCATCGCCATGTCGGTGATGACCAGGTCCAGCGGGCCGATCCGATCCAGCATGGCCTCCGCCTCGTCGGCGTCGCGCGCCTCCTGGACCTCTCCGAGCGGCGTCAGAAGGCGCCGGAGCAGATCCCGCGCATGGGGATCGTCGTCCACGATGAGCAGGCGGGCCGGCGTCATCGCGACCCTCCGGGGTTGGCGAGCGGAAAGCGCACCGTCACCGTGGTGCCCACGCCGGGAGCGCTCTTCAGCTGGATGCTCCCGTTGTAGGCGTCGATGATCTTCCGGATCGTCGCCAGGCCCAGGCCGTGACCGGGCAGGTGGCGCGCCTCCGGTGCCCGGAAGAAGGGCTGGAAGAGGTTGCGCAGCGTCGTTTCGTTCATCCCGATCCCGGTGTCGCTCACCTCCATCGCCACCGTCCCGCCGGTCTTGTCGCGGAAGGCGCGCACGACGACCTTCGGATCCGGACGGCCGGCCGTGTACTTCACCGCGTTCTGGAGCACGTTGTGGGCGATCGACTGCAACAGCTGCAGCGGCGCGGCGACGTGCAGGCCCTTCTCGATGTGTCGCTCGAGGCGGACGCCGTCGCGCGCGGCGATCTGATCGATCTCCAAAAGGATGCTGTCGATGGCGGTGTCCAGCTCGGACACCTGGGCGTCGCCTTGCCTGCCGGCGCGGCAGAAGCGCAGCAGCGCCTCCACCAGCTCGGTGGCGCGGCGGACCGACTGGTCGACGTTGTCGAGCAGCTCGCGGGTGCTGGGCTCCTGCGCGGCGGCCGACCGCCGAAGGAGCGTCACGTAGCCGCGCAGGGGACCGAGCGGGGAGACGAGATCGTGCGCCACGCGGGAGGCGAACGCGTCCAGCTCCTGGTTGCGGCGATCGAGCTCGGTGAGCTGCGAGCGGATCGTCCGCTCCTGCGCGCCGATGACGCGTGACATCCGCCACCCCACCACCAGCGAGACGAGCACCGCCAGCACCGCCACCGCGGAGCCGAGCTGGGTGCTGCGCAGCCGCAACCCCTCCACCTGCGCCAGGAGCGATCGGGTCACGTCCGCGTTCTCTTGCGAGAGCTGGGCCGCGAGATCGTCGACCTCATCGCTCAGCGGGCGGATGCGCTGCTCCAGCGCGCGCTGCGCCCGCGCCGCCTCGCGCCGGTTGGAGAACGTGCGCGCCTTGCGGACCTGGGCGGCGAGCGCCTCGCACTTCTCGCGGAACTGCGCCCAGATGATTTTCTCGCCATCCGGCAGGCCGTTCGTATAGTCGTCCACCGCAAGCCGGATGTCCTCGAGGGACTCGTCCATCTCGTCTTCGGCCTGCTTGCGGACCGCATCGTCCTCGGCGCGGATATGCGACTCCACCGAGCTCTCCAGCGAGAGCGCGTCCACGCGGATCCGGCCGATGAGCGCCGCCCGCTCCAGCGCCTGCTGCACCAGCACGTTGGTGCGCTCGTTGGTCCGCCGTTCGGAGACGAGCGCGAAGATCGCCGTCGACGCCAAAAGCGCCACCACGAAGACGAAGCCCGCGCGGTAGCCGCGGATGGAGATCTGGGGGCTCAACCGCGGCGATCCGTATCACGGCGGTCGTGGCGGTCGTCTGGGGATCCTCTCCACACCCGGGCACGGTCGGTCGGGGAGCCGCTCCCCAGTTGACGCGACGCGTCTGCTCGGAAGGTGCCGTGGCACGGCGGGTGCTGAACCCGTCGCGACTGCGCACTTCCGCGCGTCCAACTCAGAGGTTCACGCACCATGAAGAAGCTGATCGCGATCGCCGCCCTTGCCGCCTCGTTCTCTGCCTTCGCCGCCGCCCCGGCCGCCAAGGCGAAGCCGGTTGCCGAGAAGGCGACCAAGAAGAAGGCGACGAAGAAGGCGAAGGCCGAGGACGAGGAGAAGAAGGACCAGGCCGGCGGCAGCGAGGGCGAGTCGGCCGCTCCGGCGGACTCGGCCGGCGACAAGGCGGAGTAGTCGACCCGCGTCGTACGCGAAAGCGGGCGCGCCCGGAGAAGGGCGGCGCCCGCTTTTTCATTGGTAGGGCTGCTCGTACCGGATGCGGACCTCGGACGCCGCGCCCGGCACGTGGCCGTTGGCGAACGTCACCTGGTTCGAAGACACGCCCGAAGTCGAAGGCGGGTGCGACTCGGAATCGGAAGAAGGCTGCGTCGACGCCCGCGCGCAAGAGGACGAAGACGAAGAAGAAGGCCGTCACTTCTCCCGCGCGCCGGGGTCGTCGCTCGGCAGAAGGTCGGGTGTGACCGGGCGCAACGGCTCGCTCGGTTGCGCGCTGTACTCGCGGTCTTCGGCGCCGGGCTCTTCGAAGCCCTTCTCGATCTTGTCTGGGCCGATGTCCTCGGCGTGGGACGGATTGCGTTCGAACCGGTACTCTTCCTCGAAGGTGTCGGGGGGCGGATCGAACTCGACGCCGGCGAAGTCCTCGTCGAAAGGCGACGCGCCGTTGCCGGCGCTGCCGGTCTCCGCCTGTTCGCGGGGAGCGTCCGCGCCGGTGAGCTCGTGGGTCTCGTCCGCCTTCTGCGACGCGAGGGAGTTGTCGTCGGGGTGCTTGTGCCTCATGCCCCTAACGTGGGGCGTTACGAGCGCGCGAACAACTTGAGCCCTGCCGTCCCCGTCAGCACGAGCCCCAGGCACACGACGCGCCGCCAGTCCTTCGACTCATCGAAGAGGATCATCCCGACGATGGCCGTGGCTGCGGCGCCGAGGCCCGTCCACACCGCGTAGGCGGTGCCGATCGGCAGGTCGCGGGCGGCGCGGCCGAGCAGGCCGACACTGAGGAGCATGCACGCGCCGAACGCCACCGTCGGCCAGAGGCGGGTGAAGCCCTCGGTGTACTTGAGCGCGACCGCCCAGCCGCACTCGAACCCCGCCGCGATGATCAGCAGCACCCACGCCATGGTCGCCTCAGCCTTTGGTGGTGACGGTCCCGTCGAGATCTTCTTTGGGCCCGAGGATCTTCGCGGGCGGGCGCAGAAGGACGAGGGCCACGGCCATCACGCGGGCGAGCAGCTCGCGGGGCTGATAACGCGAGAGGTGTCGCGCGTGCGGGTCGGCCGCCACGCCGTGCGCCTCGATGCCCAGCGCGTCGGCGACGAACAGCGCCCGTGGGAGGTGGAAGTCCTGCGTGACCAGGGTGGCGGAGGTGACCCCGAAAATCTCCTTCGCGCGGTAGCAGCTGTCCCAGGTGGACAGGCCCGCGTAGTCGCCGACGACGTCCCGGACCGGGAGCCCGCGGTCGATCGCGTAGCGGCGCATGGCCTTGGTCTCGTCGTGGTATGGGTCGCTGTTGTCGCCGGAGACGAGGAGCTTCTTCACCTTGCCCATCCGGTACAGGGCGATCGCCGTGTCCATCCGCTGCCGCAAAACGGGCGACGGCTCCCCGCCGGGCGCGAGGCCGGCGCCGAAGACGAGGGCGACCTCCGCGGGCGGCACGTCCGTGCGCGAGTAGATCCGCGCGTCGTACTGCACGTCGATCGCCGCGGAGACGCCAAGGATGAGGGCCCCGCACACGCCGAGCCCGACCGCCCCTCGCCGCCCCCACG
>JADGHL010000041.1 GCA_019686135.1 Myxococcaceae bacterium | reverse complement strand
CGCCCAAAGACTTGAACCCGCCCATGAGCCCGGCGAGCACGTAGCGCCCGGCGGACGCGACCAGGTGGATCAACCCCGCCCACCCGGCCGCCGGAACCAGCACCGGTTCGATGGCCGCGCCCTGCTTGAACGCCACCTCGTACCAGTGGAAGAAGAGGAGCGCCCAGCCCACCGTGGCGACCACCGCGCCGGTGACCAGAAGCGGCTTGTTCCATTCGGTGAGGCGGAAGGGGCGCGCCACTACTTCGCCTGCGGCTTGAGGAGCGGGAAGAGGATCACGTCGCGGATCGACGGCGCGTCGGTGAACAACATCGCCAACCGGTCGATGCCGATGCCTTCGCCCGCGGTGGGCGGCATCCCGTGCTCCAGGGCCCGGATGTAGTCCTCGTCGTAGTCCATCGTCTCCTCCTGGCCGCGCTTCTTCGCGTCCAGCTGCGCGAGGAACCGACCCTTCTGGTCCAGCGGATCGTTCAGCTCCGAGAACGCATTGGCGATCTCGCGGCCCGCCACGAACAGCTCGAACCGATCGGTCATTTCCGGGTTGACGTCGTTCCGGCGCGCCAGCGGGCTCACCGCGGTGGGGAACTGGGTGATGAAGGTGGGGTGGATGAGGCGGTGCTCCACGTGCTCTTCGAAGAGCGCGCCCACCAGCTCGCCATGGTGCATCTGCTCGATCGCCTTGCGGTCGGCGTCCTGGTGCTTCGTCTTGAGCAGCTCGTGCCGCAGCCGGTCCGGATCCAGCATGTCCTTGTCGGACAGGCTGGGGGCGGCCTCGCGGATCGCCTCCAGCATGGGGATCCGCTTCCAGCCGTTGCCGAAGTCGAGCTCGTGGTCACCGTACTTCAGCTTCGTGGATCCGGCGATCCGCTCCGCGGCCTCGCGGATCATCTCCTCGGTGAGGTCCATCAGGTCCTCGTACGTGGCGTACGCCTGATAGAACTCCAGCATCGTGAACTCGGGGTTGTGCCGGGTGCTGATGCCCTCGTTGCGGAAGTTCCGGTTGATCTCGTAGACGCGTTCGAACCCGCCCACGACGAGGCGCTTGAGGTACAGCTCGGGCGCGATCCGCATGTACAGCGGGATGTCGAGGGCGTTGTGGTGGGTCACAAAGGGCCGCGCCGCCGCACCCGAGACCAACGGGTGCATCATCGGCGTCTCGACCTCCATGAAGCCGCGGTCGTCCAGGAAGCGGCGGATGAACTGCACCAGCTTCGTGCGCTTCACGAAGGTCTGGCGGACGCCTTCGTTGGAGATGAGGTCGAGGTAGCGCTGGCGGTAGCGCTGCTCCACGTCGGTGAGCCCGTGCCACTTCTCCGGCAAGGGCCGAAGCGACTTGGTGAGCGGGGTGAAGCGCTGCGCCGCCAGCGTCAGCTCGTTGGTCTTCGACCGGAACGGCGTGCCGACGACGCCGACGAAGTCACCCACGTCGCACAGGCGGAACAGCTCGTACTGGCTGCCCAGCACGTCCTGCTTGAGGTGCACCTGCAGCTCGCCCGAACGGTCGCGCAGCTGGATGAACGCCGCCTTGCCGAACGAGCGCATCGCCACGATCCGGCCGGCCACGTTGTAGACCGGCTTCGGCGAGAGCGCCTCCAGCTCCGGCCCGGTGGTCTCCGCGTACTTCGCAGCGATCTCACCCAGGAGGTGTTCGGGGCGGTAGCCGTTGCCCCACGGGTTGGCGCCGAGCTCGCGCCACTTCTGCGCCTTCTCGAGGCGCTGCTGGTAGATCTCCTGCTCCTTCGAGGCGCGCTCCTCCGCAGTCTGCGGCGCGCCGGGTTCGTTCGGCTTCTTCGTGTCGGCCATGACCGTCCTGACGAGGGCGCGGCAAGGTACCGGACGATGTGGGATGAGGCAACGAACGCGTGCAGGCGCAAGGCCGGCGCCTGGGGCCCTCACTTCCTCCGCCGGCGTGCCAGCCGCGTCTCCAGATCCGTCGGGGCGTCAAACACGAACGCGCGCCCCACCTTCCTCTTCGTCAGCACGCCCGCTTTCGCGAGCGCGAGCAGATCCTGCCGCGCGGTCTCGTAGACGACGTCGTTCTCCCGGCGGTACCACTCGATCGTGTACGAGGAGTTCGGGTGCCGCAGCGCGTGCGCGATCAGCGCGCGCTGGCGGAAGTTGAAGTCATCGCCTTTGCGGAGGAGCCGCTCGGTCTCATGGATCTCGGCCGCCTTCCGGCGGAGGTACTTCTTGAGGTCGTCGATCGCCCGCCGGATCACCTCGAGCTGGTGGAGCAGGAAGTAGGTCAAATCCCCCTTGTCGGTCTCGCAGTAGAGGAACGCCCGCGCGTACTGGCTGCGCGCCCCGCGGATAATCCGGGAGATCGAGATGAACTCGGTGAGCCAGTACTGGTGACGGAGCATGTCCCAGTGTCCACGTGGTGGAGAAACCGCTGGACGCTGTCCGAACGGGAGAAGGTGAACGGATTGCCGTTGCGGTCCGTCAAGGGCAGGACCGTCTGCAGCGCCTGCCGCGACAGGGCAATGGTCAGCCATTATTCCTGCGCGCTCAGTCCCTCGGGCGGCGGTCGGCGGCGGAGCTGGTCCCAGTGGAGGTAGACCCCATCGACCTCGGCAGGGCGCCGGGAGAGCATCAGCTCGATCGCCCGCCGAGGCTCCAGGCCGGCGATGACCCGGTCCAATGGGGGTGGGGACTCCGGAATCTGCATGGTGAACTACTATATTGGTAGTTTCTAGTAGTTCGCGGGCAATGCGGGGCACCGACGCGAACTACTATTTTGGGACCAATTGGTAGTTCGCTGGGAGTTGCGGGCGGCTCACTGCGGCGCCATCAGGATCAGCACCGCGGCCACGGCGATCCCCAGCATCACCGGGATGATGGCCTCCACCGGGACGCGGTTGTGCACGTGCGACAGGTGCAGCGCGCGGGCGCCGTGGATCCGGCGGCGGCGGACGCGGCGGAGGATGAGCGTCGCGAGCGCGGGGTGTGGCTTCTCCCGCTCCACTCCGCGGACGATCCGGACCGCCCGCTCGTAGCGCTCCCAGCCGCTCCGGCAGTCGACGCACGCGTCGAGGTGCGAACGGAGCCGCAGCGCCTCGCGCTTCGGAAGCTCGTCGTCGATGAGCGCTCCGAAGAGGCTCCTGGCTTCCTTGTGACTCAGTTCGACCTGCACGGCACGATTCTCCTTCCGGCGCGGCTCACCCGTCCATCCCGGCGATGATGTCCGCCAGCTTCTCCCGCGCGCGGTGCAGACGCGACTTCACCGTGCCCTCCGCCAGCTCGGTGATCTCCACGATCTCCTCGTAGCTCAACCCCTCGATGTCGCGCAGCACCACCAGCATCCGCTGGTCCTCGTCCAACTGGGCGATCGCCGCGTGGACCAGGGCGCGTTCGCGGGCCGCGGAGAGCGCCTCGTCCGGCTTCTGCGGAGAGCCCACCGCATCATGCAGCGCCGCCTCGCTGACCTCGCCGTACTCCTCGCTCCGTCCCCGCCCGTGCCGCTTGAGGTACTTGAGCCGGTTGATGCAGTGGTTCTTCGTGATCCGGAAGATCCACGTGGACAGCCGGGCGTCCATCCGGAACTTGTCGAGGTGCTGGTGCACCGAGACGAAGATCTCCTGCACCAGGTCGTGCGCCTCCTCGCGGTCGTTCAGCATCCGGACGCAGAAGTCGTAGACCTTGTCCTGGTGCTCCTTGACCAGCGCCTCGAAGGCGTCTGGATCCCGCCGGCGGAGGCGGGAGATCTTCACCCGTTCGGAGACGGCGTCCAATCCGACCTCGAGCACCCCGCTCGACAAGGCACCACCCTCCGCTGCATCGCGCTGCGACTTCCTGCGGCTACCGACACCCGGGGAACGTATCGGGTTCCGCGACCTTCTCTTCGCGCCAGGCGCGACCACCTGAACCCACCCGCCCCTACCAGGCGGCGACGGGGCGGACGACATAGGCGCCGCCCTTGCCCACCGTCACCATCGGCGGACGGCGCGACTTTTCGAAGGCGAGGTAGCCGGGTTCCAGCTCCCGCCAGAATGACATCAGCTCCGGCCGGTCGCGCGCGAGATAACTCAGGTACGCCATCCCTTCCGCATCCATCCGGGTGGGGAAGATGTCGACGCGGATGCGGCGCTGGCCATAGGACCGCGCGTCCAGGGCGATCAGGTACAGCTCTTCGATCGGCCCGTCACGCAGCGGGATGCAACCCACGGTGACGCAGCTTCCGTGGATGAAGATGTCCCCGCCGGGGTTCTTCTTGCCGCGGATCCGGTCGCTCGCGTTCGGGTAACTCACGCCGAGCGAGAGGTGGAAGTTGCTCCAGGGGTTGAAGCGGTCGATCTCGTAGAAGCCCTCGGGGACCTGGCCGTCGCCGCGCTCGCGCTTGGGGCCCAGCCCCCCGGACGACATGCAGATCGAATAGCGCTTGAGCAGCACCATCGGCGCCCCGGCGCGGGGAGCCCCCCACAGCTCTACCTCGCCCTCGCGCTTGAAGGCGCGCAGGTAGATCTCCTTCGCCGGATAGGCGAGGTGCGCCCGGTCGAAGAGCGCGTGGATCTCCTCCATCCGCGCCGCGCGCGCCGCCTTCACCCTGTCCTGGGCGCGCCCCTCGGCGCAGCACACAAGGGTGGCGGCGATCAGCGCGCCGGCGATCCTGTGGCCGTTGTGCATCGGTCCTCCCCGGCTTCGTGTTCCGCCTGCCACCCCCACCGCGGCGGAACGTCCGCGTCCTTCTGCATCGTCCGCGGGGATTGCAGCGCCGGTGCCATCCGGCGCTGGCGACCGAGGCCCGCCGTGCACACCGTCCAATGACAGAAGGAGGTCGCTCATGCTGCGCGCGGTCGTCTTCGACGTGGATGGAACGCTGGTGGACTCGGTCGACCTGCACGCCCGTTGCTGGCAGGAGGCGTTCGCGCGCTACGGGTACCGACTACCGCTGGAGCGGATCCGCGCGCAGATCGGCAAGGGCGGCGACCAGCTCGTCCCCTGGTTCTTGCGGCCCGGGGATGACGCGCGCTTCGGTGAGGAGCTCGATCACTTCCGCTCTGCCCTCTTCCGCGCCCGCTATCTCGAACAGGTCCGGCCCTTCCCGAAGGTGCGCGAGCTGTTCGAGCGCCTGCGCGATGACGGCCGGAGAATCGCCCTCGCCTCCAGCGGGAAGGCGGAGGAGATCGGCCACTACGTCGCGCTGTGCGGGAACGACGACCTCATCGACGCACGCACCACCTCGGAGGACGCGGATCGCTCCAAGCCATGTCCGGACGTCTTCGCCGCCGCGCTGGCCCGGCTGGGGATCGACTCCGCCCGGGAGGCGATGGCGGTGGGCGACAGCCCGTTCGACGCCGAAGCC
Organism: Myxococcaceae bacterium; assembly: GCA_019686135.1. GTDB lineage: Bacteria > Myxococcota > Myxococcia > Myxococcales > Myxococcaceae > JADGHL01. The sequence goes on along the minus strand of JADGHL010000041.1, from coordinate 31,524 downwards.
GCGGGGCGGATCGACCTTCCGACCATCGGTCTTCTGTCCGGCGGCTTCGACCCGGACGATCTTTGCCGCGCGGGCTTTGCCGCGCGGGCGCGCGCTGGCTGTTCCGCGATCCCGCAGATCTTCTCGCGCGCTACGACGCCTCGCCTCTAGCCTCCGGCTTCGAACGGGAAGCGATTGAAACCGGCCACGCGCCGGGCCAGTAATCGCGCCATGGCCGAGGTCACTCTGGATCTGCGCGACCTCCCCAGAGCGCAGGCGTACGCGGAGCTCGACCGGCACTTCCGCGCGGTGATGGCGGGTGTCGACGACGAGGTCACCGCCATGGCGACGCTCAGCTGCCTCGTGCACCACGCGTTCGGCCACCTGTGGACCGGCTTCTACCGGGTGGTGACGCCCGGGCGCCTTCTGCGCGTGGGCCCCTATCAGGGCACCCTGGGGTGCCTGGAGATCGCCTTCGGCAAGGGCGTGTGCGGCACCGCGGCGGCCACGGGCACCACGCAGATCGTCCCGGACGTCCACGCCTTCCCCGGCCACATCACCTGCGATGCGCGCAGCCGCTCGGAGATCGTGGTCCCGGTGCGGGGGCCGGCGGGCGAGCTCATCGCCGTGCTGGACGTGGACTCCGCCGTTCCGAACGCGTTCGACGAGACGGACCGCGAAGGGCTCGAACGCCTGGTCCGCTGGTTCGCCGAACCCCGCGGCTGAGCGGCCGGGGACCCGGGTTCCGCGCAGGACAGTCGGACGGGATTTCGCGGGGGTCGACCGAGGACAGGGCCGTCCTTCAGGTCACCGACCGCGGCATCGGCATCGACGCAGAGCACCTCCCGCACATCTTCGAACGCTTCGAGCGCGCGGTCTCCGACCGCACTACGGCGGGCTCGGCCTGGGCCTGTACATCGCCCGGCAGATCGTCGACGCGCACGGCGGAACCATCAGCGCGCGGAGCGCGCCGAACGTGGAGACGACCTTCGTGGTGGAGCTCCCGCGTTCCTGAGCTACTCCGGGACGCCGCGGTTGGGGTTCTTCACCCCGAGCAGCTGCGCGGTGATGAACTCCTCGATCGCCCCGTCCAGCACCGCGTCCGGGTTGCCGGTCTCCACCCCGGTGCGGTGGTCCTTCACCATCCGGTACGGGGCGAGCACGTAGCTGCGGATCTGCGATCCGAAGGCGATGTCCTTCTTCCCCGCCTCCACCTCTTCGCGGACCGCCTCGCGCTTCTTGAGCTCCAGCTCGTAGAGACGGGACCGGAGGATCTTCCAGGCCACGTCGCGGTTGGCGTGCTGCGAGCGCTCGTTCTGCACTGCCACGGTGATCCCCGTTGGCAGGTGGGTGAGCCGGACCGCGGAGGAGGTCTTGTTGACCTTCTGCCCGCCGGCGCCGGACGCGCGGTACACGTCCGTGCGCACGTCCTTCTCCGGGATGTCGATGATGATGTCGTCGTCGACCTCCGGGTAGACGAACACCGAGGCGAAGGCCGTCTGCCGCCGCGCGTTGGCGTCGAAGGGGCTGATCCGCACCAGCCGGTGAACGCCGTTCTCCGCCTTGAGGTAGCCGTAGGCGTACTCGCCCTCCACGCGGATCTGCACGTTCTTCACGCCCGCCTCTTCGCCGGCGACGAAGTCGTTGATCTCCACCTTCCAGCCCTTGGACTCGGCGTAGCGCGTGTACATCCGAAGGAGCATCGCCGCCCAGTCCATGGAGTCGGTGCCGCCGGCGCCGGCGTTGATCTCCATGTAGCAGTTGGCGCGGTCGTTCTCGCCCGAGAGCATCCGCTGGAACTCGAGCTTTCCGACGTCGGCCTCCACCGCGGCCAGCGCCTGTTCGGCCTCGGCGCGGGTGGTCTCGTCCTTCGCCTCCTCGGCGAGTTCGAACAGCACGCCGGCGTCATCCAGCGCGCGCGCGGTGCGGTCGAACAGCCCGACCGTGCTCTCGAGGCCCGCCTTCTCCTTCAGCAGCGCCTGCGCCTTGACGTTGTCGTTCCAGAAGTCCGGCTGCGCGGCGTCGCGCTCGATCAGCGCGATGCGCGAACGTTTGCGGTCGACGTCAAAGAGTCCCCCGGAGCGCGTCGAGGCGCTGGCGGAGCTCGGTCATCTTCTCGGTTCGATCGTTCGGCATGGCGGCTGGCTTCATACACCACGGAGGCGGCGGCGAAGCCCAGGGAAATGGGGAGCACGAGCGCGATGATCCGCCAGTTGTCCTGGTCGAACCACGGCAACGCTTTCAACAAGAGCTCCAGCACACCCATGCCCGCAAGGAGCACCCAGATCGCCCGGAGCGCCCGGCTGCTCTTCGCGCGATCGCGCATCAGCCCGATCCCGAACGGCACCGCCAGGAGGGTGAGCGGGTTGGCGAGCAGGAGGTTCTCGTTGTGGTGCGTGACGGTGTGCTCGGTGAGCGTGCCCATCAACAACAACACCGTCCCTGGCAACCCGAGCACAAGGCCCACGAGCACGTTGTGGACGCCGAGGAGGATCCGCGGAGCGCGCCCGCGCGAGCGCCGGTACCACACCGCCCACAGCACCGCCGGGGCGCCCAGAAGAAGGCCGATCGCCAGAAGCGCCGGCCCGTACTTCGGCGGGGTCTCCGGCGGCTTCGGCCGCTTGCCTTCGAACCAGGTGATCTTCTCGGCCACCAGCGGAGCCACCGTCCCGTCGGGGAGCGTCACCTTCGCCTCGTCCACCTGGTGCATCAGCTCCGCGGGGAGGAAGGCCTCCTGGTACCGGGTGATCGGCTGGTCGATCTCGTCGTTCATCAAAAAATCGAGCAGCACGCTCATCGGCGGGAAGTAGTCGGTGTGCCGCCGGGTGTGCTCGCGCAGCGTCATCCGCGCGGGCTGCGCGCCGATCGCCGAGAGCACCCCGCCCGTGGCGCGGTCGATCATGTCGCGCGGCCGGGTGGAGCAGTTGTCGAAGTAGTGGTGGTACAGGTAGTAGCGGTTCTGTGGCTGGACGTTCTCGTCCAGAGCCTGCGCCAGCTGCGCGCGCTGCGCCGGTGAGAGGTTGAGCAGCTGCAGAATCACGTCGCGCTGTTCGGACGCGTAGAAGCGGAAGGTCGGCACCACATACGGGGTGTCCTCCACCCAGAACTCCAGCCGGCCCATCGCGAACTTGACCAGCATCCCGGGTTTCTCGAACCCGAACATCCCGTAGTTGTATAGCCGCCGCTGTCCCAGCCGCGTGTCCTCCACCACGAGGGCGGAGTGGCCGAACCAGGAGATGATCTCCGGCCCCGGCCCGAAGGTGACCAGGGTGATCTGCAGATCCTCCGGGCGGCTCTGCCCGATCCCCCACGGCGCGCGGCTGCCGCGCCCCTGGGCGAAGGCGAGGAGGGGCGAAAGGAGGAGGACGAGCAGAGCAAACCGTCGCATGGACCGCGGCATGTAACACACGGTCGTGCGCGCGGCTTCGGGTTCGCTCTGGTGCCTACCCGCCGAACCAGCGGCGCTCCACCGCGTCCTGGGACTCGGGCTCCTTCGGCTTCTGGGTCAGCTCCACGGCGCTCGCGGCCTCCTCCGGCGCGGCGGCCTCGGTGACCACCTCGGTGCTGACCGTGAGCGACTGGTCCACCACGACCGACGGCGCGGGCGGGTTGGGAACGCCGGCGGCGCGGAGAGCGCCCGGGCCGGCGAGCGGCGCGTGCGGCTTGAGCCCGGGAGGCGGAGCAGGCGCAGCTTTCGCCTCGCTGGCCTCCTCCGGCTGGGGCGGCTGGGTGTATTGGGCGATCTGCTCCAGCGTGGGCACCGCCATGCGGACCGTGTGCGCCTGCCCGGCGTGCACCGCCGCCATCTCCGGATGCGTGGGCCGGCGCCCCTCCGGTTCGGCCTTCGCCGGTTCGGACATAGCGGACACGGTGCCGGCACGGAGCTGCGCGAGGTACTGCCCGACCGCCTCGCGGATGAGCGCGCCCGGGGTGCGGCCCGCCTTCTGCGCGGCCTCGGAGATCGACTCGGCGAGCTCCGGCGAGGCTCGGAACGCCACGGTGCGGACGTCCGACAGCGCGGCGTCGAGCTGCTCGAGCGCGGCGCTCGGGCGGGCGACGTTGTAGTTCCCGCCATCCAGCATGGCGCGGATGGTCCGCGCGAGCTCCTCGCGGGTCTGCCAGCGGCCGTCGAACAGGATGGTCTCGGTGTCGATGTCGACCTGCAGTGCGCTCATCCCGGGGAGCCTTGCGCCGCCCCCGCGGGGCGTCAACCCTGGCCCTCTGCTTCGTCGATCATCCCCGTTTCACCCAACAGGTGCGCCTCCAGCTTCGCCATCTTCCGCGCGGCGGCGGCGCTCTGCTCGTGGTCGTAACCGAGCAGGTGCAACAGGCCGTGCGCGAGGTAGCGCCGGAGTTCGTCTTCGACGGTGCGTTCGTACGCTCTGGCCGCGCGATGGGCCGTGTCCAATGAGATGACCACGTCCCCCAGCGGCTTCGGACCGGGGACACCGCGCGGGAGCTCGCCGGCGGGGAAGCTCAGCACGTCGGTGGCCTTGTCCTTGTGGCGCCAGATCCGGTTGAGCCGGCGGATCGCCCGGTCGCCGACGAGGGAGATCGACAGCTCGACGTCCTCCAGCTCCAGCTTCGACAAAAACCGGCGCGCCTCGCGCATCAGCATCCGGCGGTACTGCGCGGTCTTCGGGTGCGAGCCGTCCACCAGCACCCGCGGCCGCCGTGCGCGTACATTCTTCGTCACGGCGGCGCGGACGTTCCTTCTGCGCACCGTCACGGCTGCGTCTTCTGGATCGACTGGATCAGCCGGTCGAACGCCTTCTTCTGGGCGGCGACGGTCTTCTTCGGCCCGACGAGCTTGAAGAACACCGCACCCTCTGGCCCCTCCACGATCGCGCCGAGGATCCGGAAGTTCTCCTTGTGGACCTTCTGGCCGCCCATCATCGGCGGGCCCATGGAGGTGACATAGGTGCCGGACAGATCGAGCGTGGTCACCGCCATCTTGTGGACCTTGAGGTGCGCGACGTGGGCCACCTTGTCCGACGGACCGCCGTCCGGCTGCTGGAACTGGCCGATCCACCGCTGGATGTTCATCTCCACCGACCCGCCCTGCCCGGGCCCGAAGGCGAACACGCCCAGCTCCGCGTCCTCCGGATCCCCCTTCTGGGCGGGGATTACGTACGTGGCGGCCCGCATCGGCCGCGGCTCGCCCTTCTTCCAGCTGGAGGGAGCGGTCCAGGTGATCCCCGCCGCCGGCTGCGCGAACACCGACGGGGCAAACAGCAGAGGCAACGCGAAAAGAGCGATCCGGAGCGTTCGCATGGCGCCGGGCGCTCTACCACAGCGGGCCCGCTACGGCGACGGAACCGGCGGCTCGGGATCTGCCGCGGCCGCGGGCGCGGGATCGCCCTGCGAAGGCACAGGTGAGGGCGCCGGCACACCCAGCCGGCGGTGTTCGAACAGCCGGTACGCGAACCAGCCGCGCACGGCGTGGTAGAGCCCATAGCCCACCGACACGCCCGCGCCCGCCAACGGCGCGTGGTCGCCGACCGCGAACGCCAGCGTCACCAGCGTGGCGGCGATCACCAGCCGCAGCACCGACTGGGCGAGCTCCGCCCACCGGATCCGGAACACGGCGATGAGCAGCACGCCGAACATCAACGGCGTCCACATCCGCCCCTGCGACCAGCCGATGACCAAAGCGAAGCCGAAGCCGATGCAGGCGATCCCGCCGATCAGGTCGATCGCCACGTCCAGGAAACTGCCGCGGTCCCACCGGAGCTCGACGTCCACCCCGCGTTCGTCCACCAGCGACAGAACGTGCAGGCCCTCTGCGCCGAGCGCGTCCACGTGCATCGGCGCACGGCCCGCCACGGCGGCGGCGGCCACTGCGGCGGATTCAGCGTCCACGCCGTCGGCGATCAACCGCGCACGGATCTCCTGCGCGCTCAACCCCTGGGCCGAAAGCGCGCGGGCACGGTCATAGGGCGTCGCTGTGGCGACGGGCTCCATTGCGAATCAGGCGCTCCCTGCCCGCTTGGAATCCGCCTTCTCCTCACCCCTGCCGCCCGGCATCCCGGTGAGCGCCGGCAGCCGCGGATCGTTTTGCGAGGACTGCGAGGTGCGCGGCCCCACCGCGCCCGCCGGGTACGCCGGCCGCGCGTGGTAGATGCCCTCGAGGGTGTGCACGAAGGACTGGGCGATGACGTTCAGATCGCGCAGCGTGAGATCGCACTCGTCCAGCTGCCCCTCGCTGAAGATCATGTTGATCATCTTCTGCACCAGCGCCTGCAGCTTGGGCGTGCTCTGGTCGGGCATCGACCGCGACGCGGCCTCCACCGCGTCGGCGATCATCACCAGCGCCGCCTCACGGAACTGTGGCTTGGGGCCGGGGTAGCGGTAGATCGACTCGTCGATCGGCGGGGCGTTCTCCTTGCCCTCGATCTCCTTCATCGCCTTGTGGAAGAAGAAGCCCACCACGCGGGTGCCGTGGTGCTGCGGGATGGCGTCCGCCACCAGTTTGGGAAGGCGGTACTGGCGCGCCATCTCCATCCCTTCGGTGACGTGGCGTTTGATGATCACCGCGCTCATCGCCGGCGCGAGCTGGTCGTGCCGGTTCTCACCCTTCTGGTTCTCGCCGAAGTAGAGCGGGTTCCGGCCCTTTCCGATGTCGTGGTAGTAGGCGCAGCTCCGTGCGAGCAGCGGGTTGGCGCCGATCGCCTCCGCGGCCTGCTCCACCAGCGAGCCCATGATGATCGAGTGGTGGTAGGTCCCGGGAGCCTGGACGATCAGCTCCTTGAGCGCCGGGTGGTTGAGGTTCGCCAGCTCCAGGAGCTTGATGTCCGAGGCGTACCCGAACGTGGCCTCGATGAGCGGGGTCAGCGCCATCACCGTCACCGGCACCGCGATCGACGTGCCGACGAGCGTGAACATCGCCACGTAGAGGTTGTCGAGGGTGAAGCCCTTGCCCTCGGCGAAGGCGAAGAACAGCACCGTGATGAGGTTCGCCGCGCCGGTGAGAAAGCCCGCCTTGAAGATCCCCACGCGGTCCTTGGCCCGGGGGATGCGCTCCGCGGCCACCACCGACCCGACGAGGGAGAAGATCCCGAACGCGAGCGAGTTGCCCAGCATCACCCCCGCGAGGCAGGAGATGACCAGCGCGAAGAACAGCGCGAGCTCCTGCGACAAGAGGAAGCGGACGAGCATCGCCCCGGCCGCTACCGGGATGGCGTACTGGAAAGCTTCGATCGGGATGTCGCCGTACCGGTCGTGCACGGCCTCCGCCACGGTGGTCCACACGTGGATGAGCCCCAGCATGGCCACAAGCAAGAGCCCCAGCACCAGCGCGTCCTTGCGGGTGGGCCGGAAGCGGCGGAACGCGGCGCGGTGGAATGCGTAGAACGCGGCGATCACCAGCGCGACGAGGCCGATGATCCCCAGCTTCACCTGGACGACGTCCAGCTGGTCGGTCTGCGCCCGCATCCCGTTGAGGATCACCAGGTGCGTCTCGTTGATGAGCTCGCCGTCCCCGATGATCTTCTGGCCTTTCTTGATTTGAATCACCGCGTCCTTCACCGCGGCCGCGGCGGCCACGCGCCGGTTCTCCGTCTCCGCGGTGTTCACGGTGAGGTTCGGGCGGATCTGCCGCTTGGCCAGCCGCAGCACCGCGCGGCGCAACGCGATGGACCCTTCGCCCAGGATGTTGCCCGGAACCGACGCGAACCGGTCCAGCTCCGCCTTCGCCTCCCGGACGTCGATCACCGCGGGCGAGGCGACCGGGCTCTGGCGCTCCTGCCGGGTGACGACGTCGCGGATGGTGATGAACCCGCCTTCGATCTGCTGCAGCTCGTCGCGCGAGGCCGCCACCGGCACCGCGAATCGCCGTTCGACGGGGTAGGCGCGGTCGATGAGCGTGAGCACCGCCTGCTCCGCCTCCTCCGAGAAGCGAGCCTGGACCAGCTCCTCCCAGTCCGCGTCCTCCAGCGGGAGCATCCGGGCCTCGAACGCCTCGCGTTTGGTCCCCAACAGCGCGGTCAGCGCCTCCTCGGCCGCCTTGTGCTCCGCCTCGAGCTTCTTCTTCGCCGCTGCCGAGAGCGGCGGCGGGTTGGCGCGTCCGTGTTCGTGCTCCCCGTCCTCGCCGGGCGGCGCCGGCGGCTGGGCGGCGGCGCGCTGTCTGGCGATGACCTCGCGCATCGCCGCGAAGGCCTCGTGCACCGCCTGCCGCACGTCGCTGGAGACCGCGGGGTTGAAGTCGTAGACCGGCTTGACCGCCGCCCGCGCCTCCTGCCGGAGCTGTTCGGTCCGGCTGGAGTGGACGATCTCGTAGTCCCGGTTGGCCTTGAACCCGGAGGCGGAGTTGGCTCGGAACGGCCGGCCGATGTCCGCCTCGGTCAGCAGCGGGATCTGCTGGGCGGAGAGGCCGGGGGAGATGAACATCGACGCGGCCACGGAGACCGCGGCGAGCAGCCCGATGTGGGTCAGACGCCCACTCCAACCGGCCGGGAGCTTGAGCCGCTCCGCGAGCACATCGAAGGGGGTCCGGCCTGAGGGCGCCGGACCCGGGGGTGCCGGATCCGTCATGACCGGGGCACCCTAGACGCGGGGTGCGGGCGCATCAAGGCGCGATCGGGCCGCCTGGCTGCCCGGGTGGCGAAGGGTGCGACACCTCGGCAGAGGAGCGTCCAGCCGCTTCGGCGGCGGCCTCCCGTTCCGACTTCTCATAGGCGCGGATCACCGCCTGCACGAGCGGGTGGCGGACCACGTCCACGTCGCTGAACCGGGAGAAGGCGATGCCCGGGGTACCCTCGAGGATCTTCAGGGCGTGGGTCAGCCCCGACTGCCGGCCGGAGGGCAGATCCACCTGAGTGATGTCCCCGGTGACCACCGCCTTCGAGTGGAAGCCCAGGCGGGTGAGGAACATCTTCATCTGCTCGATGGTGGTGTTCTGCGCCTCGTCGAGGATCACGAACGCGTCGTTGAGGGTCCGTCCGCGCATGAACGCCAGCGGCGCCACCTCCACCACGCCCTGCTCTACCAGGGCCGCCGCGCGCGCCGGGTCCATCATGTCGTGGAGCGCGTCGTAGAGCGGACGCAGGTACGGGTTCACCTTCTCCGCCAGATCGCCGGGGAGAAAGCCCAGCTTCTCGCCCGCCTCCACGGCCGGACGCGCCAGGATGATCCGCTTGACCTTGCGCTCCTGGAGGAAGGCCAGCGCCATCGCCATGGCGAGGTACGTCTTGCCGGTGCCCGCCGGGCCGATGCCGAAGACGATGTCGTGGGCGCGGATGGCGTCGACGTAGCGCTTCTGGGCGATGGATTTGGGCGAGACCTGCCGCCCACCACCGCGGTTCAGAACGGGGCCCAGGAACAGCTCGCGAGGCGTCTCCTCGCCCTGCCCCAAAACCTTGATGGCCTGTTCGACGTCGTCCGCGTAGACCGGCCGCCCGGCCCGGACGATGTCCGCGAGCTCGTCGATCAGCTTCACCGCGAAGGAGAGCTGATCCGGAGGACCGGAGAGCAACAGCTCGGTTCCGCGCATACCCACGCGGACGCCCAGCCGACGCTCTATCGCCTTGAGGTTTTCGTTGTGATTTCCGCAGACGGTCTGCGCGACCTCGTTGTCGCCCAGATCCACCTTCGCGGAGGTATGAGGGACGGCCTGCTTCTGCGCGCGCTGGACTTGCAACCCGGGTTCGTCTCCTTCGAGGGCGGCCCACGGACGGGCGCCTTCGGTGTGCCTGACGATAACCAGCTTCCGGTCGGCATGCAGCCCACCAGCCCCACAGGCCCCCTCGCCCGGCGGCCGGGCACCGTCAGCGTAATGGCGGCAACAGGACGAAGGCGTCCCGGGTGCGCCGGTAGTAGTAGGGCTCTTGCCAGGGGTAGCGGATGTCGTTGTCGGCCAGAAGCCCCGCCTCCACCAGCGCCTGCAGCTGCTCCGGGAGCTCCCCGCGCTCCACCCGGTACACGTCCAGCGCGGCGTGGATGCGGGCCATCTGCGCCCGGGAGATCAACCGCTGCGCGGCGGGATCCGCGAACGAGCTGGGGCTGCTGGTCAGGCTGAACGCCTGCAGGTTGATCCGCGATGCCACGAGGCCGATCGCCGCCAGCACCAGCATGGAGATGGCCACCCGGCCTACGGCGCCCATCACGCGGCCGAGCACCCCTGCCTCGGCGCCACCGCCCACCGCGTGGGTCCGCCCGGTGGGGGGGATCACCTTGAGGTAGCCGAGGTTGACCAGGTTGAGGAGCGCCTTGCAGGTCTCGAACTCGCCCAGGCAGCTCAGGTCGATGAGCCGGCGCACGTCGCGCCCCGCTACCGCCAGGCCCATCACCTTCCGCTCGTTGGGCCCGATGCTCTTGAACTCGCCCTGCTTCTCCTCGCGCTTCTCCTCCGCGAACGCGTCGTCGAGCGCGGCATCGAACGCGTCCGCCTCCAAAGGCGGCGGGGGCAGCTCCTTGAGCCGTTCGAAGGTGAGCTCGTAGCTGGTGATCGTCTTCTTGATCACCGGCCACTCGTCCACCATCCGGAACCCTTCCATCAGCACCGACTCGGCGCGCAAGGTGACAGCGGCGGAAGGGTCGAACTCGATCTCCCCCTGTTCGAACTCGTAGGTGCCGCTCTTCCACCCGAACAGCCCGTAGAGCGTCTCGGTGGTCTGCAGCTTCACCATCTCGGTGAAGCGCTCGTGGGTAATCATCCCGGCGGCGACGAGCACGTCGCCCAGTCGCTTCAGCGTCCGCCGCTGGGTCTCCAGCGCGCTGGCGAGCTGCTGTTCGGTGATCAGCTCGGCGCGCACCAGCATGGTGCCGATGAGCTCCTTCTTCTTGCGGTGGGTGCTCTCCGCCCGGACGATGGCGCCGTCCTTGAAGGCGACGTGCACCTCCTGGTCGCGCTGCTTGAGGTGAAGCGTGCCGGTCTTCTGCTGCTGACCGATGAGCTGCAGGATGTCTGCGATCCCGAAGTCCTTGAGGGTGCCCTTGAGCGCCATGGTCGTCAGCCCTGCGCCCTTCGCAGGCTACGCAAGGAGAGGAAGTAGACGGAAAGAAGGACGATCCCGGCGGGGATGAGCCGCAACAGCACGGGCAGCTCGCCGAACGGCGCGCGGATGAGCCCTTCGCGGAACAGCGCCAGGAAGACGAGGAACAGGAAGCAGAACGCGTACAGCGCCCCGCGGAGGGTGGCGCCGCCGTAGAGGTGGCCGCCGCCGGAGCAGACGATCCCGAACAGCCACGCCAGCCGCTCGTTTCGCGCCTGGTAGCGGTCGACCTCGAGCTGCTTGCGCACCTTGACCTGCGGCGCGACCAGCCCCTTGCGCGCGAACACGTTGACGCACTGGCCGCACAGGCTGCCACCGCCGGAGAGCTCCGGGTCGCACCGCCGGCACACCGCGCGGCCGCACTTGTCACACGCCCGCGAGACCGACAACGCCCCGCCAAATGCGCCCAACCCCAGGACCGCCAGCGCCAGCGCCGCCGGCAACCCGTGCGCCAGCACCCCGGGCGTCATCCCGATGAGCCGCCAGGTCAGCTGCGCGCGGACCCGTTCGCCTTCGTCCGGCAGCGTGGCGTGCGCACGGATCTCCGCGGGTGTCAGGCCGGGAGACGCGAGCAGCAGGTTGAGCGGCTGCGGCTTGTCCTTCGGGAGATCGACCAACCGCGACAGCGACGGGTCCAGCTGCAGCGCCACGAGCTGGGCGGACTGCGCCCGCTCCAGCTCCGCGGCCTCGGCGGCATCGTAGAGCGTCTGCGCCTTGCGGTAGTGCAGGCGCGCCGCGTTGAAGAAGCCCGCCGCCAGCTCCGCGTCCTGTTCGGTGGCCCGCGCGTAGAGGGTGGTCGCGGTCTCCACGTCCCCCAGCCCCAGTCGCGCGTTGCCGAGGTTCACGAGAAGCCGGGCGTCGTTCCCGTTCACGAGCGCCGCCTTCTTGAACATCCCGGTGGCCTTCTCCAGCTGCCCGCGGCGCAGCAGAAAACGCCCGAGCGCGAACTCCTCCTCGAAGGAGGCGGTGCCGTCGTCCACCCGCGCCTGCACGCGTGCGGCCGCGCGCGTCCCGTCCGGGCCGCCGCGCTCGAGCGCCGCCAGGTCTTCGGCCACGGTCCCGGAGAACGCCGAGGCCCGGGCGATCGCCGCCGCCCCCAGGGGCGCCAGCCCGAGCAGAGCTATCAGCACCGCGGCGAGGACGCGTTCGGTCCACCCCAGATAGGCGCTCACCGCAAGAAAGAGCACCAGCAGCGCCGGGATGAAGCCCAGCCGGAACACCAGCGGCAGCGACAGCAGAATCAGCGCCAGCGGCACCGTCTGCCAGCGCGCCGCCGCCCGGGGGAAGAGGTGGTGGAAGTCGTGGAGGAAGTACCGCGCGCGGCGCAAAAAGAGGATCGCGATCACCGCCGCGGCCGTGGCGATCAGCGCGGCAAGGAGCGCGGCGCCGAGATCCCCCACCGCCGCGCGGAGGAAGCGGGGATCGCGCCAGAACGAGACCGCGGTCTCCTTGAGCTCGCGGCCCCAGCGGCCCACGTCGGTGGGATCGGACAGGAACCACGCGCGCGCGAGCGCGAAGTGGGCCGTGGCCAGATGCGGCGCCAGCTCCACCGCGGCGGACGCCAGCTCAATCGCCCCCACCGGATCGTCGTTGTCCTGCCGCGTCTTCGCCCCGCGCGCCGCGGCGGTGGCGAAAGCGTCGAGGTCGGTGACGCCCAGCTGGTCGCGCAGGGACAACAGCTCCCGCTTCGCCTCCTCTGCGCCCGCGCGGTTGGGCTTCTCCACCGCGGCGCGCCACGCCAGCCAGCGCTTGAGCAGATCCGCGTCGGTCCCGGTGGGCACCTGGATCGGCGGCGGCGCGGGTTTGGCCGGAGGCGGAGCCGGTGGCGCGGGCTTTGGTGCGGGTTCGGAGGAAGGCGCCCGGTCCGGCTTCGCGGCGGCAACGGCGCCGGCGGCCGTGCCGGCGGCGGGCGCGGGCGCGGCGGGCTGCGGTGGGGCGGGCGCCTTTGTCCGCACCGGAGCGGGGAGATCGAGGAGCGGATCGCGCGTGGGCGGGGCCTCGTCATCGGCGTACCCGTCGGCGGGCGCGTCCGGGTCGACCTCCTGCAGCGGATTGACCGCATCCGCCTGCGCGCGCACCGCGGCCGGCGCGAGCAGGAGGGAACAACAGAGAAGGAGGAGGAGAGCCGGCGATCGGGAGCGACGCATCCGAGGGAGCGGATGATAGCCTCAACCTTTCTCCAGGAGCCACGATGGCGAAGGACGCAGGAAAGGAGCTCCTGAGGCTGTGCGACATCATGCGCAGGCTCAGGGCGGAGGGCGGGTGCCCGTGGGATCGCGCGCAGGACCTCCGCTCGCTCAGGCCGTATCTGATCGAAGAGGCGTACGAGGTCCTCGACGAGATGGACCGCGTCGCCGAAGGCGGAAGCTGGATGGCGCTGTGCGAGGAGCTGGGCGATCTGTTGTTCCAGATCGTCTTCCACGCGCAGCTCGCCACGGAGCTCGGCGAGTTCGAGATGGCCGACGTGTGCAGGGCGATCGGCGACAAGATTGAAAGCCGGCACCCCCACGTCTTCGGCGAGACGAAGGTGACCGGGGCGGAAGAGGTGCTGCAGAACTGGGCGAAGCTCAAGGCCGCCGAGCGCAAGAAGAAGACCGGCCGCGAGGGATCGGTCCTCGACGGAGTGCCCACGTTCGCGCCGGCACTGCAGCGGGCCGAGCGGCTCACCGAGAAGGCCTCGCGCGTCGGCTTCGACTGGCCGGACCTCGCCGGCGTCCGCGCGAAGCTGGACGAGGAGCTGCGCGAGCTGGAGGAGGCGATCGCCTCGAAGGACCGCGACCGGATCGAGCACGAGCTCGGGGACGTGCTGTTCTCGATCGCCAATCTGGCCCGGTTCATCCAGACGCCGCCGGAGGACGCGCTCCGCGGCGCCAACGCGCGCTTCACCCGGCGCTTCCACGAGATCGAAGCCGGGCTGCGCGCGCAGGGGATCCCCTTCGGCGAAGCGTCCCTCGAGCAGATGGAGGCGTTGTGGCAGAAGGCCAAGGCGGCGGAGGTCGGGCTCGCCCCCGCGCTCGATTTGCCCCGGGCGACCGTCCCGGCGCTGGTCCTCCCGTGCGCGGACCCGTCGCGCACCGCCGCCTTCTGGATGCGCGCCGCGGACGTGTTGCGCTGGCGCGTCTGCCCGCGCACCTCGCCCGTTCTGGAGGTGGACACCGGCGCGCTGCTCCTGCGCTTCGAACCGTCCACCGAAGGTCCGGGCCACGCGGCGGTGTGCGCGGAGCTTCCCTCCAGCGCGGCGGTGCAGGCCGCCCGCTCGAAGCTCGGCGCGCTGGGCGCACGGGTGGAGGCGGCGGCGGCCGCGTCGTTCCGCTTCTTCGGACCCGACGACAACGCGTTCCTCGTCTACGCGCGCGACTGACGAGCGGCAGAGCGGCGCCACACGCCGGCGGGCGCGCAACCGCCCCCGGCGCCCATTAGCGTTGGATCATGGGAGGTCCACGTCACCGCCCCGGGATCCTCCTCGTCGACGATTACCGGCCGAACCTCACGGCGCTCGAGGCGATCCTGGGGAGCACCGAATGGGATCTGATCACCGCCGACACCGGCGAACAGGCCCTCCGTGCCATGGAGGAGGACCGCGACGGGGCGATCGCGCTGGTGATCCTCGACGTGGCGCTGCCGGACATGAACGGCTTCGAGGTCGCGGAGCTTCTGCAGCACCGCGAACGGACGCGGCACGTGCCCGTGCTCTTCCTCACCGGCAAGCGCACCGACCAGGCGGCGATGCACCGCGGCTATTCGTCCGGGGCGATCGACTACATCACCAAGCCGTTCGACACCCATGCGCTCCTGGCCAAGGTCCGACTGCTGGTGGATCTCTACGAGTACGCGCGCAGCCTGCGCGAGGAGGTGGAGCGGCTCAGGCAGGTGGGCGCGCAGGCGGCGCGGGTCGCCCACGAGGTGGCGGCGATCGCCGAACGCCCGCTGAACGTCGCCCTGCCGCACGAGCTCCCGGCGTTGGTGTTCGTGCTCTCCCCTTCCGGGATCGTGGACGAGGTCACCGGGGCGATGGCCCGCTTCGAGGGCTTCGGCCCGGGCGCGCAGCCGGTTCAGTTCGCCCACCCGGACGACCAGCCCGCGCTCAGACACGCCCTCGCCGGCGCTTTGGCGCGCGGGATGTTCGAGGTGGAGGCCCGCTTCCGCGAGAAACAGTCCGGTAGGTGGCGCTGGCTGCTTCTGCGCGGGACCGCCGAACGCGACGAGCGCGGCGAGATTCTGTGCTGGCTGGGGGTCGGCGCGGACATCCACGCGCAGAAGCAGGCGCTCGACGAGAACGTCCAGCTGCTCATCCGGGAGCAGGCCGCGCGCCGCGCCGCGCTGGGGATGCTCCACCGCGCCGAGCTGCAGGCGGACGCGGCGGAGATCGCCACCACCTGGACCCGCCCGGAGGCGCTGCTCTCCCGGCTCACCCGGCTGTTGCTGGAGCGGGCCGCGGACTGGTGCTCGATCGATCTTCTGCGCGGCGGAAGCGTGGAGCGGGTAGCGGTGCTCCACCGCGATCGGGTCTGGGCGGACACCGCGGCGCGGCTGGAGGTGACACAGCCACTGGGGACGCTGGCCGGGACGGCGCTGTGGCGCGTTCTGACGACCGCGCAGCCCGAGCTGCACGCCGGCACTGCGCGCGAGCTGGCGCACGCCATCGTCGCGGACCCGGAGACGGTCGGAAGGCTGGGCGCGCGGAGTTGGGCGATCGTCCCGCTCGCCTGCACGGACTACTGCGGCGGGGCGCTGACGCTCGTGTGCGGCGCCGGGCACGACCCGCTCGTGGACGCGGACCTGCGGGTGCTCGCGCGGATCGCCCGGTTGATCGCCGTGACGATGAAGCTGTGGGAGCGCGACCATCTGCGCCGCGAAGCGGATGGCCTTCGGGGCGAGGCGGTGGCGCTGCTCGCCGGAATGCTGCCGGGGGAACACGAGCCCCGGCGACTCGCGCGGATCGCCCGGATGATCGCCACGCTGGCGCAGCTGGACCCCGCGCCCGAGGGAGAGCCGGAGCAGGAGCCCACCGCGCGCGCGCTGGCCTGGCTCGCTCTGGAACTGGACGGCGTGCCGCTGGACGCGCCGGAGCCTTCGCCCTCGGTCCCGCGCCCGGTGGTCCGCGCGGCGCGCGTGCTGTTCGAGCCGCTGGCACAGTCCGCGAGCGGCCCCATCCGGCTGTCGCTCTGCGCCGGACATTCGACGTCCGTCGAGCTCACGGCGGAGATCCCCGTTGCCTCGCCCATGGAGCTGGCCCGCAGGTGGACGGCGGCGAGGGCGCGGCCGGTGGAGCCTGTAGCCGAAGAGGAGGACGCGTACGTGCTGGCCTGGCGCTTCGCGGCCCACGTGCTCGAGCAGCTGGGGGCGAACATCGACGTGCAACCGCTGGAGGATGGGATCCGCTGCACCGTCGCGCTCGGGGAGCCGGCGGCGCGCCGTGAGGGGCCGGCCCCGGACCTGCCATGGCCCCGGGTCTGAACGATCCGTGCAGGCCCCGGGGGCAGGAAGGGACGAACTGTCCACAGGTTCTGTGCAAAAACTGGGGGGAAACCTGTGGGTCGCTGGGGACACAAGAGGCAACGCG
Organism: Myxococcaceae bacterium; assembly: GCA_019686135.1. GTDB lineage: Bacteria > Myxococcota > Myxococcia > Myxococcales > Myxococcaceae > JADGHL01. The sequence goes on along the minus strand of JADGHL010000041.1, from coordinate 14,991 downwards.
CCCGTCGATCCGTCCGTGCTGCGAGTTTCCGCGCGCGCATGTGGAAAGTGATTCCGTCGATCCGGCGCGCCCTTTCGCCCGTCGGGCGCACAGGTTCTCCACAGCCGCGGGGCTCTGCGCCCCACGCCACGCGCGTCTGCCTTGACGCAGCATGAGGTGCGAAGTAGGTAGCGCGCCCTTCAATCGCTCGAAAGAGATGGGAGCAGTCCGTGGCGAACACCCGATCCGCTGAGAAGCGCAACCGTCAGTCCCAGAAGCGCCGCGCGCGCAACACCGCCGTCCGCTCGGCCGTGAAGACCGCGGTGAAGGATGCCCGCGAGGCGATCGCCTCGAACGATCCGGCGAAGGTGACGGACGCGGTCACCCTGGCCGTGCGCAAGCTCAGCAAGGCCGCCTCCAAGGGCGTGCTCCACAAGCGCACCGCGGCGCGCCGGATCTCCCGGCTCATGAAGAAGTCCGCCGCCGCGATGAAGTAGGCGGTACCGCGGCCCCACTCCTTCGAATTCGAATGGCCCGTCGCCGTCGCGTGGATCCGGACCGGGTCTGCGCCGACGGCGGTCGTGTCTCCAGCGCCCGCCCACTCCGTCAGCGCGTGGCCAGGCGGTCGAACGCATCCCGCATCAGCCTCTGCGCCAGCCGCTCCAACGCGGCCTGCCGGTTCGACTCCGATTGAAGGATGTCCACGCCCGGCAGGTAGTCCTCGTAGCCGGAGACGTCGAACTCGCTCACGACCCGCGTGCCTCGCGTGAGCTTGAGGTGGGCGGTGGCGAAGATCCGGTAGCTGGCCAGTTTCGAGACGGTGTCCCCGGGCGCGCCGGTGGGCGTGGTGAGCACGGTGGGGACGCCGGACACGTTGGTGATGTCACCGGTGAGCTCGGCCTCCGCGCCCGCGCGCGTCTCGATGCCTGCGCGGGCCAGCTCCTGGCGGAGCGCCTCGGTGAAGACCACCTCCAGCCCGGGCTCCGGCGTGAGGTTGCCGAACAGGGGCGCGCGCACCGCGCCGATGCCTTCGGGGAGCACCGCGGGACCGCCGGCGGCGAAGCGGTAGCCACAGCCGGACGCGGTGGCCAGAACGCACAAGGCAGCGATGACGGGGCGGACGCGCAAGGCACCCCACCCTACCGGCGGACGCAGGTCCGTCAAGGCGCGCCGGAGACACCGGCCCGGCGTCCACGGCCGCACGTCCCGACGCGGTACAAGCAGGTCCATCGGGACGGGCGGCATGTGCGTCCGTCAGCGCGGGCGCGCCTCGACACCCCGGCGCTGAAGCTCGCGGGCGAGATCCGCCCAGACGCTCTGGGCGGAGACGCCGCGGTTCGAGCCGCTCGCCCCGGCGCCGAGGAACAGCCACGCGTCCTGTCCCTCGCGGCACTCGAATCGCACCACGAAGTAGCGGACGCGGAGGAACAGCCAGATGCCCACCACCAGCAGCACGGTGGGGACGATCCGCACCGCCCAAGTGTCGCTCAGCGCAGCGAGGATCGCGCACACGGCGACGAGCGCCAGAAGCGGCCACAGCCGCACCGTGCGCAACCGGGCGCGCTGCACCGTCTTCAATTCGAGCCGCGCGGGCGCGTCCCGGCCGATCACGTTCCGCGCCGGGCCGAGCACTCTCGGCGATCCGGTCGCCCCGGATCTGGTCACCACGACGAGCGCGTCCTCTTCGAAGCGCAGCCGCCGCCCGTCGCCGAGGTCGACCTCCCGACCTTCCGTGGCTGCCACAGGACGGTCGACCCCGGAGCCCGCCGCCCGGGCGCCCGCCATCGGCGCGCCGCAGTGGGCGCACACCGGCCGCTCGGGCTGGGGCCGCCCGCACGCCGGACACATGACCAGAACCTCCGCAGCCATCCGCTATCCCGCCACCACGTAGTTGACCAACCGGCGCGGCACGAAGACCACGCGCTTGATTTCTTTGCCGCTGAGCGCCGCCTGGATCTTCTCGTCCGCCTCGATGGCCGCGCGCACCTCTGCTTCGGCGGCGTCCGCGGCGACCTTCACCTCTCCGCGCAGCTTCCCGTTCACCTGCACCGCGTAGGGGATGAGCTCGTCAACCACCAGCGCCGGATCGAACGCCGGCCACTCGCGCGTGACCACCGGCGTCACCTCGCCGTACGCCTGGGCGATCTCGTCGGCCAGGTGCGGCGCGAACGGCGTCAGCACGATGGTGAGGATGCGGATGGCCTCGGCCATCGCCGCCTTCTCCGCCGGCGTCTGCACGTTCTGGGCGGCGTAGAGCGCGTTGACGTACTCCATCGTCCCGGCGATCGCCGTGTTGAACGAGAGCCGTTCGATCGCCTCGCCCACCCGCTTGAGCGCCTTGTGCGCCGCGCGGCGGATCTCCAGCGCCTTGCCCTCGAACGGCCCGTCAAAGGTGGCGCCCTTCACCGCCTGGTGGTTGTAGGCGAGCGCGTAGACGCGCTTGAGGAACCGGAAGGCGCCCTCCACCTGTTCATCGGACCAGTCGAAGTCGCGTTCGGGCGGGCCGGCGAACAGGACGTAGGTGCGCGCAGTGTCCGCGCCGTACTTCGCGACGATCGCGCTCGGCGCGACGACGTTGCCCCACCGCTTCGACATCTTCCGGCCGTCCGGGCCATTGACGATGCCCTGGGTGACCAGCCGGGTGACCGGTTCGTCCACGGGCGAAAGGCCCAGCTCCTTCATCACCCGCGTCCAGAAGCGGAAGTAGAGCAGGTGCATCACCGCGTGCTCGGGCCCGCCGACGTAGACGTCGACCGGCAGCCAGCGCTTCGCCTCCTGTGGATCGAACGGGAGGGTATCGAAGTGCGGCGAGAGGTAGCGCGCGTAGTACCAGCAGGAGTCGACGAACGTGTCCATCGTCTCCGGTTCGCGCCGCGCGGGGCCACCGCACCGTGGGCACTGCGTGTTCAACCACTCGGGGACCTTCGCCAGCGGAGGCTCGCCCTTGCCAGTGAGCACCTTCTCGGTGTCGATCTCCGGCAGCGTCACCGGCAGCTCGCTGTCCGGCACCGGGATGCCCTTCTTCTCCGGGTCGCACTTCTCGCAGTAGACGATCGGGATCGGCGTGCCCCAGTAGCGCTGCCGCGAGAAGCCCCAGTCGCGCTGCCGGTAGGTGACGGTGGCCTTCCCCTTCCCGTTCGCCTCCAGCCACGCGCTCATCTTCGTGCGCGCCTCTGCGCTGGGAAGCCCGGTGAACTCACCGGAGTCCACCAGCACGCCGTCGTCGGTGAACGCGCGCTCCAGCTGGTCTGGGGCGGGCAGCTTCTCGCCGCCTTTGGGCTCCACGACGATCCTCAGCGGCAGGCCGTACTTCTTCGCGAACTGGTAGTCGCGTTCGTCGTGCGCCGGGACGCTCATCACCGCGCCGGTGCCGTAGTCCGAAAGCACGAAGTTCGCGACCCACACCGGCGTCCGGCCGCCCGTGAACGGGTGGATGGCGTACGCGCCGGTGAACACGCCCTCCTTGGTGGCGCCCTCGGCGGTCCGCTCCTCCTTGCTCATCGCCGCCATCTTCCGGGCGAAGGCCTCGACCTGCGCGCGGCGATCGGCGGTGGTGATCGTCGCCACCAGTGGATGATCCGGCGCGAGCACAATGTAGGTACAGCCAAAGATGGTGTCCACGCGGGTCGTGAAGACGCGGATCACCTCGCCGCCGGGCGCGTTCTCGACCGCGAACCCGACCTCGGCGCCGTACGAGCGGCCGATCCAGTTCCGCTGCATGGAGGTGATGCGCTCGGGCCACTGGGTGAGCGCGTCCAGCCCGTCCAGCAGCGCGTCCGAGTACTGGGTGATCCGGAACGCCCACTCGGGCTGTTCCTTGTCCACCACCGGCGAGTCGCAGCGCTCGCAGCGGCCCTCCTTCACCTGTTCGTTGGCGATGACCGTGAGGCAGCCGGTGCACCAGTTCACCTTGGCGAACCGGCGGTACACCAGCCCCCGCTCGAGCATCCGGAGGAAGAACCACTGGTTCCACCGGTAGTACTCGGGATCCGAGGTGTTGATCTCCCGCGACCAGTCATAGCTGTAGCCGAGCGAGATGATCTCCTTCTTGAAGGACTCGATGTTCTCGCGCGTGCGCACCGCCGGGTGGACCTTGTCCTTGATCGCCGCGTTCTCGGCGGGCAGGCCGAACGCGTCCCAGCCCATCGGGTGCAGGACGTCGAAGCCCTTCATCATGAAGTAGCGCGCGTAGACGTCCCCGATGAGGTAGTTGCGCACGTGCCCCATGTGCATCTTCCCGCTGGGGTACGGGAGCATCTCGAGGATGTACTTCTTCGGGGCGTTCGGGCGGGCGTTCGCTCGGAAGATGCCCGCGTCGCGCCAGCGCTGCTGCCAGAGGGGCTCGATTCGCTGCGGTTCGTAGCGCTCGCTCAGAGACGACATGGTGCGTGCCTCTTACGAGAGCGATCTTTGGGGCGCAACGGTCACCACGCAGGCGCCCGGCCGCTCTGCGTCGGGGCTTCTGGGAGCCAGAAGAGAGCGGATCGCCGCGGCGTTGAGCAGGCGGGTGTGATAGCTCCCGCCCGCCATGACCACCGCAAGCCATCCACGCTCCTCCATCGCCGATCTGCTCCGGGGCAAGGTCGCGCCCGGCACCCCGGTGACGATCAAAGGCTGGGTCCGCACCCGCCGGGACTCCAAGGCCGGCTTCTCCTTCATCCACGTTCATGACGGCAGCGGTTTCCACCCCATCCAGGTGGTCGCGCCGAAGGATCTGCCCAACTACGAGAGCGAGGTCCTCAGGCTCACCACCGGCGCCTCGCTCGTCGTGGACGGCGAGCTGGTGAAGAGCCAGGGCCGCGCCCAGGCGGTGGAGATCCAGGCGAAGGCCATCCAGGTGCTGGGCTTCGTGGAGGATCCGGACCACTACCCCATCCAGCCCAAGCAGCACTCGTTCGAATACCTGCGCACGGTGGCGCACCTCCGGCCGCGCACCAACACGTTCGGGGCGATCGCCCGCGTGCGCCACACACTGGCGATGGCGGTGCACCGCTTCTTCGACCGGCGCGGCTTCTTCTGGGTGCACACGCCCATCATCACCAGCAGCGACGCCGAGGGCGCCGGCGAGATGTTCCGGGTCTCCACGCTGGATCTGACCAACCTGCCGCGCACCGAGAGCGGCGCGGTGGACTTCTCGAAAGACTTCTTCGGCCGGCAGGCCAACCTCACCGTCTCCGGGCAGCTCAACGTGGAGGCGTACGCGTGCGCGCTCTCCAACGTGTACACGTTCGGCCCCACCTTCCGCGCCGAGAACTCCAACACCACCCGGCACCTCGCCGAGTTCTGGATGGTGGAACCGGAGATCGCCTTCGCGGATCTGCCGGCGGACGCCGATCTCGCCGAGGACTTCCTCAAGGCGCTCTTCCACGACCTTCTGGAAGAGCGCGCCGACGACATGGCGTTCTTCGCCGACCGCGCGGCGAAGGAGGCGAAGGAGGCGAACCGCCCGGACCCGGACATCATCGGCCGGCTGCAGCGGTTCGCGGACTCGAGCTTCGAGCGGATGGAGTACTCGGAGGCGATCCGCCGGCTGGAGGCGAGCGGGAGGAAGTTCGAGTTCCCGGTGCGGTGGGGGATGGACCTTCAGACCGAGCACGAGCGCTACCTGGTGGACGAGCTCGTGGGCCGGCCCGTGGTGGTGATGAACTACCCGAAGGAGATCAAAGCCTTCTACATGCGCCTCAACGACGACGGGCGCACGGTGGCGGCGATGGACGTGCTCGCGCCGGGCATCGGGGAGATCATCGGCGGGTCGCAGCGCGAGGAGCGGCTGGACGTGCTCGACCGGCGGATGGACGAGCTGAAGCTCGATAAGGAAGCGTACTGGTGGTACCGCGACCTGCGCCGGTACGGGACGGTGCCGCACGCCGGCTTCGGGCTCGGGTTCGAGCGGGCGATCCAGTACGCCACTGGGATGGGGAACATCCGGGACGTGATCCCCTTCCCGCGCACGCCCGGCAACGCGGACTTCTAGACGAAGCGGCTCAGGCCTTCTTCGCCGGCAGCGAGCAGGCGACGATCGCCGTCGATGGATCGATCGCGTCGCGGCCGCTGTCCACCTTGAGGATCTTCCGCTCCGGGCCCACCACGAAGGTGAACCGGAGCGCGAAGCTCACCACCGGCGTCTTTACGTTGTAGAGCCGGACGATCCGCCCCTCCGGGTCCGGGATGAACGGGAATGGCGCCTTCAGCGACGCCTTGAACTTCGCGAGCTCGTCGCGATCGTCCATGGAGATCGCCAGCACCTGACCGGCTTCCTTCTGGATGTCCGCGTACCGGTCCCGGTACGCCGAGAGCTCGGCCGTTCAACCGGGGGTGAACGCCTTCGGGAAGAAGGCCAGCACCGCGGTGCCGTCCTTCACCATCTCCGAGAGCGTCCAGGTGCGGCCCTCGGTGTCCTGCGCGGAGAAGTCCGGCGCGACGTCACCTGCGCGCGGGGCGTTGCCACCGAAGAGGGCCATGCAGACTGTCTAGCGCTACTTCGCCCCGCGGCCAAGCTCCTGGCGGAACTCCCTCAGCTTGCGCTGGATGGTGTGCGCGTTGTCCGGTCCCATCCGGACGAGCTGTTTCTGCACGTGCGAGAGGTGCTCGAGGTCAGCGTCGCGGAAGGCCCAGAGCGCACCCTCGCCGGGGACGACCTCCACGTCACCCGTAGGCACCTGCACTGCAAGCAGGTGGTTCAACGCGTTGTCCAGGGTCTGGCGCACGGTGCGCCCCGGCGGGGCGATCTCCCGGTGCGCCGTCTCGAACACCGGCTCGAGCGCACGCCACGCCTGCGCCAGGGTCTTCATGTCGAGCTGCGCGAACGCCGCGGTCACCGCGTCGTAGCGCGCGAAGGACGATCGGGCGATCACCCTCGTCCCGTCCTTCCGCGTCTCCACCTCGAACAGGCCCTTCGGCCGCAGAAAGTCCAGCAGCGGACGGGGAACCTCTCCCTGTGAGACGGTCCACACCGCGGAGACGATGCGCCGCGCGAGGTCGCCTCCTTCGAAGAACGGCGAGAACACCGAAGGGAGCGACAGCCGGGCCACCCACTCTCTGAGCGAAGGCTCGCTGCCTTCGATGGGCGCCATCTTCGGCGGCGCCGCGGCCTCGGGCGCCGGAGCGGTGACGACGGGGGCAGGCGGCGTCACGACCTGTGGCGATGCCTCACGGCGCGTGAGCACGTACGCCACCCCGGCGCCGATCAACAGGGCGCAGAACACGCCCACCATCACCGCGGCACCGCGCCCGCGCCGCTGCGGCCGGGCGGGGACGGCCGCCGGATCGGAGTCCGGGTTCATGTGTGCTTCCTCCATCGCCGTGTCTCCTCGAAACGGGTTCGCCCGGCTCAAAGAGCAAGCACCGGACCGATATTCCCGCGGCGCACGGCGGTTACCCGGGCGGCGCTTCGAGTGTCAGGTCCCATGCGTCGAACCTCCGCCCGAGCAGCACCACCGCGAAGAACGCTTCGAACCCCAACACCGCGGAGGCCACCACCGCCGCGAGCGGCGCAAGGATGGGCCCCGCCAGCGTCCAGACGACCAGAAGCGCCACGCCACCCAGGAGCGCGGCCGGCAGGAGCGCGACCATCCACACGACGAAGCCGCCCACGAAGGTGAGCAGGCGCTGCCCCATCGCCTCGAAGCCGCGCGCCCGTTCGATCCCCACCGCCACCCAGCCTGGGAACAGGAGCACCGCCGCGTTGTGGACGATCAACCCGAGCAGGGTCAGCGTCGGCGTGAGGACCGCAGCGCTCAGGACGAGGACGATCCGGAGCGGCACCGGGACCTGCGGCAGCTCGCCGGCCAGACTCACCACCAGAGCCAGCCCGAGGCACGCCCACTGCGCGGTGACGATCACGCCAAGCGGCCCGAGGAGCTCGCCGGCCACGACCTGCGCCCCCGACAAGGGCAGCGTCCGGAGAAGATCCATCTGCGGCAGGTCCATCCGCAGATCCGCGCGCACCGCGTTGGGCCCGAGCACCACCAGAAGCAGCGCGGAGAGGAACAGGCCGAGCCCCAGCGCACCGTTCCAGCCGGGGGCCGTGTGGATCGGCGCGCCCATCCGGACCATCAAGACCAGCATCCCGGACAGGCCGACGACGGGGATCACCAGCCCGAACAGCTGCGGGCCGAACAGCCGGCGCGCGGCGATGCGCCCCTTCCACGCCAGCGCCCACTCCGGGCGCCCGGTCGCGGGAAGGTGACGGGAACGGACCTGGCTGTGGACGAGGCGCCTGTGCCCGGTGCGGCGGGCCTCGAGCTGGCGCGCGCGGCGCTCGGCGGCGATCACGGAGGCCTCCTCGAAGGCGTGATCGCTGCGCAACAGAAGGAGCGTGAGCGCGAAGAGCACGGCGGCGGCGAGCGCGGCGGCGCGGGCGAAGTGGATCCAATCCGGCGCGAAGGCCGCCTCGATCGGCGCCCGGAACGGCAAGAGCGCGCGGCCGATCGGCGTGCGCTCCACCTGCTCCACGAAGGCGGCGAGCCCGGCCAGATCCAACGTGTCCGGGTCCGGCAGCGACAGTTGCTGGAGCGACCGGAACACGAGAGCTGCGGCGCCGAGGACGACCGCGCCGATCCCCGCGAAAAGGACCGCCACGCCGCGCGCGCCGCGCAGCCACAGCGCCTCGCGGGCGAAGGACGCGGCGATCTCGTGCACGGTGAGCAGGGCCAGGGCCAGCCACATCCCGACGAGGAACCACAGGCCGTGGCCGGAGATCCGCATCCCGAACAGGAGCGTGGCGATCGCCGCGCTGATGAAGATGAGAAGGAAGCTCCGGGCCAGCTTGTAGAGGATGAGCGAGGTGCGGCTGACCGGCCCGGGAAAGAGCAGCTGGATCTCGGCCTCGGAGAAGGTGAGCGCGGCGCGCTGCTTCGGGAACAACCAGGGAGGCAGGATCAGCAGCACCCCCACCAGCCCCGCGCCGAAGGGAATGAGCACGCGCATCGGCGCGGGCAGATCTCCGAAGGCGCCGTCCCAGCGCAGCCGGCGCAAAAACACGCTCCAGAAGTAGAGGAGCCCGGCGATCGTGGCGACGAGGTACCGCGGCTGCTTGAGCCGGCGGAGCTGCGCGCGGACGCGGTTCTTCGCGGACGCCGCGACGATGAACCACAGGATCGAGAGCATCTTCACGACGCGGCCTGGGTGATCCGGATGAACAGATCCTCGAGCGACGCGCCCTCCCCGTTCGTCTGAGCGCCGAGCGCGCTGCGGATCTCGTCGAGCGTGCCGTACGCCACCGCGCGGCCCCCGGCGATGACCAGGATCCGCGTACACAGCTCCTCCACCAGCGGGAGCAGATGCGACGACAAGAGAAGCGCCGCGCCCGCCTCCGCCCGCGCCTTGAGCGACTGCTTCATCTTTCGGATGCCGATCGGATCCAGCCCGGTGAGGGGCTCGTCGAGGAGGATCAGCCGCGGATCGTGGAGGAAGCCGCAGGCGATCGACAGCTTCTGCTTCATCCCGCGCGACAGCTCGGAGGGCAGAACGTCCTGCTTGTCGAGCAGCTCGAGCTCGCGCAAAAGCGCCTCGGCGCGCACGACCCAGTCCTTCACCCCGTAGAGGCGGGCGGTGAGGTTGAGGTGCTCGCGGACCGTGAGGTACTCGAACAGCCGCGGCTCGTCCGGGAGGAACGCGAGGTGCTGCCGCGCCTGGACCGGCGCGCGAAAGAGATCGAACCCGCCGATGCGGACCTCGCCGCGGGTGGCCGGGATGATCCCCGCAAGACACCGCAGCGTGGTGGTCTTCCCGGCGCCGTTGGGGCCCACCAGCCCGAGGATCTCGCCCGGCTCGAGCGAGAACCCGAGGTCGGACACCGCCCGGAGCGCGCCGTAGATTTTCGTCAGCCCGCGGACCTCGAGAATCGGCTCGGTCACCCACGCACTTCTATCCGCGTGGGGCGGCCACCGCTACCAGCCGTGGTGGGCGATCGCCTATGGCGCGTCCGCTCCCACCGGCGTCATCGTCTTCACCAGCGCTTCCGGCAGAGCGGAGAGGATGGCTTCGCGGCTTCGCCCCACCCGGTCGCAGAGCGCGCGGAGCTCGGACGGCTCCAGTGGATCGGCGCGCGGAACCGTCACCGATCCGGTCACCAGCACCGGAACCTGATAGCGCTGCACCGCCGAGGTGTCGGCCTCGAACAGCGACGGATCCTTCGCCGAGATCGCGACGCTGGGCGACCCCTCGAAGGAGACCAGGAGCTCGCGCCGTCCGACGCCGAGCACGCCCGAGTGGACCACCCTCCCCGGCTCGGGCGCCTCGCCCACGGGAAGGAGAAAGCGCACATCGCGACCCAGCTCCGGATCCGATCGCCAGGTCGAAACGAACCGCCGGGCGGCGGCGAGCGACGCGCGCTCTCTGGGCGATGCCGGCGGCGGGGCGCCCGTCTCGAGCGCGGCGAGGAGCGACAGGCCCCTGAGCAGCTTCTCGTGCGCCGCGGCGTCTTGAGCGATCGAGGACGCACGGCGGCCGCCACCGGGGAACAGCCCGTAGACGCGCGACAGTTGCCGGTCCGAGGACGCGAGCGCTCCCAGCCTGGCCCACGCATCCGCCGCGCGCGCCCAGGCTCCGGGCAAAGGCTCCACCTCGAGCAGCGGGGGGACCATCAGCCGGACCCGGGCCACGCCGACCTCGTCCTGGGTGAGCGGCTCCTCGTCGGCGGAGGCGACCTCGCCGTCCATCCCGTAGAGCGCCTGGAAGGTGCGCGTGAGGCGATCCGCGTATTCGCCCGTGACGACGATCCGATCCTCTTCTGCAGCCCCGGTCCGGAGCAGCTCGCGCCGCCAGGCGTCACGCCCCGCGCACCAGCCCGCCCCAGCGGGTGCATCCAGCAGAACGCGGCCGTCCTCGACCGCGAGCGTGAGCTCGTCGATCGCGTGCAGCTGCTCCGGGCGCTCGAGCCCGTCGATGAACCGGCCCACGGGCGTGCGCGGCTCGGGGAGGAGCGCCGGCCCGTGCCCGTCGCGGAGAGCGCCATCGCCGAGCCGCGCGAGAAACGCGTCCATCGCTCCCAGCGCCGCCGACGCACCGCCCTCGCCCAGCGCCGCGCGGAAGAGCTCCAACCAATCGTCGGCCGGCGCAGCGAAGATTCGATCGCGCTCCGCGCGAAGCGCCGCAAAGTCCTTCGCCAGCGCCGGATCGCCTTCGAGGATCGCCAGCAGCGTCAACGCCGCCGCCACGCCCTCACGGTCGGTTCCCAGCGGCGCCGCGAGCCCCAGATCCCACTCGCGCGCTTCGGCGAGGCGGGGCGACCAGCCGTACATCGGGCGCGGCGGGAAAAGCGGGCGCGGGCGGAAGAGCTGTTCCGCCTCGGCGCGGACACGCGAAGCGATCTCCGGATCCGTCCTCGCCGCCTCCGGAAGCCGGCCCGAGCTTCCGGCCATCAACGCCGCGAGGCGGCCCGCGAGCCGGCGTGCGCCGAGGCGTGCATCGCCGTCCAGGCGCTTCGAACGCTCCACCGCCGCGTCGAAGATCTGCTCGAACACCGCGCGCCGGCCCACGGCGAGACCGCCGAAGTGGAACGCCTCGAGGAGCCCCGCCTCGATCTCGTCCTGAAGCAACTGCTGACGCCACAGCACGAGGTCCGCCGAGACCAGCAGCTTCGGCGCATCCGGGTGGAGCGCCGGAAGCCCCGACGCCGCGGGGCGGGAGGCCGACGGGCCTGGCCGGAACGCGCCGTCGGAGCACCCGGCGAACGACGACGAGAGCGGAGCCTCTTCCAGCCCGCCGGGCGCATCCATCCGCAGGCGCGATTCACCCGGTGAAACGACCACGCGGGTCTCCGGCGGGAGCGCCTTGCGGAAGGCAGCGACCGCCGCGTCATCGGCATCCGGACCGAGATCGATGGGGACACGACCCGCCTTGAGCGGGCGGAGGTCGTAGACGTACTCCACGCGGCCGTCATCGAGGCGGCGGGCTTTCGACGGCCAGACCTGGGCTGCGGATGCGAACGAGGCGGCCGGAGCCAGCCCCAGAAGAAGGAGACAAAGCCAGCGCCCGGGGCCGGTCACGACTCCAGGTGCAGCAGCGAGCGGACCGCGTCCTGGACCTCGCGGGCCTGGACCGGCTTGACGAGATAGGCGTTGGCACCGAGCTTCATCGCCCGGTTGCGGTCCTCCTCGGCGGACTCCGTGGTGATGACGACGATCGGGATGTCCGTCTTGCCGAGCGCCGTGCGGATGTGACGGACCAGCTTGAGCCCGTCCATCTGAGGCATGTTGATGTCGGTGAGGACGATGTCGAACGACCCTTCGGAGAACTTCTTGAGGGCGTCGACGCCGTCCACGGCCTCATCGAAGACGAAGCCGCCCATCCGCTGGAGCGCGCCCATGATGTTGCGCCGCATTGCCTGCGAGTCATCGACCACGAGCGCCCGAATCGAACCCATACCCGCAACGATAGACGAGCCTATGGGTGACCCGTGAGTGGTGAGTCGTGAGCGGTAAATCGAGCGAGCGCGCCAGCGCGCGCCCCACCCGGGCGCAGAGCGCCCGCAGGTCCTTCTACTCACTCCTCAGCCGTCACCACTCACTGACGTTTCCGAGCGGTTTCGGCGAGGGCCTCGGGGATTTGGTGGAGAGGGAGGATGCGTTTGACGGCGCCGGTGAGGACGGCTTCTTTGGGCATGCCGAAGATGACGGCGGTCTCTTCCGATTCCGCCCAGACTTCACCGCCCGCCTGGTGGATGGCTTTCGCACCCTGCGCGCCGTCCGCTCCCATGCCGGTGAGGACGATGCCCACGCTTTGGTCGTTGAGGGACTTCGCGACGCTTCGGAAGAGCAGATCGACCGAGGGCGTGTAGTGGTCGCCTTTCCCCGGTGAGGGCGTCTGCAGCTCCAGCCGGCCCCCGCGTCCCCGCGCCAGGAGCAGGTGTTTTCCTCCCGGCGCGATGAAGGCGCGGCCCGGCGCTGGGACGTCCCCGTCCCGCGCTTCGGTCACCGTCCAGGGGCCGATCCGATCCAGCCGTTCCGCGAACGCCTGCGTGAAGCGCGGCGGCATGTGTTGCGCCACCAGCAGGCAGATCGACGCGTCCGGCGGCAACGCCTCGAGGAGCCGCTGCACCGCCGGCGGCCCGCCGGTGGACGCTCCCACCGCGGCGATCAACAGCGGCCGCCCCGTCGACGATTGACGAAGCGTCTGAGGCGTATCGCGTCGCCGCGGATCTGGGCGGATCAGCCGCACCGCGCGGATCTTCTCCAGAAGCTCCGCCCGCCACGCCTCCGCCCCGTCCCTGCCCCGCGCCGGCTTGGCGATGAAGTCGAACGCGCCCAGCTCCAGCGCCTTGAAGACGTCGGATTTGTGCGCGTACGAGGAGATGACGATCACCGGCGTCGGGACGTTCGCCATCAAAAGGCGCAGGAACGCGAACCCGTCCAGCTTCGGCATCTCCAGGTCCAGGGTGATGACATCCGGCCTGAGCGCCGCAGCCTGCTTGAGGCCCTCCTCCCCGTCGCTCGCGCGGCCGATCACCTCCACGTCCGGCGCGCTCTCCAACAGCTGGGTGATCGCCCGGCGGTTCTGCGCCGAATCGTCGATCACCAGCACCGTCACCCGCCGCGAAGTCATTCACCCACCTTCTGGCCCAAAGGACGGCGGTAGACCAGATCGTTGCGGAGGTGGACGAGCTCGAAGTCCGCGCTCAGCGAGATCAAGCTCTCCGAGTGACCCAACAAGAGATACCCGCCCTCCACGAGCTTTCCGTGGAACAGCTGGAGCACGCGATTTCTGGCCGGCGTGTCGAAGTAGATCATCACGTTGCGGCAGAAGATGACGTCCATCCGCGGCACCAGCTGCGCCATCTCCGCGTCGAGCAGGTTGAGGTGACCGAAGGAGACCAGCGCGCGCAGGTGCGGCTTCACCCGGAAGCGGTTGCCCACCGCCTCGAAGTACCGCGCTGTGTCCTCGGGGGCTGTGGCGCGAAGCGCGGACGGGCCGTACTCCGCCTGGCGCGCGGTCGCCAGTACCCGGCGCGAGATGTCCGTGCCGAAGACCTCCACGTCCCAGCCCTCGAACCGGCCGGAGTCGTGGATGAGCGCGGCGATGGTGTAGGCCTCCTCGCCCGACGAACAGCCCGCGGACCAGATGCGCAGCCTGCGCCAGGGCGCGTTGCGTTCGGCGAGCACCGGCAAAAGCTCCTCCGAGAACGCGCGCAGCTGGTGGGGTTCCCGGAAGAAGTAGGTCTCGTGCGTGGTGAGCGCCTCCACCGCGAGGTCGAGCTCCGCCTTCCGTCCCGGATCGAAGCGGAGCAGATGGTGGTAGGCGCCGAAGTCGCGCAGGCCGTGCGCCTCCAGCCGCGGCCAGAGGCGGCGCTCCATCACGTACTGCATGTCGTCCCGAACCAGGATGCCGCAGTAGTCGTAGACCAGATCGCGGAGGTGGCGGAACGTCTCCGCGTCCATCCTCGGTCGGGTGTCTTCCCACGACGGCACGGTTCAGCGGCGGCGCAGCTGCGCGCACGCCTCCTCCAGGGCTTCGCGCACCAGCGCGTCCGGCTCGCGCTCGAGCGCCCGCGCCACCGCCTCCGCCGCGCCCGCCCCGCCGGACGAGGCGAGCACCCGCGCCGCGGTGGCGCGCAGATCCCACCGGGGATGCGACAGGAGCGCGCGCCCGTGCGCCTCCGCCTCGGGAAGCGCCGCGCCGGCGATCAACGCCTCGCGCACGACCTCCGGATCGGCGTGCGCCACCGCCCGGGTGAAGGTGGGTGCGTCCAGCTCGCCGAGCTGCGCCAGCGCCCGGAGCGCACGAATCGCCGTCAGGCTGTCGGACGCGCCCACCAGCTCCCGCAGCCGCGGGGCCAGCTCCGGCGCCCGCGCGTCCGCCGCCGCCTCGATGGCCGCGGCCACGATCTCCGCTTCTTCATCCGCCAGCGCCACCCGGATGAGCGGCACTGCCTCCTCTGCCGACAGCCGCCCCAGCACCCGCGCCGCCGCCGCGCGCACCTGGACGCTCTCGTCCGAGAGCGCGAGCCGGACGAGCTCGCTCATCCCCTCCCCGCCCGCCTCGCCCGCCGCCTCGGCCGCCGCCGCGCGGAGC
>JADGHL010000161.1 GCA_019686135.1 Myxococcaceae bacterium | reverse complement strand
GTGCTGGGTGGGGCCATCTGTGGGCTGGTGTTCGTCACGGTGTTCGGGTTGCTGCTGTTGATGAAGCCGGTCATGACGCTGGCCACCACGCCCACCGCCGCGGGCGCCTTCGCGCTCCTCGAGGCGTTGACGGTTCCGGGAGCGGCGTGGGCGCACGGCTTCGTGAAGCTGCTGTCCGAGTCCTTCCTGGTGACGCTGAGCTGGCCGCAGAGCCTTGCGGCCTCAGCCCTGTTGGCGTCGGTCATCATCTCGTTCTCGCCCACGGTCACCATCGCCATCGTCCAGGAGACGAACGCGCGCGGCCCGTTCACCGAGATGCTGATGGCGGTGGTGATCCTCGGCGATCTCTTCGTGCTGGTCGCCTTCGCCATCGCCGCGGGGCTGACCCGGGCCGCCTTCGGGGGCGGCTTCAACGTGGGGCACATCTTCGGCGGCGTGGGCTGGGAGCTGTTCGGGTCGATGCTGATCGGCGGAGCGCTGGGGCTGGGGATGCTGGCGTACCTCAAGTACGTCCGCGCGGAGATCCCGCTCTTCCTCACCGCAGTCTGCTTCCTCTCCGCCGAGGGCAGCGTGCAGCTGCACCTCTCGCCGCTGCTTTTGTCGCTGGCGGCCGGCGCGGTGATCGCCAACCTCGACGAGGGCGAGGCCCACCGCCTCTCGCAGGCGATCCGCTTCGTCTCCCTCCCGGTGTTCGCGCTCTTCTTCGCCGCCGCCGGCGCGGGGCTCCACCTGGACGTGGTGCCGAGGGTGGCCCCGCTGGCGGTGGGGCTGGTGGCGGTGCGCGCGCTGGCGATCTACTTCGCGAGCCGGAAGCTCACCCGCCCGGACGAGGAGCTGGTGCGCCGGAACCTGTGGATGGGGCTCATCTCCCAGGCGGGCGTGACGTTCGGGCTGGCGGCGCTGATCGCCCGCACCTTCCCCGAGTTCGGGCTCAAGATGGAGGTGCTGATCATCGCCATGGTCACCATCCACGAACTGGTGGGGCCGATCCTCGTGCGCCGGGGACTGCAGAACGCGGGGGAGATCGAAGAGGCGCCGGATGGCGCACCCCCGCGGCCCTCGTCACACTGACGTCGGATGCCGGGTGGCCGAAATCGCGGTAAAGGCCCATCCGACATGGCCGCGCCCATCCTCGAGGTCGATCCGGTCCACCCCAACCCGCGGCACATCCAGCGCGCGCTCCAGATCCTGGAGAACGGTGGCCTCATCGCGTACCCCACGGACACGTACTTCGGCATCGGCTGCGATCTCGGCAACCGGAGGGCGATCGAACGGCTCTATGCGCTCAAGGGGCGCGACCGGAGAAAGCCGTTCTCGTTCCTGTGCCCGGACCTTTCGGACGTGGCGAAGTACGCGCACGTCTCCAACTTCGCCTACCGGACGATGAAGCAGCTCACCCCCGGCGCGTTCACCTTCGTGCTGGAGGCGACCCGGGCGGTGCCGGACATGATGATGACGAAGCAGCGCGAGGTGGGGATCCGCGTCCCCGACGCGCCGGTGGCCCGCGCGCTCGCCCGCGGCCTCGGCCGGCCGATCGTCACCACCTCCGCCACCGACGCGGAGAGCGAGGTGCTCGTCGACGCCCGCGACATCAAGGAACGCCTCGGACACGGGCTGGATCTCATCCTCGACGCCGGCGTGCAGCAGAACGAACCGTCGACCGTGATTTCGCTGATCGGCGACCGGATCGAGGTTCTGCGCGAGGGCAAGGGCCAGCTCTAGCCACTCAAAAGATGGCGCGGGATTCCGCCGTGCGTACGCTCTCGTGAGCGGATGGAAGGCCTCCTCGACATCTTCATCGGATACCTGCGGGCCGAGCGCGGCGCGTCGCCGAAGACGGTGGACGCCTACGCCTCGGACGTGACGCGGTGGCTGGAGGCCTTGCGCAAAAAGGGCATCACCGACGTGGACGCGATCCGCCGGGACGACGTCATGGCGCACATGCAGGCGCTCTCCCGCGCCGGGCTCAGCGCGCGCAGCCAGGCCCGGCACCTCGCCGCGATCCGGGTGTTCCACCGCTTCCTCGTCGCCGAACGGCTGGCGAAGCTCGATCCGACCGAGGACGTGGACACGCCGCGCGCGCCGAAGAAGCTGCCGGTGTTCCTCACGCTGGAGGAGGTGGAGGCGCTCCTCGCCGCGCCGGATCCGAAGACCGTCGCCGGCGCGCGCGACCAGGCGATGCTGGAGGTGCTGTACGCCACCGGGCTGCGCGTGAGCGAGCTGTGCCGGCTTCAGCTCAACGACATTCACCTGCAGGCGGGTTACCTGACGGCGATGGGGAAGGGGAAGAAGGAGCGGCTGGTGCCGATCGGCCGCAAGGCGCAGGAGGCGGTGGCCGCGTGGCTGAACGGGCCGAGGGACGTGCTCTTGCGCGGGCGCGAGTCGCGCGCGCTGTTCGTCACCCGCACCGGCGGCCCCTTCACGCGCCAGGGCTTCTGGAAGCTGTTGCGCCAGTACGCGCTCAAGGCGGGGATCCATAAGGCCCTCTCGCCGCACAAGCTGCGCCACTCGTTCGCCACGCACCTCGTGGAGCGCGGAGCGGACCTGCGTGCCGTGCAGCAGATGCTCGGCCACGCCGACATCTCCACCACGCAGATCTACACGCACGTCTCCAGGGCCCACCTGCACGCCCTCTACGACCAGCACCACCCGCGCGCATCGGGCCGGCGCAGACAAACGGCAGACGGAAGACGGTAGACCGTCCACCTACTTCCGACTCGCCACTTCAAACGCCTGCTTCGCCTGCAACCGCGCCGCCGCCAACCGCGCGACGATGCCGATCAACCCGCCGCTCCGGGCGATCCGCTGGACGATCTGCAGCGCCTCGGCGGCGCCCCAGGGCTCCGGGGGCAGGTGCAGGGCCCCGACCGCCGCGTCCACCGTCTCCGCGCTCTTCTCCTGGCCCACCGCCGGCGCGAACAGGCCGATCAGATCCGCTCGCGTCAGCGCCTCCTTGAAGTCGATGGTCATAACCGGGGGAACGCCACCACCACGCTGGTCGTGTTGTGGAAGCCGCTGAGCCCGCCCGTGTCGAGCGCGACCTCCCCGTAGGTCTCGAATCCGGCCACGGGAGAACCGTCCAGCTCCTCGGAGATCGCCTGCACCGCGGTCTGGAACCGGTCCGCGAGGATCAGCTTGCGGCAGATGCAGTCGAACACCACCGCGCCCGCCACGGGCCTGCCCGCCAGCGCCTCCTTCGCGCGCCGGGCGGCGATGCGCGCGCTCTCCACCTGGTGGTCCGCCGAACTCTCGGTGATCCGGATCACCGAGCCGGGGTCGATCCCGCAGGCGAAGTTGATGGAGCCGTCGGCGTTGCGGGAGAGCGGTGCGCGGATCTTGAGGTCTCGGCCCACCGCCAGCCCCGCCTCGAACGCGAGCAGGAACGCGCCCTCGCGCTCGGGCGGCACCTCGCCAAAGCCCAGCTCTCTGGCGCGCGCGGCGGTGTGCTCGCGCCAGACGTCCCACGCCGGGCGGCCCTCCACCTCCTGCACCACGTTGCCCTGGGCGCGCGTGACCCGAAGCGGCGCGGAGAGGGCGCGGTGCCCGTGCGCCACGCCCACGCCGATCGGCAGGGTGGAATCCAGCGTCGCCACCACCACCGCGTCCTGTGCGGCCTCGCCGTCGAGCGCGACGTGCGCGGCCTTCATCAACAGGTCGTCTCCGGCCGCGCCGCCGGCGAGCGGGACGTGCGCCCCCAGCGCCGAGGCAATCAACAGCGAGGCCTCCTCGCCGTTGCCGGCGAGCGGATCGAGCAGGACGAAGGCGGTACGCACTCGCTCGGGCGGGGCGGTGCCCAAGAGCTCCGTGGCGTCGGCGACGGCGCGGTCCGGGTGTTCCTTGAGCCCGCGGCCCATGCCCGCGCGCACCACGAAGTCTTCGGCGAGAGCGAACGCGGACACGGCGCTTTGGGCGTCGCGCGCTTCGGTGAACTCGCCGGCGGTGCTGGCGCCGAGCACATGCGCCGATGGGAAGGCGCGGTGCAGCGCGCTCGTCACTTCGCCCAATGGTTGCGAGGTCGAGGCGAACGCGAACACCAGCTTCGGCTCTGCGCCCGCAAGTCGTTCCCGGAGCATCGCGGTCAATTGCCGCGCCGCATCCGGAGCGCTCCCGGACGAAAGCGCCGTGGCTACCTGGGTCTGCATGGATTTCCCCCCTGCCGCGCCTGGAAGGGGCGGGGCGGAGAGAACCGTAGCGCAGATTCGGCGGCGTCACCTGTTTCGTCGCCACCGGTGTCCGGGAACCGACGCCGCCCTTCAGCCCCGGATGGCCGGCATTCCGTAGGGCGATGTGCGCCGCCGCGGCCGCTCGTCGTCTGCCATAGGGCGCGCCCGGATCAGCCCCGCCGCCATCAGGTTCCGCACCGAACGGTACGCCGCCAATTCGCCCATTGCCGCGCCCCGAAGCGCCTCGCGGACCGACCGCGCGCTCTTGAGCAGCGAGTACAGGTAGAGGTCATCGGCGGTCAGGTGCGCGGGCGTCGGCCGGGGGATCGGCTCGAACTCGAGGCGGCCCTCCAGCGAGAGGACCTCGTCGGAGATCCGGAGCGCCATGCGCAGCTCGGCGTCCCGGTACAGCGCGCAGGCCTCGGGGATGGGCGCCAGCTCCAACAGCTGCGCGGCGATCTGCGCGGCGGCCTCGTAGCGGCCCTCGCTCAGGTGCGCGCGGGTGGCGGCCATCAGCTTCTCCACGTCCCGAAGCTCGCCCGCCTTCGGATCCTTCTGCGCCTTCGGCGAGAGCACGCCGCGCCGGTACAGCTGCATCACGCGCCGCGCCGCGAACAGCCGGCCCTCCGGCGCCGAGGCCAGAAGCTCGCCGAGCGTGGCGTTCTGCTCGGCCATCCGCAACAGCGCCTCCTCGTCCTCCGAGCGCCCATTCACGGCCATATCCCGGTGCACCCGGAAGGTGAGATCGAGCGCGCCGAAGATCTCGTTGAACGTCCGCCACTCGCGCAGCCGCGCCAACCCGTCCCGGTGCAGCGACCCGAGCGGGATCCGGAGCTCCACGCCGCCGTCGCCGCCCGGGAGCGATGAGGTGTCCGACTCGATCAACTCCAGCTCGCCGGACTCCCACGTGTAGCAGTCGAAGAAGGCCTCGCGCGCTTTGTGCGCCAGAGCCTCGGTCAGCCGCGCCCGGTCCACGAAGCCGCGCTCCACCAGAAAGGCCCCGAAGGGCCTGCAGACCGCGCGCGCCGCTTCGAACGCCGCCGCGCTCCGCTCCACGTCGAGGATCCCCAGGTTGCAGAGCACCTGCGCGAGGTGCTCGCGCGGCTCGTTCGAGGACGCGGAGCACAGAAAGCCCCCGGTGAACCGGAACTCCCGCACCAGGGCGCCCCGGCTGAGCGTCAGTGTCCCCGTGAGCGACTTCCGATCGAACAACGCGGGGACCACCAGCGACAGCCGGTAGTTCGACAGGTTCGCCCGGAACGGCTCCATTCGGCCTCCATGGTTGTTGATCGAAGGTGAACGCGGCGATTGATGGGCCCTTGACGGTAGCCGGGACGCGGGGAACAGCTCAACCCCCCGGAATCTCTGAGGATTTCTGGCTGAGACGGAGAATTTCAGCGGAGATTGACCGGGGTGGGCGCGGGTGCGAATGACTTGCGACCACCCGAAGGCAAAGGCAGGGTGGCGCGACTCATGCGAATCCTCTCCGGAATCCAGTCATCTGGCCGCCTGCACCTCGGCAACTACTTCGGAGCGATCCGTCAGTTCATCGAACTGCAGCACGAGGGTGAGGCGCTCTTCTTCATCGCCAACCTCCACGCGCTCAACACCGTGCGCGACGCTGAGCTGGCGCGCGAGCTCACCCGTGAGGTCGCGGTTGCCTTCCTCGCGCTCGGGCTGGATCCGACCCAGGCGGTGCTCTTCCGCCAGAGCGACATCCCCGAGGTCACCGAGCTGTACTGGGTGCTGGGCACGGTCGTCCCCGTCGCGCACCTCGAGCGCGCGCACAGCTACAAGGACAAGATCGCCCGCGGCATCGCGCCGGACTTCGGGCTGTTCGCCTACCCGGTGCTGATGGCCGCGGACATCCTCGCCTACGCGGCGGACGTGGTGCCGGTGGGAAAGGACCAGATCCAGCACATCGAGTTCGCGCGCGACTGGGCGACGAAGTTCAACGTCCAGTACGTCAAGGGCTACGACCCGCAGGATCCCGCGGGCCTGGAGAAGGGCCACGCGAAGGGGATCCTCAAGCTGCCCGCCGCGCGCCTGCAGGAACGGACCGCGGTGATCCCGGGCATCGACGGCCAGAAGATGTCCAAGTCCTACGGGAACACCATCGAGCTGTTCGGCGACGAGAAGGAGATCAAGAAGCGCATCATGGGGATCAAGACCGACTCCACGCCGGTCGAGGCCCCCAAGCCCACCGAGAACAGCCCGCTGTACGAGCTGCTCCGGATCATGGCGCCGCCGTCCGAGTTCGCGGAGATCGACCGGAGCTGGCGCTCGGGCGGCAAGGGCTACGGCGAGTACAAGAAGAAGCTGCTCGAGTACTTCCACGCCACCTTCGATCCCGCGCGCAGGCGCCGCGAAGAGCTCCTCCGGGATCCCGGCGAGCTGGACCGGATCCTCGAAGAAGGCGCACGGCGCGCCCGCGAGATCGCCACCGGCGTGCTGGATGCCGTGCGCGTCGCCGTCGGGCTCAAGTAGGCGCGCTCAGCAAAGCCCGTGCCGCGCAGGTCCGGGCGGCGTGCGAAGCGTTGCGTTCGCCACGGGCAGGTTGGTAGAGAGGAGCGCTCATTGCGGGCCGGTAAATCGGCCCCGGATGGCGATCGGGAGCGGGTTCCTTCTTGAGCGACGCGGACGTGCAGGCTGCAGAAGAGCTCGTCGGCGCCCGCCCGCCAGGGGACGACTTTCGGCTCACGCTGCCCAACTTCGAAGGACCGCTGGATCTGCTGCTGCACCTGATCCGCGAGCACAAGGTCGACATCTTTGACATCCCGATCGCGCTCATCACGAAGAAGTACGTCGAGTACCTCGACCGGATGCGCGAGCTGAACCTGGACGTCGCCGGGGAGTTCCTGGTGATGGCCTCGACGCTCGCGCACATCAAGAGCCGGCTTCTGTTGCCGCGCAACGAGCAGCCGGAACAGCCGATCGAGACGGTGGAAGAGCCGGGCGATCCGCGCGCGGAGCTGGTGCGGCGGCTGCTCGTGTACCAGAAGTACAAGGAGGCCGCCGAGCACCTCGGCCGCCAGGACATCCTCGGCCGGGACGTGTTCACGCGCCGCGTTCCGGTGGAGCTGATCCCCATCCCGGACGACGAGGTCGGGCTGGTGGAGGTCTCGGTCTACAAGCTGATCGAGGCGCTGGACCGGGTGCTGCAGGCGGCCGCGCCGAAGTTCCAGCACGAGGTCGTCCGAGAGAAGTTCTCCATCACCGCGGCGATCCAGGAGATCGCCGACAAGCTGCGAGGGCAGGAGAAGCTGTCGTTCTTCGCGCTGTTCGAAGGCATGCGCACGCGGCAGCGGATCGTGACCACGTTCCTCGCGATGCTGGAGATGGTGAAGCTGAAGCTGATCCGCGTGTACCAGGAGGAGGGCTCGGAGGAGATCCTGCTGTCGCCACGGGGCGACGCGCTGGCGAACTTCGCCCCGCCCCAGATTGACGAGAATGAGTACCGCTAAGAACGGCGAAGAGACGCAGTCGCTCGAAGGCTCGGATCCGAAGTTCCAGCCCGGGCCGTTCACCGAGGAGGAGATCGCCTCGGTGACCGAAGGCCCGAGGACCGATCCGGAGCTGGACGAGGTCGAGGCGGCGACGATCGAGGAAGGCGAACCGGACCTCGAGACCTCCTTCGAGAAGCTGGTCGCCCGCTCCCGGCGGCTCACGCCCGAACGGATCCGCACCGTCCTGCAGTCGATCCTCTTCGTCGCCGACCGCGCGCTGAACCTCGACGAGCTGTACCAGGCCACCGGTATCGACCGCGATCGGATCGCCGAGGCGCTCGACAAGCTCGCCGGGGAGATGCGCGATGGCGTGTCCGGCATCGTCCTGCACGAGGTCGCCGGCGGCTGGCAGCTGCGCACCGATCCGGGGTCGGCCGAGTACGTCCGGCGCTTTCTGCGCGTGAAGCCGCAGCGGCTGACGCGCGCGGCGCTGGAGACGCTGGCGATCATCGCCTACCGGCAGCCGGTCACCCGCCCGGAGGTGGAGGAGATCCGCGGCGTGGACTGTGGCGCGGTGATCAAGGCGCTTTTGGACCGCAAGCTGATCAAGATCCTCGGCAAGCGGGACGAGGTCGGGCGGCCGATCCTGTACGGCACGACGAAGGAGTTCCTCGAGTTCTTCGCGCTGAAGGACCTCGCCTCGCTGCCGACGCTGCGGGAGTTCCACGAGCTCACCGAGGAACATCAGGAGATCGTCGAGCGCGAGACCGCGCCGAAGAAGGGCGTGGAGGGCACCATGGCCGAGCTCGCCGATCCCGCGTTGGGCAAGAAGCTCGAGGAGGGCGCGAAGGAGTCGGAGGCCGCGCTGGAGGAGCTGGAGAAGGCGATGGACACCGCCGACACGCGCGCGAAGGAGACCGCTCAGATCCTGGGGCCGCGGAACGCACCGGCCGCCGACGATGGCGACGAATCCACGCCCGGGCCGGGCTAGACCCCGCTGATGTTCCAGCGGCTCCGGCTGTCCTGCGTCACCAGCGCCACCAGGCCGCTTCGCGTCCGAACCTCCTGAAGGCGCGCCAACGCATCCTCCAGCTGCGCCATCGTTTCGATGCCGCGATCGCGCAGCCGTTCGAAGAGCACCCCGGTGGTGGGCGGTTCGTCGCACGCCTTGATCGCCGCCAGCACCCGGGCCTCGTCCGCCGAAAGCGTGGCGCCCTTGCGCATGAGCGTCCGGACGAAGCGGAAGATCGCGGCGATCGTCCCGAGCACCGCGCTCGTCGTGTACGCCGGCGAGCGCGCGACTGTGGCGGCGGAGATGGAGATCACGACCGGGGCGATCCAATCGAGCAGCGACAGGTCGTCGTCGCGGATCACCCAGCGCCCGACGACAATCCCCAGGCCGCGCCCCGAGGAGTCCGCTTCTTCGAACAGCGGCAGCAGCTCAACAGCGAGCGGCGCTCGCCAGGTGGCCGGGACCTCGGTCCGCTCCAGGGCTTCCACCAAAGCCCGCTCCGCCACCTCGCGATCTCGCGTCTCCAGCATGAGCTGGCCGCGAAGTATGACGGAAACCGGGCCCGTGGGGCCAACGGGCCCCGGCGGACACGCTCCCCGTACGAACACGCCATCACCGCGCCCGGGGAGGATTGGTTGCGAGGCACGAGGATGCGGCCTGGCGCACTGGCCCCGGTGGCGCCCACCGGGTGCACAGGCGGTCGCGCGTCGGTGATGCCCGGTGCACGGCCTTGCGGCCCTAAGGGCCCGGTTGGGCTGCGCGATTTCGCGGCGCCCGGCGTCTGCGTCCTGTACCCATGATGGCCCGTGCGCTAAGTGCGCTCGCTCCATGCCAGAACGTCTCCAGAAATTTCTCGCTCGCGCAGGTGTCGCGTCGCGCCGGCACGCCGAAGCGTTGATCACCGCCGGCCGGGTGAAGGTGAACAACCAGACTGTCACCGAGCTGGGGACGAAGGTCGAACCGGGCACCGACCTCGTTGCCGTGGACGGCAAGCTCGTCTCTCCGCCCGAGGATCACGCGTACTTCATCTTCTACAAGCCCGCCGGGGTGGTCACGACGATGGAGGATCCGCAGGGCCGGCCCACCGTGGCGCAGTACCTGACGGGGATCGGGCGGCGCGTCTATCCGGTCGGGCGCCTCGACTTCGATGCCGAGGGTGCGCTCGTCATCACCGACGATGGCGCGCTCGCGCACGCGCTGACCCACCCCAGCTTCGAGGTGCGGCGGACATACCTGGCCAAGGTGAAGGGGACGCCGACGCAGGAGTCGCTCGAGCGGCTGCTCAGCGGCGTCCGGCTGGAGGACGGGACCGCGAAGGCGCTCGAGGCGAGCATCTTCGAAGAGGCCGAGCGCAACACCTGGATCAAGATCGTCGTGGCCGAGGGACGGCCCCATCTGATCAAGCGGCTGTGCGCGGCCATCGGCCACCCGGTGGTGCGGCTGTTCCGCCCGAGCCACGGCAGCATCAGCGTAAAGGGCCTCAAGCCCGGTGAGCTCCGCGCGCTGACCCGCGCGGAGGTGGAGCGGATCAAGAGCATCGCGGAGGGCCACCCGGCGCCGAGCGAGCCGCTCGCGCTGCCACCGCGTCGTCACGGCCGCGGCGCGCCCGGAATGGGTGAGGATGAGGAGTCGTTCGCGCCGCCTCCGCGCGCCACGCAGGAGCACCGCCGATCGTCCGGTGCAGGCGGTTCGCGTCCCGCGTTCAAGAAGGAAGGCGCGCGGCGAGGAGCAGAAACGGCTGTCTCCTCGCGCGGGGGATCCGCTGGCGCCCGGGGGAAGGGTGGCTTCGGCCGCAGCGTTGCGAGCGGAGCGAGCGGCGATCAGGCCGGTTTCCGTCGCGGCGGCGCACGCAAAGCGGACAAGCTGCGGGCCGGCTTCGGGCGCAGTGGAAGCGGCGATCGGAGCCGTGATGCACGCACCGGGGGGCGCGCCGAAACCGGCTTGGGCGGCTTCGGTCGCGGATTCGGCGGACGCTCAGGCGGCAAGGGGAAGTTCGGAACGCCGCGGGGTGGTGGTCCCCGGTCCGGGGG
>JADGHL010000160.1 GCA_019686135.1 Myxococcaceae bacterium | reverse complement strand
GCGGGGAGCCTGGGCGCGGGGCCGTTCGGCGCGCACACCCGGTTCGGCCGATCCCATGTCCACCCGGCCGCGGAAGGCCGCACCGTCGACGATGATGACGCGTGGCGCGCGGATGTCGCCCACCATGCGGCCCTCGCGGGTGAGCTCCACGCTCTCGGTGGCGGTGATGTTCCCCACCACCACGCCGGAAACGATCGCGTTGCGGACCGAGACGTCCGCCTTCACCACGCCCGAAGACTCGACGATCAGCGTGCGCGTCAGCGCAAGCTCACCCTCGACCCGTCCGCGGACCAGGAGGTCCTCGTCGCCGGTGAGCTTTCCGTTGATGAGAATGGACGGCCCGATCACCGTGCTGTCCTGCGCGGTGCCCAGCTCCTTCGTGGCAGCCATCGGTCAGCGTTCCTTCACGTCCATGTCGACGTTGCCTTTGAAGGAGGCGCCGTCGGCGATGAGAATGCGCGGGGCCTTGACGTCACCCACGACGCGGCAGTCCGCCTTCATCTCCACCTTGTCGGTGGCGATGATGTTTCCGGTGACCCGACCACCGATCTCCACGTTCTGGGTCTCAATGTCGGCCTCGACCACGCCGGACCCTTCGACGATGAGGCTCTCCTTCAAGGAGATCCGCCCCTTCACCGTTCCCTGAATCACCAGATCCTCGTCGCCGGAGATCTCCCCGTCGATGACGATGCTGGATCCAATCACCGTGTTCGCCATGTACCCCTCCAGCGACCCACCACTCACTACCCCTCTACTCACTACTCACCACTCACTACCAACTCATTCAGATGTCGTCGGGCAGCCGGACGTCCATCTCGATCGAGCCGTTGAACACCGCGCCGTCTTCGATCACCACCCGCGGCGCTTTGATGTCCCCCGACACCTTCGCCGCGGAGTTGATCGCCACGCGCGACCCCGCGTCGATGTTGCCGCTGGCCTCGCCGTTGATCGTCAGCTCCTCGGCCCGGATGTCCGCCTGCACATTCCCCGTACTTTCGATCGTGAGGTGGTTCTTGAGGTTGATCTGCCCCTCGACCCGCCCTTCGATCACGAGATCGTCGCCGCCCGACAAGCTGCCCCGGATGACGATTCCCTTCCCGATGACCGTCTGCTCAGCCATTCGCCCCTCGAAAGGAAGTGTTGCTCACCGTACGTCAGAGATGCTCGGAGATCCAGAGAGAGATGTCCCGCCAGACCTGCTCTTTTCCCAGGTCGTTCATCGGTTCGTGCACGAAACCTTCGTACACCTTCAGCCGCTTGTCCGAAGATCCCACGGCCTCGAAAAACTTCTGTGTCGCTGACGCCGAGGCGATCGGATCCGCGGAACCGCAGAAGACGAAGATCGGCAGCTTGAGCGAGGGCGCCAGCGCCATCGCCTCGTGCTGGGCGGCGTTCGACTCGCGGAACCAGCGCGGGGTCACCACCTGGTTGTAGAGGTGGTCCTTCATCACCTCGCGCTGCGCCGCCGGATCCCGGGTGAGCTGTTCGGGCACCAGCGGGTTCTTCACCGGCAGCCACGGGACGACAGCGCCCACCATTTGCGCCACCAGCACCTTCAGCCGCGGTGGCTCCAGCGCCAGCTTGAGGTACGGGGCGGAGAGGATGAGCCCGTCCAGCCCCGCCGGCGAACGCTTCTGCCACACCACGGAGATCAGCGCGCCGTGGCTGTGCGCCAGCACGAAGGTCTTCTTCCCTCCGGACGCCTCCTTCACCCGCGCCCAGAAGGCGTCCACGTCATCGAGGTAGTCGTTGAAGTGATCGCAGTGGCCGCGCCGCCCGCCGGACTGGCCGTGGCCGCGGTAGTCGAAGGCGTGGACCGCGTACCCTTCGCCCACGAGGTGCTGGATGATCCCCCGGTAGCGCCCGGAGTGATCGGCGTAGCCGTGGAGCACCGCGACGTGCGCCTTCGGATCTTCGGGGACGTCGCTCTCCCAGAAGAGGCGAAGGTTGTCGCGTGCGCTGAAGAACCCCTCGTCGTGTCTGGGAGCCATCGGCGCCGTCGACTCTAGCGGCCCGCCGCCTCCGTCGAAAGCATCTTGAGCTTGTGTTCGAGGCTCCGGCGGAGCGCAGGCCCGTCCAGAGGATCGTCCGCCGCCGCCAGCACCTCCAGGGCGCGCTGGTACGCCCGGACCGCATCTGGCCGGCGGTCGACGCGCGCGTAGGCATCGCCCAGATGGTCGATGATGACCGGCTCCTCGGGCTCCAACGCCACCGCGCGCTCGAGGACCTCCACCGCCTTCTGCGCCTGACCCCGCCGGAAGTAGACCCAACCCAAAGAGTCGAGGAACGCGCCGGAGTCCGGCCGAAGCTCGAGCGCGCGCTTGACCAGCCGCTCCGCCTCGTCGAAGTCGCGCCCGTGATCCGCGAGCGTGTAGCCCACGAAGTTGAGCGCCGCCGGATCGTCCGGGTGCTCCTCCAGCACCGCCCGCATCAGGGCGATCGACGCGTCGATCCGCCCGCTGCGCTCGTACACCGCGCCGAGGAGGTACCGCAGCGCGAGGTCCTTCGGGCGGCGGGCCAGCGCGTCCTCGAGCAGCTTCACCGCGTCCTGGTCCCGTCCCTGGCGCTGAAGGTTCTGCGACAGGGCCTCATACAGCGTCGACGAGGGCTTGCGGGCGATGGCCGCGCGCAACATCCGCTCCGCCTCCGTCAGGGCGCCGCTTCGCTCGAGGGCGCGCGCCCAGGCGGGGTATGCGGGGAGGAAGTCCGGCTTCTCGGCGATCACCTTGCGGAAGGCCTCCAGCGCCGCCCGGTGATGACCGGCCAGAGAGAGCGCGCTCGCCCGGCGCACCCGCGCCTCCGCGTACAGCTCGCTGGTGCGCGGAACCGCCGCATAGGCTTCGGCGGCGCGATCCCAGTTGCGCAGCCTCTCGTGCATCAACGCGGCGTAGAACGCCAGGCGCGGCTCGGCGGTGCCGCCGCGGGTCCGCGCATGTTCGAGCGTCTCCGCCGCCTCGACCATCCGATCCGCGCTCAGGTACGCAAAGGCGATCTGCACCGCGGTCTCCGGTTCGTCGGTGAGTGATAGGACCCGGTCGAACCAGGCCCTCGCGCGCGCCACCGCGCCGATCCTGAGCGCCACGCGCCCCGCGGAGAGCAGAAGCTCGAGATCGTCCGGGTTGCGCGCCAGCGCCTCGGCGTAGGCCTGTTCGGCCTCGGCGTCGCGATCGTCCGCCTCGTAGATCTGCGCGAGCCGGGCCCAGGCCTCGTCGTCCCCGGGGTACACCTCCACCGCTCGCCGGAGCATCTGCTCCGCTCGGGGGAGGTCGTTGCGGTCGGCGAAGACCATCCCCAGAAGGCGCAGGCCGCGGGACTCGCCGGGGATGGCTCGGGAGAGATCGTCCACCGCGGCCATCGCCGCATCCGGCCGGCCAGCCTCCAGCTCGAGCTGGGCGAGCGCGAGGTACGCCTCCGCTTCGTGAGGAGCGAGCTTGATCGCGCGCCGGAGGTGGATGCGCGCCCGCGCCAGCTTCTTCTTCTCGGTGAGCACGCGCCCCATCCACAGCTGCGCGGAGGCGTCGTTGGGCGCGGTCTCCACCACCTTCCTCAGGGTGCGCTCGGCGCGGTCGAGATCGCCCAGCCGGGTGTACTCCTCGGCGAGCGCCACGAGGAGGTACGGGTTGCCCTCGTCGGTCACCAGCGCCAGCCGGAGCTCGTCCAGCGCGCGGCCGTGATCGCCCTCGCTCTGGAGGAGCTGCGCCCAGAGGAAGTGCGCGTAGGACGCGGAAGAGGCGTAGTTCTCGCCGGACGCCTCGGACGCGCGGATGGCCTCCTCCATCGCCTGGCGATCCACCGGCGGGCGGCCCGGAAAGCTCGACGGCACCGCGCGCTTCACCGGCGACGCTCCACACCCGAACACCACCGCTGCCACGATCGAGCTGAACCAGAGTACGCGCCACATCCGCGGACGATCCTAGCGCGCGCGTTCGCCGGGCGCCGCAGGCCGCCGGGGCGCACACCGCCCTACGCCGCGGGGGTGGACAACAGGCGTTCGAGCAGCGCCTCCGCGTCGGATCCGCGCGCATCCAGCACGGCTACCCGGTACGGGAGGTTGAACTCCTCGTTGAGCACCGGGACGAGCCGGGACACCGTCTGCTGGACCTCCGCGACCGAGCACTCGGGGAGCGCCAAAACGAAGGTGCCGTCTCCCAGATGTCCGACCACGTCCGGCGAACGCAACGTCTGGCGCAGACGCACTGCCACGGTGCGGGCCTTGTCACCCACCGGCTTCTGGGGCGAAAGCAGCGCCACCGACAGGTGCCGCCCGTAGCGCTCGGCGCGGGAGAGCTCCTGCTCCAACCGGACGGTGAAGCCGCCGCGATCGAGCTGGCCGGTCTCCGGGTCGCTGCCCACCTGCCGAAGCAGCGACTGGCTCCGCCGAAGCTCCTTCTCGGTCCGCTTCAGCTTGAGCGCGCGCTCGGCGCACGCGAGCAGCTCCAGCGCCTGGAACGGCTTGGCGAGGTAGTCGACCGCGCCCATGTTGAGCGCGCGCAGCTTGTCCGCCACGCCCTGGTGCGCGGACAGGAGGATCACCGGGATGTCGGAGGTGTCGCCGGAGGCCTTGAGCGCGGCGGCAGCGTCCAGCCCGTCCATCTTCGGGAGGAACACGTCCATCACGATCAGGTCCGGGCGTAGCGCGCGCGCCTTGGCCAGCCCTTCGGCGCCGTCGCGCGCGACCTCCACGCGGTAGCGGGACCGGAAGATCTCCTCCACCACCGCGGCCACCTCGGGCTCGTCCTCCACCACCAGCACCCGCGGCAGCGCGTCGTCCTCGCGCACGGCGGGCGCCGGCCGCAGCGCCTCCTCTTTCACCATGGGGAGCGTGAACACGAACGCGCAGCCGCCCGTGCTGGGGGATTCGGCCCAGATCTCTCCGCCGTGCAGATCGACGAACTCGCGGCAGATGGCGAGCCCCAGCCCCACGCCGCCGGGGCCATGGCGGTAGCGGTCGAACACGAGGGGGATCTGTTCGGGCGGGATGCCCGGGCCGTTGTCCTGCACGACCAGCCGCGCGACCTCCCCGTCGGGGCGGCGCAGGCGCTGCGCGCGGACCACCACCTCTCCACCGGAGGGGACGTGGTGGATCGCGTTGGTGATGAGGTTCTGGAACACCTCGCGCAGCTTCACCTCGTCGCCCACCACGAGCAGCGACTCCGGCGTCTCCGCGCGCAGGGTGACCCGGCGCTGGCGCGCGAGGATCTCCATCTCCTCCGCGGTCTCCTTGGCGAGCTCCGCCACGTCCAGCCGCCGCGCCTCCAGCGACAGGCGGCTCTGCTCGCCCTTGCCGCGTTCGAGCAGCGATTCGACCAGGTCGAGGATCTTCTTGCCCTGCCGGACGATCGCCTCCACGGATGCGCGGTCCTGCCCGGACAGCGGCGAGTCGAGGAGCAGCCGCCCGTGGCCGAGCAGCACGTTCAGCGGCGAGCGCATGTCGTGGCTGCACACCGCGATCATCTCGTCCTTGAGGCGGTTGAGCTCTTTGAGGCGGTGGTTGGCCTCGGTGAGCTCGCGGTAGCGGTCAACGTACGCGCTCTCCAGATCCTCGCGCTTGCGCTTGAGCGCCTGGTGGAGCCGCGCGTTGCGCACCGAGTTGGCCAGCGCGGCGGCCACGGCCTGGGCGAACTCGGTCTCCTCGCGGCCGAAGCCGCCGTCGGAGCGGGAGAGCCGAAGGAACAACGCGCCGAGGAGATCGTCCTGACAGATGAGCGGCTGCACCAGGATGCTGCGGATCCCCAGCGGCACGATGGTCCGCCGGACCTCGTCCATCATCGGATCCCGCGTGGCGTCTTCGATCCGGACCGTCTGGCGCGTCTCGATCGCGCGGCGCAGCTCCGGATAGCGGGCGAGGTCCAGGGCGATCGGCACCGCCCGGGGCAGCTCCTTGGAGGCGACCACGTGGGCGGTCCGCGGCCCGTGGCCCTCCACGAGGATCACCGAGCACCGGTCGGCAGGGATGACCCGGGAGATCTTCTCCACCGCCAGCCCGAGGATCTGATCGAGTTCCAGCGAGGAGGTGGCGGCCTCGGCGATCTCCAGAAGGACCTCCATCCGCCGCCTCGAGCGCGCGTCCTTCTCCACCAACCGCCGCGCTTTGAGCGCCGCCTCCAGCCGCGCGGTGAGTTCGTCGTCCGAGTGGACCCAGTCGTCCACGCCCAGCGCGCGGATCTGTTCGACCGATCCTCCGGCGAGGTCCGCGAGGATGGGCAGCTGGCTCAGCTCCTCGTGGCGCCGCAGGGCGTTCACCGCCGCGTAGGCGGAGTCCGCCGTGGACGCCACGAACACCGCCTCGGGCTTGAGCGATTCGGCGACCGAGAGCGCGCTCGCGGGCGAGTCCGCGCTGGCGCAGGTGTAGCCCTCCGCGGTGAGTTTCTCCACGACCCGTCGGGAGCGCTCGCTGCCTCCGAGGACCAGCACCCGCCCGCGGGCCGAGGGGTTACCGGCAGGCGTCACCGCGGGCCCCGGCCGGAAGAGGAGGACTGTGCCGTCATCTGCGCCCATTATGCACGGAAGGCCCTACGACCGGCCAGCCAGGGAATTCACCGGATGTCATTGAAAGCGCCGCGATCGATCGGATCGCCCTGACGTGCCGAAGTCTTTCTGCCGGGTTGTGAGGTCGCTTGTGGGGCATATACTCCGGCGCACCTGCGGGTACCCCTATGAACGTCCGACACCTCCTTTTCCTCCTGACGCTGGCGCCCGCCCTCGCGGTCGCCCAATCGGACGAGTGGAGCACGTTCCCCGGGGCGCAGAACCCCGCACCTCCGACGGCCACTCCCGCCACCCCGGCGCCTGTGGCGAGCCCGCCGGCTGCCGGGCCCGCGAAAAACGGCGCGAAGGACGGCGCGAAGGACAAGGAGGAGGACGACAAGAAGGAGGAGCCGAAGTCGGAGACGAAGGCGGAGCCCATCGAGACGCTCTCCCCGCTGCCGCCTCCGGGGGCGCCCACGGCACCGGCGGCCGCACAGGCGCCTGCTGCCTCCGCCGGAACGCCGTTGGCGGCGGAGCCCGAGCCGGTGGTGGTCTCGCAGGAGGAGCGCTTCCTTCCGGGAACCGAACCGCACTCTCCCTCCACGCTGGACCACAGCTGGACGGCGCTGGACAACCAGCGCATCTCCCCGAACGCGTTCGGGTCGGCCGGGCTGCTGCACACCTCCAGCGCCTTTCTGGGGCGCAAGGGGCTGTTGAAGTTCGGGGTGGTGGGCGAGTACCTCCACCTGAACAACTTCCCGGTGCAGGAGGCGATCGACGTCCGCAGCGCGGGCACCTTCTCGGTGTCGTACGTCCCGGTGGAGTGGCTGGAGGCCTTCGCCGCCTACAGCGCTTCGTCGAACACGAACAACTTCTCCTCGCCCACGCTGATCCAAGCGCTGGGGGACGTGACCCTGGGCGTCAAGGCCGCGCGCGAGTGGCGCAAGGGCATCGCCGCGGGCGTGGAGGTACGGCTGCAGTCCTTCTCCGGCGTGGGCAACCAGGACGTGAGCCGCTACGCGTGGGGGATAGCCCCGCGCGCGGTGGCCAGCTTCGACATCCGCCGCTTCGCGCCAGAGGTGCCGCTGGTGGTCCACACCAACCTCGGCTTCGCGTTCGACAGCACCGGATCGCTCGTTTCCCAGCACCGCCTCAACGCCTCAGAGGAATTCGCGCTGGGGACCCACCGGTTCAACCGCTTCACCGCAGGCGCCGCGCTCGAGGCGCCGCTGCGCGCGGTGACGCCGTTTTTGGAGTGGAACCTCGGCGTGCCGCTCGGCGTGCCCGGCGGAACGCTGCTCTCCCCGGACGGCTCCACCGTCTCGGTGGCGGAGGTGATGCCGCATCTGCTCGGGCTCGGGGTCAAGGTCACCGCGATCAAGGACCTCACCCTGCTCGCCGCGGCGGACTTCGGGCTCAGCCGCACCGTGGGCCTGGGCATCCCGGCCACCCCGCCCTGGAACCTCTCTCTGGGCGCGGCCTTCAACATCGATCCCTTCCAGCGGGGCGAGACGCGGGTGGTGGAGACGCTGCGCGAGCGAAAGGTCGAAGCACCCGTGCCGCCGGCTCCGCAGACCGCGCGGATCGCCGGGGTCGTGCTCGACGCGCGGACGAAGAAGCCGGTTCCGGGCGTCATTGTGGCGATGGTGGGCGCCGGGGTGCCGCCGGTCGCCTCCGACGAGACGGAGGGGCGATTTCTCAGCCAGGAGCTGAAGCCTGGAGAAATCACCCTCAAGGCCACCCACGAGGGCTACGCCGGGGCGACCCAGCAGGTGACCGTGCAGCCCGGGGACACCGCGCAGGTGCAGCTCATGCTGGAGCCGAAGGCGCGGCTCGCCCACTTCCTCATCACCGCGATGAGTGTGGCGCCGAAGCGCCAGAAGAGCGTGCCGGTGGAGGCGCACGTCACGCTCGACGGGCCCACGAAGCTCGACGTCACCACGCCCGCGGACGGCACGGCGGCGAAGCTGGACGCGCCGGCGGGCCAGTACCACGTCACTGTGAAGGCCGACGGCTACCTCGCCCAGCTGCGCGACGTGCAGGTCTCCGAAGACGGCGAGATGAAGCTCGACTTCACGATGGAGGCCCAGCCGAAGAAGAAGCTGGTCATCGTCAAGAACGACAAGATCGAGATCCTCCAGCAGGTCCACTTCGCCAGCGGCAAGGCCACCATCCTCGCGGACTCGTACGCGCTCTTGAACCAGGTGCTGGACGCGATCGTCACCCACGACGTGAAGCGCTTCCGAGTGGAAGGCCACACCGACAACCGCGGCGGCAAGAAGCGGAACCTCAAGCTCTCCGAGGACCGCGCTCAGGCGGTGGCGGACTATTTGATCAAGTCGGGGATCGATCCGTCGCGGATCGAGGTCAAGGGCTACGGCGACACCCGGCCGGTGGCGCCCAACCTCACCCGGCGCGGCCGCGAGCTGAACCGGCGCGTCGAGTTCGTCATCCTCGAGCGGTAGCGCGCCGCTACGCCCAAAGCTCTTCCCACCGGTACACTGCCGGGCCGTGCGCTCCATCTTCGGCCCGACCGCCATTGGCCTAGTGTTCCTGTCCGCGCAGTCGTGCAGCCCGCCGCCGACGCCGCCACCGCCGGACCCGCCCCGGGTGACGCTCACCGCGCCCTCCCCCAACGTGGCGGACACCGAGGTCCGGCTGACGCTCAACATCACCGGCTGCGACGAGCTCTCGCAGGTGGAGATCCTCGAGGACGGGGTGTTCCTCCAGAACGTCGAGTTCCACGGCAACCCCACCACCGTCCACCTCGCGCCCAACTCGTTCAAGTACGACCACCTCGCCGAGGACCTGTCGCTGGTCGCACGCGCCATTTGCATCGACGGCCGGAAGGGGAGCTCCACGCCGGCCTCGGTGCGCTATCTCCCGGTCGAGGAGCTGCTGCACCAGCCGGATGGCTCACAGTACGTCACCGACGTGTTCGTCGCCGAGGGGAAGGACGCCAACGTCGGCTTCCTCGGCTGCAGCGGCGGTCCGAACGGCACCACCGCCATCGTCCGCGTCAACCGCAGCGGCGAGGTCGTGGCGTTCAACCAGACCCTGCCCTTCAACTGCACGCGGGCCATGCGGTTCACCGACGTGAACCTCGCCTCCGGCAAGCGCTGGGCGGTGGAGCCCGGGGTCGG
The DNA here is from genome assembly GCA_019686135.1 of Myxococcaceae bacterium. Lineage (GTDB taxonomy): Bacteria > Myxococcota > Myxococcia > Myxococcales > Myxococcaceae > JADGHL01. The sequence continues at coordinate 1,048 of JADGHL010000160.1, read as the reverse complement.
CGCGCTGGCGCTCGATCCGGCGCTCAACATCACCGCGTACGTGATGGGGCCGGTGCAGGCGCTCGGCGTGGGCCCGGACGGAGACGCGGTGGTCTATGTCGAAGGCGGCGGCATCGAGGCGTTCGAACGGGTCGCCCACGGGAACGGCGAGGTGAAGTGGACCTTCCCCGCCCCGGGCGTGGCGATCGCCGATCCGGTCATCCAATCCGGCTTCGGCGTGTTCGCGCCCGTGCGGCTGGACGACTTCGGCGCGATGACGGTCACCGTCGCCGTGCAGCGCATCGACTACGCGAACGGCGTCGCCACCACCGACGACCTCAGCAACCTGAACGTCGTCAGCTACCAGGTGGGCGATCTGCCGCCGCGTCCGCCCGCCGCGTTCAACCCGGATGGGACCATCCTGTACACCGCATACCCGCAGCCCGGCGGGACGTCCGTCGTGCTCGCGTGCGCCAGCAGCGTGGACGGGTGCTCGGCTGGCGCGCGCAAGTGGACCAGCCCGTCTCTGCCGGGCGACGTCGTCGCGCTGATCCCCTACGCGAACGGGTCGATCCTCGCGGCCGTGACGCCGCAGTTCCTGTGGTTCCTCGACACCACCACCGGCTTTCTCATCAACAAGGGCGGCCAGGCGATCAGCCCCCAGGGCGCGCTCGTGACCGTCGGCGTGCAGCCCGGGATCGGCCGCGACTTCTACGTGCTCAATGGGACCGGCGCCCCGGGCACCCTGCCGGTGGAGGTCATCGCCATCGACGATCCGGCCTTCGGGGAGCTGTTCCGGTACTCGGTGAACGGGTTCTCGCTGATGGCCGGGGTGGACGCCGGCGGGCGCCTCTGGCTGCGCACCGGGAACGATCTCGCGCTCACCCTGCCGCTCGCCGAGTACCAGAAGGTCGCAGTGCGCTAACCGTCCGAGGGCTTTTTCGCCGCGAGCAGCGCCTCGAGGTTTCCGGCCGGTCCCGGCACCGGCGAGTCGATCGTCCCCAGCACCTGCAGCCCAGTCGCTTTTTCACATCTCAGAGCCCACGAGACACGCCGTCAGGGGCGGTTT
>JADGHL010000040.1 GCA_019686135.1 Myxococcaceae bacterium | reverse complement strand
GGCGCGGGCGTTCCGCGCTCGTGGCCGGCGGGGACGATGCGTTCATGCCGCGCTCCTCCAGCGCACCCACCGGCGGCGGGGCTTCGGTCGTGGCGGCCGTCGCGACCCACTCCGCCGGCAGGACAAAAGGCTCCTGCGCGACGACGGGATTTGGCACCGGCGGGTTCGTCCCGGGCTCGGGAGGGGGCGCCGGCCGAAGCGCCACGAGCGCAAGCGCAAGCGTGCCGATCCCCGCGCTCGCGACCAGCGCTCTGGGGACGGCGCGGCGCGGATGCCGCGTCGAATGGAAGGCGAGGCGGGCGCGCACCTCGTCAAAGGACTGCGGCCGAAGGTCGGGATCCTTCTCCAGGCACTGGAGCACGAGCGTGCGCAGCTCGGGCGCGAGCGGTTCGCCGGATGCGGTCATGGGCCCCAGCGGTGGCGGCGGCGCGGTGATGATCCGGGCCATCAGGTGCGCGAAGGACGTGCCGTCGAACGCGGGCCGGCCGGCGAACATCTCGTAGAGCAGACAGCCCACGCCATAGATGTCCGCGCGAGGATCGACCTCCAGCCCGGCGGCCTGTTCGGGCGGCATGTACCGCGGAGTCCCCACGATGACGCCTTCGTGTGTCTCCACCGCCTGGATCGCCGGATCGGGCATCATCAGCTTGGCCACGCCAAAGTCGAGCACCTTGGCGAAGTCGCGCCCGTCCGGCCCGCGTGTGATGACGATGTTGTCCGGCTTCAGGTCGCGGTGGATGACGCCCACGCCGTGCGCGGCGGAGAGCGCGCGGCACACCTGATCGGCGATCCGGAGCGCGCGCTCCAGCGGCATTGGTCCGCGGGCGAGCATGGCCGTCAGCGTCTCACCCTCGAGGAACTCCATCACGCACCAGGCACGCGGGCGGCCTTCGTCGTCGGTGTCCTCGATGAAGTCGCTGATCTCCACGATGTGCGGGTGGTTGATCCGGTTGACTGTCCGCGCCTCCTGGAAGAAGCGCTGCACCAGTCCCGCGTCCTTCGCCTGTTCCGGGCGGAGCAGCTTGATCGCCACGGTCCGCTCGAGCCGGGTGTGGCGCGCCTCATAGACGCGCCCCATCGCGCCTTCGCCGATGAGCCGGATCAGCTCATAGCTGCCGACGCGCGCAGGGAGCCGGCCTGTTCGAAGGCGGGGGACATGGGCGCGGCAATTGTAGGGACGGGCTCCTGGGCGCCATGGGCCCGCGCGCCGGATCCGCTACCTGTCCAACAGCCCCTCGGGGCCGGGTGCGCCGGGGCAAACGGTGCGGATGTGCGTCTACCGGCGCTTCTTCCTGCCGGCGAAGTACACGAAGATGCTCGTCGCGAAGAGCGCGAGGGCGAAGACGATCCCGAAGGCGACCAGCGCCTGGCTCGGTGTCCGCGCCCGGGTGAGTGCGAGCGTCAGCGCGATGCCGACCAGCAGCACCAGCGCGGCGATCACGTACCACCGGCCCTCGGACTCCATGAGCGGCGGCCGCTCCTGTTTCGCGGCCATCAGACGGGGGAGCGAGTCCGCCCGCCGCCACACGGTGCTCCCTTCCTCCTGCACCTCGTCGCTGGCGTCCACGAGCGACTGGCGCACCGCCTGTTTCAGCTCGTCGAAGGATTCGAAGGTGAGCTCGCCGTGCTCGTTGCGGACCCGATAGCGCATGGGCGCCTTATATAAGGATGCGGGCCACCCAGGCGGAGAGCGGTTGGGGGGCCGCATCGTCCGGCGCCAGGCTCTCGGCGAGGACGCGGAGCTGTCGTGAGAGAGCGGCCATCTGCTCGATCGGCTCTCGGGCGGGACCGCGCACGCGCGCGCAGAAGAAGGTCCGGCACCCGAAGGGGCGGTTTGCGTAGACCGAACAGCGCCTGCCGGAGGCGTCGAGGAACGGACAGCCGCCGTCCGCGCGTGGCGGCGGGACGGTGCCGCCGGTGCGCTCCATCAGCGCCAGCCACTCGGGGAGGTAGAGCCACGGTTCGCGCCGGGTGACCGAAAGCTGACAGCACTCGCCCGAGGCGGGGCAGGAGAACGGCGCATAGGCGGCGTCCGCCTTCCGGTACAGCGCGCGCAACGCCGCGAGCGCCGCCCGCACCCGGTGACGCGGCGGCAGGCCGGACGTCTTCGGATCGCGCTCGTCGTCGTCCGGTCGCATCGCTCAGCTCACCCGGAGCACGAAGCACTTGAGGTAGCGGGACTCGGGCATGCCCAACAAGACCGGGTGATCCTTACCGGCGCCACGGCGTTCGACGATCTGCACGCGCCGCTTCGCGTCTGCCGCCGCGCTGGCCAGCATCTGCTCGAAGGCCGCATCGTCGACGTGGTACGTGCAGCTCGCGGTGATCAACAGCCCGCCGGGGTTGATGAGCTGCATCGCGCGCAGGTTGATCTCCTTGTAGCCGCGCAGCGCCGCGTCCACGGACGCCTTGTTCTTCGCGAAGGACGGCGGGTCGAGCACGACGGTGTCGAACCGTCTGTCTTCGTCCACCGCGTCGCGGAGGAAGTCGAACGCGTTGGCGACCACGACGTCGATGTTGTTGAGTCGGTTTGCTTCCGCATTGGCGCGGATCAGCGCCGCGGCCGATTCGGAGATCTCCACCGCGGTGACCTTCTGCGCGCGGGTGGCCAGCTGAAGCGCGAAGCCGCCCACGTAGGAGAAGCAATCGAGCGCCTCGCCAAAGGCGTACTGGCCGGCGACGATGTGGTTCTCGCGCTGGTCCAGAAAGGCGCCGGTCTTCTGGCCCTGCAGCAGGTCCGCCCGCAGCGTGATGAAGCCCTCCTGGTACGCGACGGTCGGAGGGACTTCGCCGCGGAGAATGCCCTTCTCGGGCTCCAGCCCCTCGAGCGTGCGGACGTTCACGTCGCTGCGGTTGACGAGGCCCTTCGCGCCGAAGTGGGCCATCAGGGCATCGGCGATCTGCTCCTTGCGCGCGTCGGTGCCCTTCACGAGGAACTGCGCGGACAGGTAATCGCCGTAACGATCGACCACCAGGCCGGGGAGCAGATCCGCCTCGCCGTGCACCACGCGATAGGTGGTGTCGCCCGGCAGCGCGCGCCGGCGCAGCTCGTCGGCGGCGGCGATCCGTTCGCGGAAGAAGGCCTCGTCCACCGGCGTGTCGTCCCAGCTCAGCCAGCGCAGGGCGATCTTCGACGCTGCCGAATAGAACGCCTGGCCCAGGAGCCACCCGCGTCCGTCGACGACCCGCACCACCTCGCCGCCGCTGAGGCCGGGATCCGCCTGCAGGTCGGCGCGGTAGATCCACGGGTGACCCGCACGCCAGCGCTCCACGCCACGGCGGGTGAGCATCACCTCCGGCTGGCCGCCGGGGCCGGTGCGCTTCTCCACGCGCACGGGGTGCTCCGGGCGCACGCGCCTCCGGTGTTCCTTCCGCGGCGTCACCGCGCCACCTCGTCCGTCACCGCGATCTCGCCGCGCCTGAGCACCATGCAAGGAGCGCTTATACTCGACGGCCGTGCGCTACGAGTTGCTGCTTCAAACCTCCCAGGCCGGGCTGCCTTACGAGGTGGCGAAGGTCGACGCCGCGCTCGCCGCGCGCGGTGTGACGGACCGGGGCGACGGCTTTCGCGTGTGGAAGTTGAAGGCGGGGGAGGTGGAGGTGCGTGCGGTGGTGGAGGGCGGTACGACCGTGGCGACCGAGCTCCGGGTTCCGCTCTCCGACAAGCTGGACCTCATCCGTGAGCTCGTGCAACAGGGCGCCGCGCTCGCCGAGGAGGCGGGCGCCCGGCTCTACGACCCGCAGCTGTCGCGAACGCTCGGCGCGCAGGACGACGGCGTGGTGGCGAATTCGTTCCTGGCGACGGCGCGCTACGCGGGCGAGATGATGGGCGTGCCGGAGGCGGTGTTCGCCTCCTTCGGCCCGCCGGAGACGGGCCTCAAGCCCGGCACGAAGGTGGCGCTCGGATTGATCGGCCTCGTGGCCGTGGTTTGGTTCGTCGTCGACGCGCTGTTCTCGCGCTGAAGGACTCACGCTCCTCTGGCGTGGCGTACGCGCCAGCAGCGGTGGATCTCCTTGTGGTGGAAGTCCGGGGGGATCGTCTTCGGCGTGAGCTCTTCGAACGAAAGCTCCGGCAGCTGCGCCTGCTTGAGCTCGAAGCCCTGGAAGTTGGTCGAGAAGTAGAGCGTGCCCTGTGGCGCCAGGAGCGCAGCGGTCGCGCGGAGAAGCTTCACCTGATCGCGCTGTACGTCGAAGCTGCCGTGCATCCGGCTGGACGTGGAGAACGAGGGCGGATCGAGGACGATCAGATCGAACTTTTCGTCCCCGCGGGCGGCGAGGTCGCGCAGCCAGGCGAGCACGTCGGCGCGAATCAGCCGGTGCTTCTCCGGGATCCAGAGCCGGTTGAGGCGCAGGTTCCGCTCCGCCCAGTCCAGGTAGGTGTTGGAGAGATCGACCGTCGTCAGCTCCCGGGCGCCGCCGGCCGCGGCGTAGACGGTGAAGGACCCGGTGTACGCGAAGAGGTTGAGGAAGCGGGTGTCCTTCGCCTGATCGCGGACGATCGTGCGGGTGATGCGGTGGTCGAGGAAGAGCCCCGTGTCCAGGTGCGCGGCGAGGTCGACCTCGAACTTGAGGCCCTGTTCGGTGACGACGAACGGTTCGGGGTGGCGTTCGAAGCGCTGGTACTGCTCTCGGCCCCAGACCTTCGGCTCGCGCGTCTTCACGTAGATCCGCGCGTGCGAGACCTCCAGGACGCGGACCACCGCCTCGATCGCCTGGTCGCGCAGCGCGGCGGCCTCGCCCGAGCGGATCGCCCGTCGGCGCGGGTATTCGACGAGCTGCACCCGCCCGTCGTACCAGTCCACCGAGAAGGGCCACTCCGGGACGTCCCGGTCGTAGATCCGGTACGCGCTCAGCCCATGGGTCTTCGCCCATTTGCGGAAATGGCGAGCGTTCTTCCTGAGACGGTTCTCGAAGGCGGAGGTGGCGTTCATCGCACGAGGTGTGGAACTTCGGACCGTGCCGAACCAGCGCCCACCCGGACCGGAGGGACCGTTCGCCGAAGGCACGGCGGCGCCGCTCGTCCCGTCGCGACCGACGCTCGCCAAACTTCGCACCGCCGCGGCGGACTGCAAGGCCTGCGACCTCTGGGAGCGCGGGACGCAGACGGTGTTCGGAGAGGGGCCGAAGGACGCGCGGGTCGTCTTCGTGGGCGAGCAGCCGGGCGATCGCGAAGATCTGATGGGCCGGCCGTTCGTCGGACCGGCGGGCGCGTTGTTCGACAACGCGCTCGAGGCGGCCGGCCTCGATCGTCGGGACGTGTACGTCACCAACGTGGTGAAGCACTTCAAATGGACGGCGACCCGGGGGAAGCGGCGCCTCCACGAGAAGCCGAACCAGAAGGAGATCACCGCCTGCCGCCCGTGGCTGGACGCGGAGCTGGCGGTGATTGCGCCGAAGTTGATCGTCTGCCTCGGGGCCACCGCCGCGCAGGCGCTCCTCGGCAGAAGCTTCCGAGTGACGGAGCGGCGCGGCGAGTGGATCCGCTCCTCGCCGCTCGCGCCCCGGGTGATGGCGACCGTGCACCCCTCGTCGATTCTGCGCGCTCCCGACGACCGGGCGCGGCACGCGCAGACCGCGCAGTTCATCGAAGACCTCAAGAAGGTCGCGGCGGTCCTCGGGGAGAAGTGATAGGTGGACCGTGATGCTTGGTCGCACGTTCCTGGTCGCGGCTGGCCTGTTCGCCGTCGCCGGATGCAAGGCGCCGCCCATCGACGAGAACTGGGCGCGTTCGGTGATGCTGGGGCACACGGCGCAGTTCCGGCTGCTCGAAGGACAGTTGGACAAGGCGCTCCGCGACTACGCACATGCGCCGGAGGACGCGCCCGACCGCGAGAAGAAGCTCGACGCCGACGTCGAAGCGGCGCTTCGGGATGCGAAGTGGCTGACCGGTTGGGCGCCGGTCGAGCTGGTCGTGGAGGGCGACGAGAACGCCAGCGGCGCGCGGACCGTGCCGTTCAAGCCGCCGCATGCGGTCGAAGGTGGCTCCCGGCGGACCCCTGGCGTGCCGATCGGCGCCACGAGGCGCCTGTACTGGGGGAAGTTCCAGGGCGACGGGCGGGCGATCGGCGGGATCGAGGTGCTGCTCGCGCCGAAGACCGGCATCTACACGCTCAACGTCCACGTGTTCGTGGTGCCGGGCCTGGCGCGACAGGAGCCCTGACACTGCCGGTGGCGCGCCGCTGCGTTTCCATTAGTGTGCGCACGCTATGAAATTCGACACGCTCGCCATCCACGCAGGCCAGCAGCCCGACCCCACCACCGGCGCGATCATGACGCCGGTCTATTACACGTCCACCTACGTCCAGGCGGGGCCGGGGGAGCACAAGGGCTTCGAGTACTCCCGCACGCAGAACCCCACGCGCCACGCGCTGCAGGACTGCCTCGCGGCGCTGGAGGGCGCGAAGTACGGCCTGGCGTTCGCTTCGGGGCTGGCCGCCAGCGACATGCTGATGCACCTGCTGAACGCGGGGGACCACGTCGTGGTCTCCGACGACGTGTACGGCGGGACGTTCCGGCTCTTCGACAAGGTCTTCCAGCGGGCGGGCATCTCCTTCTCGTGGGTGGACATGACCGACGCGGCGGCGGTGGAGAAGGCGATCACGCCGAAGACGAAGATGATGTGGGTGGAGACGCCGACCAACCCGATGCTCAAGCTCATTGACCTGGAGCGGATGAGCGGCATCGCGAAGAAGCATCAGCTGATCTCCGTCTGCGACAACACCTTTCTCACGCCGTACTTCCAGCGGCCGCTCGACTTCGGCTTCGACGTGGTCACCCACTCGACGACCAAGTATCTGAACGGCCACTCCGACTGCATCGGCGGGTTCGTCTGCACCAACGACAAGGCGTTGGCGGATCGGATGTACTTCCTACAGAACGCGGTCGGCGCGGTGCCGTCGCCGATGGACTCGTTCCTCGTGCTGCGCGGCGTGAAGACGCTGCACGTGCGGATGCAGCGGCACCAGGAGAACGCGTTCAAGATCGCCGAGTTCCTCTCCGGGCACGAGAAGGTGGCGAAGGTGACCTACCCCGGGCTGCCGACGCACCCGCAGCACGCGCTGGCGAAGAAGCAGATGAAGGGCTTCGGCGGGATGATGACCTTCGAGATCAAAGGCGGGCTGGAGGCGGCGAGGCGCTTCCTCAAGGCGGTGAGGATCTTCGCCTGCGCCGAGTCGCTGGGCGGCGTGGAGTCGCTCATCGAGCACCCGGCGATCATGACCCACGCTTCGGTGCCGAAGGAGACGCGCCAGAAGCTGGGCATCACCGACGGCTTCATCCGGCTCTCGGTGGGGATCGAGGACGCTCAGGATCTGATCGACGATCTCGCGACGGCGTTGAAGGCCGCCTGACCCGTGCCTAGTGTCCCCGGCTCCATGGCGACCAGGGCATCGAGGAAGAAGACGGCACCGAAAAAGAAGACGACGAAGAAGACGACCGCGAAGAAGACCGCGCGCTCGAAGGCGGCGCCCGGGCGCGTGGGTCCCTCGCCGGCCCGCAAGCCGCTCCAGAAGCGGGAGATGACGGTCGAAGACTTCATCGCCCAGAAGGTCCCGCCCCCGTGGAAGGGGGTGATGGCCGAGCTCCGGATGACCGTGAAGACCGCAGTTCCGGAGGCGAACGAGTGCATCAAGTGGGGCCAGCCGGTCTACGAGCTCAACGGACCGTTCGCGTGGATGAAGCCGTTCTGCCGGCACGTCGGCTTCGGCTTCTGGCGCGGCGCCGAGCTGGAGGATCCGTACGGGATCCTCGAGGGGACCGGCGACCGGATGAAGCACGTGAAGATCACCGACCCGGAGAACGTGCCGATCGAAGAGCTCGACCACCTGATCCGCCAGGCGGCAGAGCTCAATCGTCAGAAGGGCGACCCGACGGAGCGCCGGTGAGCCGGAGCGCTTCAGGATGGACGGAGATACGCCTCCGGATCCTTCCTGAACGCCTCCGCGCAGCCGGGGTTGCAGAAGTAGTAGGTCTCCCCAAGGTGCACCCAGGTCGCCGGGGGCGAGCGCTTGTCCACGACCATCTGGCAGACCGGGTCGATCGCCGTCTCCTTCGACTCGCGCCGCGGGGCGACGAACGGGCCGGTGTCGAATATCAACCGGATCGCCGAGATGCGGTCGCCGGTGAGCTGGAACCACTCCGCCATCGGCATTGCGTAGGGCTCGGCGTTCACGCGCAGCACGTAGAAGACGCAGACGTCGTCGCCGTCCTCGAACATCCGCTGGATCTCCAGCCCCCGGAAGCCGGCGGCCACGTGCGCCGAGGACTTGAGGTACCTGTCGGCGTTGTCGTAGCGGACCGCGGGACCGATGAACGCGAAGTCGTCGGCAAGGAGTGCCCGGGCGCGCTTCTCATCGCCCCGGTGGTAGGCGTCGAGGAAGCTTTCGACGATGGCTCTGGCGTGACTCATGGAACTCTCCTGGTCGGGTTCTGTCTCCATGGACGCAGCCGCACCATCGGCATTACGCATGGGACAAGCCGCCGTGTGGATCAGATCGGCGTGAGGGTGTCCGCCAGGCAGTCGGGGCAGTAGCGGGCCTCCTTCTCGACGCGGCCGCAGACCCGGCAGCGCCGGGGGATGGGGACGTCCTGCATCAGGCTGGCTTCTTCGGGCGGATCGCCATCGTCCGGATCCGGCGTGGCGAACTGCTGCATCCAGCGCTTGTGTTTCGCCTCTTCTTCACGGTGCTGGATTGGATCCACCAGGCGGATCAGCGAGCGGATGATCGACACGCGTTGACGCTAACGCTCGCCGGGCTTGCCGCAATCCCCGGGGCGCTTTTGACCCGCAGTCGCCGAGTAGGCTAATTCGGCAGACTTCCACTCACTCACTGCCTGCGAGGGAACGGATGGCACGTAAGGTCATCGGCGGTCTGATCCAGTGCTCGAACCCGATCAACGACCCGAACGCGAAGGTCGAGACGATCCGGGACGCGATGTTCGAAAAGCACCTGCCGTTCATCGAGGAGGCGGGGAAGAAGGGCGTGCAGATCCTCTGTCTGCAGGAGGTGTTCAACGCCCCGTACTTCTGTCCTTCGCAGGATCCGAAGTGGTGCGACATCGCCGAGCCGATTCCTGGGCCCACCGTCGAAAAGCTCAGCGCCTACGCGAAGAAGTACCAGATGGCGATGATCATCCCCATCTACGAGCGCGCGATGGCGGGCGTCTACTACAACACCGCCGCCGTGGTGGACGCCGACGGCAGCTACCTGGGGATGTACCGGAAGAACCACATCCCGCACACCAACGGCTTCTGGGAGAAGTTCTTCTTCAAGCCCGGCAACCTCGGCTACCCGGTCTTCAAGACCCGCTACGCCACCATCGGCGTGTACATCTGCTACGACCGCCACTTCCCCGAGGGCGCGCGACTTCTGGGCCTCAACGGCGCGGAGATCGTCTTCAACCCGTCCGCCACCGTCGCCGGACTCTCGCAGTACCTGTGGAAGCTGGAGCAGCCGGCCCACGCGGTCGCCAACGGCTACTTCATCGCCGCGTCCAACCGCGTCGGCACCGAGGCGCCGTGGAACATCGGCAAGTTCTACGGGACGTCGTACTTCTGCGATCCGCGCGGGAACTTCCTCGCCATGGGCAGCGAGGACAAGGACGAGCTGGTCGTCGCGGAGATGAACCTCGACATAATCGAAGAGGTCCGCCGCACCTGGCAGTTCTTCCGCGACCGCCGCCCGGAGACCTACGGCGACATGCTGCGGCAGCTGCCGTAGGCAGCCGCATTCGTCGTTCTCGTTGGTGGTTCGTCGTTCGGCGTTTGTAGGACCCTTTTCTGGAGGTTGGTCTGGTGAACCGGACTCTGCTCATCAAGGACGGCACGATTGTCACGGCGGTCGACACGTATGTGGGCGACATCTTCGTGGAGAACGAGCGGATCTCCATGATCGGCACCGACCTTCAGGTGAAGGCGGATCGGACGATCGACGCGAAGGGGAAGTACGTCATCCCCGGCGGCATCGACGTGCACACGCACATGGACATGCCGTTCGGCGGCACCTACTCGGTGGACGACTTCGAGACCGGCACGAAGGCGGCGGCGTTCGGCGGCACCACCACCATCGTGGACTTCGCGATCCAGGAGCGCGGATCGTCGTTGCGCAAGGCGTGGGAGACCTGGATGGGCAAGGCCGAGGGCAAGGCCACCATCGACTACGGCTTCCACATGATCATGCGCGAGTACAACGACTCGCTCGGCCGCGAGATGGGCGACATGGTCAAGGAGGGCGTCACCTCCTTCAAGCTGTTCATGGCCTATCCGGGCGTGTTCATGCTCGACGACGCGTCGATCTTCCGCGCGATGCAGCGCTCCGGCGAAATCGGCGCCACCATCTCCATGCACGCGGAGAACGGCGGCGTCATCGACGTCCTCACCCAACAGGCGATCGCCAAAGGACACAAGGCGCCGAAGTGGCACGCGCTCACCCGTCCGGCCCGCGCCGAGGCGGAGGCCACCTACCGGGCCATCTGCATGGCGGAGATCGCCGATGTGCCGGTGTACATCGTCCACCTCTCCGCCGCCGAGGCGCTGGAGAAAGTCGCCGAGGCCCGCGACCGCGGGCTGCCGGTCCACGCGGAGACCTGCCCGCAGTACCTCTTCCTCTCCTACGAGAACTACGAAGAGCCGGGCTTCGGCGGAGCGAAGTACGTGATGTCACCGCCGTTGCGCGCGAAGCACACGCAGAAGGATCTGTGGCGCGGCCTGCGCAACAACGACCTGCAGGTCGTCTCCACGGATCACTGCCCGTTCTGCATGAAGACCGACAAGCAGCTGGGCAAGGACGACTTCTCGAAGATCCCCAACGGCGCGCCCGGCGTGGAGACGCGGATGAGCCTTTTGTTCGACGGCGGTGTCGTCCCCGGGAACATCTCGCTCAACCGCTGGGTGGAGATCGCTTCCACCGCGCCGGCGAAGATCTTCGGCATGTTCCCGCGCAAGGGGACCATCGCCCCGGGCTCGGACGCGGACCTGGTGGTGTTCGATCCGAACCAGTCGACCCACTGGAGCGCGGCGACCCACCACAGCCGCGCCGACTACAATCCCTACGAGGGCCGCACCACCAAGGGGATGACCGAGATCGTCATCTCGCGCGGCAATATCATCGTCGAAGGGGGGAAGTTCACCGGCAGGGCCGGGGCAGGGAAGTACCTGCGCCGCTCGCCGCGCAGCTGATGGAAGGATGGCACCGTGAAACTCCTCATCGAGCAGCTCCGCTCCGAGCACTTCCAGATCCAGCGGCTGCTCTTCTCGGTGGCGGCGGCTGTCCATGCCGGCCGCCCCGCTGAGGTGGCCATCGCGGCGCGGAAGTTGTCGGCGGTGCTGCTGGGGCACATCGCCTTCGAACGCACGGTGCTCCCGGAGCTGGCCCGCCTGGACGCGGTGCGTGGGCAGCCGGAGCGCGCCGACCGCGTCCGCGCCTTCGCCCGCGAGCTGGAGTCGTTCGAGCGGTCCGTGCGTCAGTCGCTCGCGCCGCTCGAGGCCGGCGCCGGAAGTCCGGCCACGCTGCAGCAGTGGATGACCGCGCGCGACCTGGTGGAGGCGCTCCTCGCCGAGGAGTTCGCGCTGCTCGACCGCTACGCCGAGGGCGCCGGCGCCGAGCGCCGTCAGATGCCGCGCGTGAGCTGCGACTGCCCGGCGGTGATCAAGGGCGACGGCGAGCCGGTCGCCACGCTGCGCGATCTCTCCCTGAGCGGGATGCGGATGGAGCTGGATCGACCGCTGCCGGTCGGCTCGTTCATCGACGCACGGCTCCTGCTCCCCGGTGCCCCCGGGCCGATCGACGTCTGCGCCGAGGTCCGGTGGCTCGGCCGCGAGGGAGCCACGGGTAAGCGCGGCGTGGGGGCACGGTTCGTCAACCTCCCGCCCCAGGCGGGCCTCGCCATCGCCAGCTGGGTCGCCACCGAATCGTTGCGCCGCCGGCGGGCCGCTGCGACCTGACCTGCTGCGATTTGCGCGCGGGTTGATCCGTTCCTTGACGTGGTCAGCGCGCACAGCACTCCACGTGCTCAGGCGGGCGCTGAAGTGTGCTCCGTCATCCGGCTCGGCACCGGGCGCGTGATCGTGTGATTCAAAGCACTGGCGGATCCACCCACCAATTGGGCGCGGATGAAGCGTGGCCGTCGCAGGTCCGGGGCCGCCGCTGTCTGGATGCTCGTCGGCCGAAGGCCGTTGCCGTCCTCCGCGACCGCGCAGCGATTCGTGGTCAGGCGCCGTCACGCTTCGCGCCCCGTGCGTTCGTTGACTTGCCGCGGCGCAACCGGAGAGGGGATGCTCTGCCCACTTTTTCGGGAGGGAATCGGATGAACGGCTCGTCATTGCGTGCGCTGGTGTTCAGTCTGTGTGCCGTGACTGCTGTGGGCGTGGGGGCGTGCAGCGGCCCGGCGCCGGTCCCTCCGGATGCGGGCGTCGACGCGGGCGGTGGTGGAGGCGGTGACGCAGGGATGGATGCCGGCACGGATGCGGGCATCGACGCGGGGGTCGACGCCGGGATGGACGCTGGCAGCGACGCCGGCATGGACGCGGGTGAGGACGGCGGCGTCTTCATGGATGGGGGAGAAGCGGACGCGGGTGTCGATGGGGGCGCCATCGATGCGGGCCCGGCGGACGCCGGCTTCGAGGGCATCCCGTGCGGCACCGACGTGTGCCTCAACGGCGACGTGTGCTGCGGCGACTTCAACGGGAGCACGGCGACCTTCACGTGCGCGCCGAGCTGCGGCGACGCGGGCGTGGTCTTCGCCTGCGACGGCCCGGAGGACTGCGACGGCGGGACGCCGGTCTGCTGTGGCACGCTGACCACCGGGCCGGGGACGCTGCCCAACTGCCCGCCTGAAAGCGCCATCGCCTCGTGCAGCGCGACCTGTACGCCCAACATCCCGCTCTCCTGCGACACCCAGGCGCAGATCGTGCGGTGCCACGCACGCGCCGATTGCGCGCCTTACGCCAGCGGGAACCCGCTCAATAGCTACACCGAGTGCTGCACCCTTCCGCAGGCCTCGGAAGCCGGAGCGTTCTGCGTCACGCCGTTCATCGCCACGAACATCCCGAACATCAGCTGCGCGCCCTGAACCCCTCCAAAGGGCGGAGCGTTCGAACGCGGTCATTCGTGGCCGTGACGGGGGGCCGTTTTGACCCCGCTTCGCGAACGGGACTATGTACGACTCTTCCACACTGACAGAGCGGCGTCCCCCGCACGGCAAGGAGCGTCGATGGACTCGAAGACGATTCGCGCGAAGCACAAGGAGTACATGCTCCCGGCGGTAGCGAACTACTACCAGGAGCCGGTGGTCCTTCACGAGGGGAAGGGCGCGCGGATCAAGGACCTCGACGGCAACACCTACCTGGACTTCTTTGGCGGCATTCTCACCGTCTCGGTCGGGCACGCGAACGAGCGCGTCAACAACGCGATCATCCAGCAGGTTCAGCGCCTCTCGCACGTCTCTACGCTGTACCCGACGGTGCCGATGGTCGAGCTGGCGGAGAAGTTGATCAAGCTCGCGCCCGGCAACCTCAAGAAGGTGTTCTTCACCGCGTCCGGCACCGAGGCAGACGAGACCGCGGTCAACCTGGCGCAGGTCGCCACCGGGAACCTGGAGGTGATCGCGCTCCGCCACGGTTACTCCGGCCGGTCGATGCTGGCGCAGTCGCTCACTGCGCACTCGAACTACCGGTCGGTCCCCACGCAGGTGGCGGGCATCAAGCACGCGATGTCGCCGTACTGCTATCGCTGTCCGCTCAAGCTCGAGCCGAGCAGCTGCGGCGTGCAGTGCGCGCGGGACATCGAGGAGCTCATCCGGACCACCACCACCGGGCGCATCGCCGGGATGCTCGCCGAGCCGATCCAGGGCGTGGGCGGCTTCATCGTGCCGCCGAAGGAGTACCTGGAAATCGCCGCGGAGATCGTCCGCCGGTACGGCGGGCTGATGATCATCGACGAGGTGCAGACCGGCTTCGGCCGCACCGGGAAGATGTGGGGCGCGCAGATGTCCGGCGTGGAGCCGGACATCATGACCATGGCCAAGGGCATCGCCAACGGCCTGCCGCTGGCGGCCACGCTGGCCACGCCGTTCGTGGCGGATGCCTTCAAGGCTTCGACGATCTCCACCTTCGGCGGCAACCCGGTCAGCTGCGCCGCCGCGAGCGCGGTGCTGGACGAGATCGAAGAGCACCGGCTGGTGGAGAACGCCGCGCGCCGCGGCGAGGAGCTCCGCGTGGGCCTGGAGCGGATCCAGAAGAAGTACCCGAAGACGATCGGTGATGTCCGCGGCATGGGCCTGATGCAGGCGATCGAGCTGGTCGTCGACGAGACGATCAAGGACCGCACCCCGAACCCGAAGGCCACGTTGCGCCTGTTCGAGGAGACGAAGAAGCGCAACCTGCTCATCGGCAAGGGCGGCCTGTACGGGAACACGGTGCGGATCGCCCCGCCGCTGAACGTTACGGCGTCGGAGGTGGAGGAGTCGCTGAAGATCCTCGACGAATCCTTCGCGGCGATGGGGGCGAACTGATGCGCGTGATGCAGCCGCGGCCGGCGCTGCCTCCGGGACGCCTCGAGGAGAAGTTCGACGACAAGAAGCCCCGCTATGACGCCGCCGAGGCGGTGGCGGAGGCGAACCGCTGTCTCTACTGCTCGGACGCGCCGTGCATCGCGGCGTGCCCGACCGGCATCGACATCCCGACCTTCATCCACAAGATCGCCACCGGGAACACGAAGGGTGCGGCGCGGACCATCCTCTCCGCCAACATCCTCGGCGCCTCCTGCGCGCAGGCGTGTCCGGTGGAGGTGCTCTGCGCGGGCGCGTGCGTCTACAACCTCTGGGGCCGCGAGCCGATCCAGATCGGCCGGTTGCAGCGCTTCGCGGTGGAGACGACGCTGGAGAAGGCGCCCCGGCTGTTCCAGCCGAATCCGCGCACGGGGAAGAAGATCGCGCTGGTGGGCAGCGGGCCGGCGTCGATCGCCGCGGCGGGCCTTTTGGCGCTGGAGGGGCACACCTGTGTCATCTTCGAACGCAAGGAGCTCCCCGGCGGGCTCAACACCCTGGGCATCGCGCCGTACAAGATGAAAGGCCCGGACGCGATCCGCGAGCTGGAGTGGATCCTCTCGCTCGGCGACATCGAGCTGCGCACGGGGGTCGAGGTGGTGGGCGGCCGCGCCAGCGGGCCCCGGCAGATCTCCGCCGAGGAGCTGATCTCCCAGTACGACGCGGTGTTCCTCGGGCTGGGCCTGGGCGCGGACTCGAAGATCGGCATCGAAGGGGAGGACGGCCCCGGCGTGTGGGGTGCGGTCGATCTGATCGAGCGCATCAAGGCGCAGCCGGGGTTCGCGCTGGGCGGCGTGAAGCGGGCGGTGGTGGTGGGCGGTGGGAACACGGCGCTGGACATCGCGCACGAGTTGTCGCTGCTCGGCGTGGAGGTGGACATGGTCTACCGCCGCAGCGAGGCGGAGATGTCCGGCTATCGCCACGAGCTCGACGGCGCGCGCAAGGACGGCGTCCGGCTGATCGAGAACCGGCAGCCGGTGGCAGTGCTCCGCGACGAGGCGGGGAAGGTGACGGGCGTGCGCGTGCAGCGCACCGAGGGCGGGCGCCCGCTGCCCGGGACCGACGAGGTGATCTCCGCGGACCTGGTGGCGGTGGCGATCGGCCAGAACCGCGCGACGCAGGTGGCGCTGGCGTTCCCCGGCGTGCAGCTGGACGCGAAGGGGCGGGTGGTCGTCGACCCGAAGACGCACCGTACCGGCAACCCGAAGGTCTGGTCCGGCGGGGACTGCGTCAACGGCGGCAAGGAAGTCGTCAACGCGGCGGCGGAGGCGCGGACCGCGGTGCGCGACATCGTCGCTGCGTTGAGCGGACGGCCTTAGCGGCCGCTCGACGCGGCGGTTCGTAGTGGCTGGTGAGTGGTTGGTCACTTCTTCCGGGAGCACTCTGGATGGCTGATCTGTCCATCGACTTCTGCGGCGTCCGCAGCCCGAACCCCTTCTGGCTGGCTTCTGCGCCGCCCACCAACACCGGCGACCAGATCATGCGCGCCTTCGACGCGGGCTGGGGCGGCGCGGTGTGGAAGACGCTCGGGAACCCCATCGTCAATGTGTCCTCCCGCTTCGGTGGCGTGGACTACGGGAACACCCGCCTGATGGGGCTCAACAACATCGAGCTCATCACCGACCGCCCGCTGGAGGTGAACCTCCGCGAGATGCGGCTGGTGAAGAAGCGCTACCCGAAGCACACCGTCATCGCCTCGCTGATGGTGGAGACGAAGGAGGAGTGGCGGGAGATCATCCACAAGGTCGAGGACGCGGGCGCGGATCTGCTCGAGCTCAACTTCGGCTGCCCGCACGGGATGTGCGAACGCGGGATGGGCAGCGCGGTCGGCAACGAGCCGAGGGTCCTACAGGAGATCGCCTCCTGGGCGGTGGAGTTCGCGAAGACGCCGGTCATCGTCAAGCTCACCCCGAACGTCGGCGACATCACCGAGCCCGGCGAGGCGGTGGTCCGCTCGGGCGCGCCGGCGGCGTCGTTGATCAACACGGTGAAGTCAATCGTCGGCGTGGACCTCGACACCTTCGTGCCGCTGCCGAAGGTGGGCAACGCCTCCACCAACGGCGGCTACTGCGGCCCGGCGGTCAAGCCCATCGCGCTGCACCTGCTCTCCCAGCTCGCGCGGCACCCGGAGTGTTCGAAGCTGACGCTCTCGGGGATCGGCGGCATCTCCAATTGGCGCGACGCGGCGGAGTTCATCGCGCTGGGCGCCACCAGCGTCCAGGTGTGCACCGCGGTGATGCACTACGGCTACCGGATCGTGGAGGACATGATCGAGGGGCTGAACGACTACCTCGACGAGAAGGGGATGCGGTCCGTCTCCGAGCTGCGTGGTCGCGCGGTGCCCCAGTACAAGGAGTGGGGCGAGCTCGATCTCTCGTACCGGGTCGTCGCGGACATCGACGAGCGGACCTGCATCGGGTGCCAGCTCTGCTACGTCGCGTGCATGGACGGCGGGCACCAGTGCATCCACCTCCCCGGCCGGTCCGAAGAGGAGGCCCGGAGGGCCGGTCACACGCACCTCCCGCGCGAGATACCCGACCGGGTGGTGACCGCGAAGGCCGGGACGCCCGGCGCGCGCGTGCCGTTCGTCGACGACGACGAGTGCATCGGCTGCAACCTCTGCGCGCTGGTCTGCCCGGTGCCGGGGACCATCTCCATGAAGCAGGTCCCATCCGACCGGCCGCCGGGCGAGACCTGGAACGACCGTGTGACGAAGGGGACCGACTTCGTGCCGGGCGGGCTGGACGTTACGGCGGCGGTACGAGCGAAGAAGGCTCCGAAGCAGGCGTAGCGGCCGCGGGGTTCGCGCGCGTCATCCCTGGACGAGGAGGGCCGTTCCATGCACGACCCGAAGTTGGCAGAGGAGGCGCTCGCCGCGCTCCCGCCGGACATCGTGCAGTCGCCGCTGTTCAACGGCGACCTCGCGCCGGTGCCGGCGGCGCGGCGGAACTGGACGACCTACAACTTCGCGGCGCTGTGGATCTCCATGGCCCACTGCATCCCGACGTACATGCTGGCCGGCGGGCTGGTCGCGGTGGGGATGAACTGGTGGCAGGCGCTCTTCACCATCGGCCTCGGCAACATCATCGTGCTGGTGCCGATTCTGTTGAACGCGCACCCGGGCACGAAGTACGGCATCCCGTTCCCGGTGCTCGCGCGCGCGTCGTTCGGCACCGTGGGCGCGAACGTCCCGGCGGTGCTGCGGGCGATCGTCGCGTGCGGCTGGTTCGGGATTCAGACCTTCATCGGCGGCGAGGCGGTGAAGCAGTTCATCATCGCGCTCTGGCCGGGCTTCGGGACGCTGGGCGGGGGCTTTTCGCTCCTCGGCTTGTCGCTGCCGAGCGGTATCACCTTCCTCCTCTTCTGGGGCCTGCAGATCTTCATCATCTTCCGCGGCATGAACGCGGTGCGCGTGTTCGAGAACTGGGCTGCGCCGCTCGTGCTGGTGATGGCGGCAGTGCTGCTGGGGTGGGCGGTGTCGCGCGCCGGCGGCGTCGGGCCGATGCTGGATCAGCCTTCCAAGTTCGCCACCGTGGGCGCGTTCTGGAAGGTGTTCATCCCGTCCTTGACCGGGATGATCGGCTTCTGGGCCACGCTGTCCCTGAACATCCCGGACTTCACCCGGTTCGGGCGCGGGCAGAAGGAGCAGATGCTGGGGCAGACGCTGGGGCTGCCCACCACGATGATCGCCTTCAGCGCGATGGGGGTGATCATCACCAGCGCGACCAGCGCGATCCTCCGCGGCGCTCCGCTCGAGGAGCTGTGGAAGCCCGAGTACGTGCTCTCTCAGCTGACCTCGTCCACGCCGCCGCCGGGGATGGCCGAGCCGCTGCTTGCCTCCGCCGGGCTGCGCCTTCTGGTGGCGGTGCTGGCGCTGGTGGGGATCGGCCTTGCGACCGTGTCGGTGAACATCGCTGCGAACGTCGTGAGCCCCGCCAACGACTTCGCCAACCTCGCGCCGAGGGCGATCTCCTTCAAGACCGGCGGTCTCATCACCGGGATCGTGGGGATCCTGATCATGCCGTGGAAGCTGCTCTCGTCCGCGAGCGCGTACATCTTCAACTGGCTGATCGGCTACTCCGCACTCCTGGGGCCGATCGCCGGGATCATGATCGCCGACTACTGGGTCATCCGCCGGCGCGAGCTGGACGTGGCGGATCTGTACCGGCTGGACGGGCGCTACAGGCGCTTCAACCGGGTGGCGATGGTGGCGCTGGTGGTGGGCGTTCTGCCCAACGTCCCGGGGTTCCTCAAGAGCGCGGGCGCGTTCGACGGCCCGCCGAACGTCTTCGACGCGATCTACCCGTACGCGTGGTTCACCGGCTTCATCCTCTCCTTCGCGGTCTACGCCGTGGGGGCGATCGTCACCGCCCAGCCGGGGGCCACCGCCCCGAGCACGCCCCCGTCCGTGGGCTGATCGCACACGCGATCCGCGCGGGAGCCCGCGTCCCGCGTTACGCTTTGGGCCATGCAATCACCCGACATGAACGGCGCGCCGGCGCGCGGCGGCAGCTTCCTGTGGGAGGAGGCTGGCACCCGCGAAGTGATGGCGCCCGAACGCTTCACCGAAGACCAGCGCGCCCTTGCCCGGTCCGCGCGCGACTTCTCCAACCAGGAGATCCTCCCGCGCATCCAGGAGCTCGAGGCGAAGAAGCCCGGGCTGATGCCCACGCTGCTCAAGAAGGCGGGCGAGCTGGGGGTGCTGATGGTGGACATCCCCACCGAATACGGCGGCCTAGGGCTGGGGAAGATCGCGTCGATGCTGCTGGCCGAGCAGTTCTCGCGGCTGGGATCGTTCTCGGTCTCGCTCGGCGCGCACACCGGCATCGGCACCATGCCGATCGTCTATTTCGGCACCGAGGCGCAGAAGCAGAAGTACCTGCCGCTCCTCGCCACCGGACAGAAGCTGGCGGCGTACGCGCTGACGGAGCCCTCGTCGGGATCCGACGCGCTGGCCGCGAAGACCCGGGCGGTGAAGAGCGCGGATGGAAAGCACTGGGTGCTCAACGGCTCGAAGCAGTTCATCACCAACGCCGGGTTCGCCGATGTGTTCACCGTGTTTGCCAAGGTGGACGGCGAGAAGTTCACCGGGTTCATCGTGGACCGGGAGACGCCGGGCCTGGTGGTGGGTCCGGAAGAGCACAAGATGGGCATCCGCGGATCGAGCACCTGCACGCTCAGCTTCGAGGACGCGAAGATCCCGATCGACGCCGTGCTGGGGGAGATCGGCAAGGGGCACAAGATCGCCTTCAACACCCTCAACATCGGCCGGATGAAGCTGGGGATCGGCACGGTCGGCGCGTCCAAGTACGCGCTCGAGCTGGCGGCGAAGTACGCGAAGGAGCGCCAGCAGTTCGGTAAGCCCATCGGTTCGTTCGGCCTCGTCGCCAACAAGCTGGCGGAGATGGCGCTGGCGATCTTCGTGGGCGAGACGATCGGCTACCGCACCATCGGGCTGGTGGAGGACGCGCTCCAGAGCGCGCACACGCCGGCGGAGAAGATCGACGCGATCGAGGAGTTCTCGGTCGAGGCGTCGATCATCAAGTTCTTCGGATCGGAGGTGCTGAGCTTCTGCGCCGACGAGGCGGTGCAGATCCACGGCGGCTACGGCTTCATCGAGGACTACGACGTGGCGCGGATCTTCCGCGACTCGCGCATCAACCGCATCTTCGAGGGCACCAACGAGATCAACCGGCTGATCGTCCCCGGCACGCTGCTCAAGCGGGCGGTGAAGGGGCAGATCCCGCTCATGGAGCAGTCCCTGGCGGTACGCGAGCGCCTGCAGGCGGGGGACATCCCCAGAGCGAAGCTGGGCGCCTTCGGCGTGGAGCGGCAGGTCGCCGAGTTCTGCAAGTGGATCACGCTGTACGTGATGCAGGTCGCCGGCGAGACGTACCACGTGAACGTCGCCGAGGAGCAGGAGATCCTGGGCGAGATCGCCGACATGGTCGCGCGGACCTACGCGCTCGACTCGGTGGTGCAGCGGGTCTCGCAGATCGCCGCCGGGAGCGACGAACGCCGGGCCCGCATCGCCCGGGAGTTCCTCACCGCGTACGCCCCGCGTGCCTATGGCTTCGTGGTCCACACCGGCCGCCACGTACTGATGGACATCTGCGATCCGGCGAACCTCAACGAGCATCTGGATCTGCTCAACAAGCTCCGGATGGACTGGCCAACGAAGGTGATCGAAGCCAAGCGCCGGCTGGCGAAGGAGGTGCTGGAGAGCGACGGCTATCCGCTGGACGAGCTCCAGGCGCCCTGATGAGGACCAGGCCCGGACTGCTCGCGGTGATCGCCGGCGCGGCCATCACGCATTTGTCGTGCTACCCGGGCAGCGGCCCGGGCCTGTGCGCGCGCGATCGCTGGTGCGATGGCGACAAGGTGATGGGCTGCACGACGCATTGCCGCAACGAGCTCGACTGCGAGCACGAAGAGTACGTCACGCGCGACTGCGCCCGACTCGGCGCATCCCTCGGCGTGTCGAAGACCTGCCGGACGGTCATCACGAGCAACGACAGCGAGATCGTCGACTGCTTCGACGCGCATCCGCCGGAGTGCACGCTCCCGCCGGGTGGCGGCAACGTCGCCTGCACGGCGGACGGGAAGATCGGCGTCTGTCGTGAGACCCCGGAGGGGCTCCGGCTCGACACCGACCAGGTCTGTCCCGCGGGGGAGTCCTGTCACGCCGAGGGCAACGGCGTGATCTGCCGCTGAGGGTCGCGTTCGCTTTCCGGAGGCCTTCGTCCGGGAGGTACTGGGCGTCGATGTTATTTCGGCTCGACTCCACGAGCGGGCCGTGGGGAGGGCCAGCCGCCCGTGTGGCCGTTCGCACACTTCGTCGCGCAGCTCCTGCCACAGCCGATGCCGCGCCATCGTTTCGACACAGCGGGCACTCAGCGCCGCCGCAGTCCACGTTGCTCCCGGAGCCGTTGCGGATCCCAGCAGGCTGCGGTCCGGCCATCCCTCGGCCACCCCTGCCATGGGCCCAGGGGCTCTCCGAGGAGTGGAGTCCTTCCGCGTAGCGACCGGGGTACGGGGTCGCGCCCGAATCACTCCGCGCGCTGCGCCAGGTATTCGATCAGGTCCATCTGGCTGACGATGCCGATCACCCGGTCTCCGTCCTTCACCACCGCGACGTTGCCCTGGGCGAAGATCTCCCGGAGCCGCTGGATCGACGCGCCCGGCGAGACCACGCCCTGCATCGGCGCGACGATGGGGTCGATCGGATCGGTCAGCTTGTGGCCGCCGGACACCATCGCGTTGAGCAGATCGATCTCCGCGACCATGCCCACCGCCCTGCCGGTAGTCCCGTCCAGCACTGGCATCTGGCTGATCTGGTGCTCGCGGAGCGTCTCCACCACCGTACCGATCCGGTCGCCCTTCTTCGCGGAGATGACGTCGTGGGGCCGCGCGTTCATCACGTCGCGCACCGTGCCCGGGCCCTTCTCCTCGAGGAGGAAGCCGTTATCCCGCATCCACTCATCCGAGTAGAACTTGGAGATGTAGCTGTTCCCGGAGTCGGGCAGCACGGTGACGATGGTCTTGCCCTTGCCGACCTCCTTCGCCACCTCCACCGCCACGTGCACCGCAGAACCGGAGGAGCCACCGGCGAAGATGCCCTCCTCACGCGCCAGCCGGCGCGCGGCGATGAACGACTGGCGATCGTCGACCTGCCGGATGTCGTCGAGCACGCTGAAGTCCATCGCCCCGCACAGCATGTCCTCGCCGATGCCTTCGACCTTGTAGACGTGCGGCTCGCCGATCTTCCCGGTCTTGAAGTAGCCCTCGTAGACGGAGCCGATCGGATCCACGCCGATGTTGCGGATGTTCTTGTTCTTCTCCTTGAAGAACCTGCCGGCGCCGCTCATCGTCCCGCCGGTGCCCAGCCCGGCGACGAAGATGTCGAACCTCCCGTCGGTGTCCGCCCAGATCTCCGGGCCGGTCGACAGGTAGTGCGCCTCGATGTTGTCGGGGTTGTGGTACTGGTTCAGGTAGAACGCGCCCGGCGTCTCGCGCGCGATGCGCCTGGCGGTCTCGTAGTAGCTCTGCGGCGAGTCGGCGGGGACGTTGGTCGGCGTGACCACCACCTGCGCGCCCAGCGCCTTGAGCCGGTTGATCTTCTCCATGCTCATCTTGTCCGGCATGGTGAAGACACACTTGTAGCCCTTCACCGCGGCCCACAGCGCCACGCCCATCCCGGTGTTGCCCGAGGTGTTCTCGACGATCGTCCCGCCGGGCTTCAGCTTCCCCTCGCGCTCCGCCTTGTTGAGGATGTGCAGCGCCATCCGGTCCTTGATGGCGCCACCCGGATTCATGAACTCGCACTTCACCAGCACGGTCGCGTCGTTCGGGCCGACCAGCTTGTTGAGTCTGACCAGCGGGGTGTGACCAATCGCGGAGAGGATGTTCTCGTGGATCATGAATTTTCCTCGGTGGGAGCGGACCGACCGCCTATAGCAGTTCTGCGATGGGCGAGGGACCTCGTTCACGGGAGAGAGCGGTCGCCCTCCCGCCCGCATGCAGACCACGCCGGCTGCGGCGATCTCCCTTTCCGGGGCGTCAGCGCCTCACGCCGGCCCGGGCGGCGTGGAATGGGGCGTTGTTCAATGGCCAGTGGCTGCCGGAAGGAGCGGACGATGGCGGCCCTCCTGGTCTCCATGCCCCAACGCAGGGGCCGGTGGCCATTGCCGGCCAGACGAGCCCGTCAGACGGGGCGCGCAGGCGCGAACGGGGCGCCCGCCCGGACCCGTGCCCGGTCGCAACCTGTGCGCGTTGCGAACGCCCGAAGCGATCTCCACACCTGGTCTGTGCGCTGGATCGACATCTCGGTTCCCGTCCGCGACGGGATGATCCACTGGCCGGGCGATCCCCCGGTGTGCGTGGAGCAGACGGCCTCGCTCGAGAAGGGCGATCCCGCCGAGCTGCGACGGCTCACGCTCGGCAGCCACAGCGGCACGCACGTCGATGCGCCGACCCACTTCGTCGAAGGCGGCGAGAGCCTGGACCAGATGCCGCTGGATGCCACCTGCGGCCCCGCCCGCGTGGTCCGCATCGATTCGCCGAAGGCCGTCACCCCGGACGACCTCGCGGCGGTGGGGCTCGAGCCGGGCGAGCGGCTCCTTTTGCGGACGCGCAACTCGGAGGTCCGCTGGTACGAACGTCCGTTCCGCGAGGACTTCGTCCACCTCACCGTGGCGGCCGCGCTGTGGCTGGCCGAACGGCGTCCGCGGGCCGTCGGGGTCGACTACCTCTCGGTGGGCGGATTCGCCGGCGACGCCGATGGGCCGAAGGTGCACCGCGCCCTGCTCTCCGCGGGCGTGTGGATCATCGAAGGCCTGTACCTGGGCCACGTCGAACCGGGGCGCTACGAGCTCGTGTGCCTTCCCCTCCGCGTCGAACGGGGCGACGGCGCACCGGCGCGCGCGGCCGTGCGGACCCTTCAGGCGTGACGCTCACGGCCAGGTGCTCAGCCGCATCACCTCCTTGATGCCGCCGCGCTTCTGAATGAGCGCGGGCGCCTCCTCGAGGCTGCTCCGCCCGGTGATGAGCCGTCGCACGCTGTCCGGGAACAGCGCCATCGCCTGCTCCAGCGCGTTGGGGAAGGCGCTCCGGCCGGCGTTCACGGTCCCCACCACCACCTGGTTGTTGAGGACGAGCTGCCGCATCACGCGAGGACGAACGGCAGCCGCTCGCCGGGCGCGGACCACGAAGGTTGACTCGAGGCGCACCAGGTCCCAGTCGGGTCGAAGCGCCACGGGGCTGGTGACGGACAGCGCGTCCGGCGCGGAGGTGAGAGTGGCCTGCTGACCCTCGAGGCGGATTCACGGCGCCAGCCGTCCGTAGGCGAAGCGCTCCTTGAGGTCGCCGTGTATGGGGACCTCGCCCTCGGGCCCTTCGACGATGCGGATGACGTCGTGTTCGACGGCGCCCGGCGGCATGAAGTCGATGATCCGCGCGGCCCGCCGGGGCACGTCAGCTCTTTCTCCAGCACCAGCGTGTCCGGGCGGTAGCGCTGCCGGACGCCGAGGATCTCCGCCGCGGGCCGCAGGCTCCAGTAGCCGTGCTCGTTGGTCCCCAAAAGCTTCGCGAAGCACGCATCGGAGTCGATGTTTGGCAGGCAGATCCAGTCGATCGATCCGCTCGGGAGACGAGGGCGACCGAGGTCGCGTCGCCGATGAGACCGTGGTGCTCGAGCAGATCGGCCATGCCCGAACGGTGCTGTCGCCGTCCGTTGCGCGCAACGTGCGCCCGATTCAGACCAGGCCGCCGTCATCCGGGTCGGCGATGATCTCCTCTTCGACGAGCTCGTCCTCGTCCCCGTCCACGTCCGCGCCGGGCGACTTGCCGGAGATCGGCTCGGCCGGCACCACGTACGTCTGCCGCCCCTTCTGGATCAGCTTCAGCAGGCCCTCCTTCTCCAGCGCCGCCAGCAGCCGGGAGAAGGTGGAGAAGCCCAGCTCGCGCACGTCGAAGTCGGGCTTCTTCCGGACGAGCGTCTCCTTGATCCGCGACGGGTTGAGCGGCTCGTCGGCCTGGGCGAGCAGGCTCGTGACGCCCTCGCGGACGAACGCGGGGATCTCCTGGGCGCCCTTCTTCTTGTCGCCGCCGCGCGGCCGGCCGCCTTCGCTGCGCCGTCTGGCCTCGGCCGGTTCGGTCGCGCGGGCGCCCTTGAGGTAGATGAACTCGTCGCAGGCGCGGACGAAGAGCGGGGACGTGGACCCGCGCACGCCCAGGCCGATCACCGTGCGGCCGTTCTCGCGCAGCTTGTAGACGAGCGGGCAGAAGTCGCTGTCGCCCGAACCGATGACGAAGGTGTCGATGTGCTCGCGCAGGTACGACAGCTCGAGCGCGTCGATCACCAGGCGCATGTCCGCGGCGTTCTTGCCCGCGGCCGTGGACGGCGGGACGTCGACCAGCTCCACGCCGTGGGCGTGAAGACCCGCCTTCGCCTCCCGGAAGCGTGACCAGTCGCAGTACGCGCGGCGGAAGACGACCTTGCCCTTCTCGAGGAGCTGATCGAGCGACGGCTGCAAGTCAAAGCTGCCCGCGCTGATGCCGGTGTTGGTGACGAGGTTCTCGAAGTCGAGGAACAGCGCGATGCGGTGCTCGGATGGGACGGTGTTCACGGGTCCGGTTCTTTCAGGTCCGCCCTGTAAAGGACAGTTGTAACGGCGCGCCTGTCACCGTTTCACCGTTCAGGCATCGTGAAGGGCCGGGTGGCACCTTCAACCCTTCACCAGGGAGACGAGCGATGGGTGGAACCTCGGCACTGACCGGGCCGGACTGGACTCAGTGGACGGATGTCTCCGACCTCCCCGAGGGCGGGATGCGCGTCGGGCACGCGAACGGCGAGGCCGTGCTGGTGGCGCGTGTGGGCTCGGAGTTCTTCGGCGTGGGCGCTTCCTGCACGCACTACGGCGGACCGCTCGGGGACGGCATCCTCGTCGGCTACGAGGTGCGCTGCCCGTGGCACCACGGGCGCTTCGACGTGAGGACGGGAGAACCCGTGCGCGCGCCGCCGCTCGGGCCGCTGTCCTGCTGGAACCTCCGGCGTGACGGAACGCGGGTGCGCGTGGAGGGCAAGAAGGAGGTGAAGCCCGCGCGCGAACCGATCGCGGCGCCGCCGTCCAGCGTCGTCATCGTCGGCGCCGGTCCGGCTGGGCTGTGCGCGGCGGAGACGTTGCGCCGCGAAGGCTACGACGGGCCGGTCACCCTGGTGGGCGCGGAGGACTCGGTCCCGGTGGATCGTCCCAACCTCTCCAAGGACTACCTCGCCGGCCACGCGCCCGAGGAGTGGATCCCGCTGCGCAGCGAGGACTTCTTCCGCGAACAGCGGATCGACTTCCGCCGCGGCGTGCGCGCCACCGCCATCCGGGTGAAGGAGCAGCAGGTCGAGCTCTCCAATGGGTCGAAGGTCCCGTACGGCGCGCTGCTGCTGACCACCGGCGCGCAGCCGGTGCGACTGACCGTTCCCGGCGCGGATCTGCCGCACGTGCACGTCCTGCGCACGCTCGCCGACAGCCGGGCCATCATCGAGGCAGCGAAGCAGGCGAAGCGGGCGGTGGTGATCGGCGCCTCGTTCATCGGCCTGGAGGTCGCCGCGTCGCTTCGGGCGCGCAACGTCGAGGTGGACCTGGTTGGGCTGGAGGCGGTACCGCTGGAGCGGGTCCTGGGCCGCGAGCTGGGAACGTTCATCCGCGGGCTCCACGAAGAGAAGGGCGTCCGCTTCCACCTCGGTACCGGCGTGAAGGCGATCGACGCGCGGACGGTCACGCTGGAGAACGGCACCACGCTGCAGGCGGACCTGGTGGTCGCGGGCGTCGGCGTCCGGCCGGACACCGCGCTCGCCGAAGCGGCGGGGCTGAAGGTCGATCGCGGCATCGTCGTCGATGGCTACCTGCAGACCTCGATGCCCGGCATCTACGCGGCGGGGGACGTGGCCCGCTTCCCGGAGGTGCGCAGCGGCGCGGCCGCGCGGATCGAACACTGGGCCGTGGCCGAGGAGCTGGGGGCGCTCGCCGCGCGGAACATCCTCGGCCGGCGCCAGCGCTTCAACGCGGCCCCGTTCTTCTGGAGCCAGCACTACGACGTACCCATCAACTACGCCGGGTTCGCGGACCGGTGGGACGAGGCGCAGGTCTACGGGAGCATCCGGGACCGCAACTGCGTCGTCGCCTACCGCCGCGGCGGCAAGGTGCTGGCGGTGGCGTCGATCTACCGCGATCGCGATCACCTGCTGCTGGAAGACGCGCTCGAGCGCGGCGACGACGCGGCGGTGGAGCAGGTCCTGCGCGGTGTGGCCTTGTAGACAGGCGGTTGCGCGGACGGTTGCCGGGGCCGGCGGCGCCCGGTACGAGGGCCGCCATGGCAAACGATTCGATCCGCGGCTTCGTCTGGTACGACCTGATGACCCACGACGTCGAGGGGGCGAAGGCCTTCTACGGCGACATCATCGGATGGAAGGCGACGAAGTGGCCGGGTGGTGACTACTGGATGCTGTCGATCGGCGACAAGTCCTACGCAGGCCTGATGGCGCATGACGAAGCGGCGCGGAAGGCGGGCTCGCCGCCGATGTGGCTGGGCTACGTGGGCGTCAGGAACGTCGATGCCACCGCCCAACGGGCAAAGTCCCTGGGCGGGAAGGTCCTTGCCGAACCGCGCGACATCCCGGACGTCGGTCGCTTCGCGGTGCTCGCCGATCCGCAGGGCGCGGTCTTCGCCATCTTCTCGCCGAAGCCTGGCGCGGGGCCCGACGGGGTGCAGAACCCGAACGACGTGGGCAACTTCTCCTGGGCCGAGCTGAACACCACGGACTGGAAGGCGGCGTGGAAGTTCTATTCAAACCTGTTCGGCTGGAAGCCCACCCAATCGATGGACATGGGCCCGGAATACGGCGAGTACTACATGTTCGGCACCAGCCCGGAGAAGTCCTTCGGCGGGATGTCCAACACGGCGAAGATGCTGAAGGCGCCGCCGCACTGGCTGCACTACATCCGCGTGACGAACGTGGACGAGACCGTGAAGCGGATTCCGCAGAAGGGCGGCAAGATCGTCAACGGCCCGATGGATGTTCCCGGCGGCGACCGCGTCGCCCAGTGCGTCGATCCCCAGGGCGGCAGCTTCGCGATCGTCTCGTCGGCGGCGAAGAAGTAGCGCTCCGCTCCAAAGGACACACGCGCCGGCCTGTCCGTCAGGTCCGCTTGGAGAAGCGCTCGTTCTTCATCAGGGACTCGATCCGGTTGAGCACCTCGGCCTTGTAGACCCGGCTGCCACAGGTCGGGCACGCCCCCTGGGGGACCGAGGTCAGGACCACCACGCGCCCGTTCACCGTCAACCGGACCTCCACGAAGCGGTTCTCGTACCGGCCGGTGCAGGGGCAACGGCCGTACTCCACCCGTCCGTAGTCGATTCCCATGGAGGCCGTTAGGATAGCCCGGCTCGTGTCGAAAATTGCTCCTCAACCGCCGCGGCCCACCGCCCCGCGTCGCGCGCTCAAGCCCGACAGTCCGAGCGCGGCGGCGGCGGAGCGCCCGGCCCACGACGTGGGCGAGACGCGGGAGGGAAACCTCAAGCCCGGCGCGGTGACGCTCGCCGAGATGATGGCGATCACCGACGAGGTGCGCGAGCAGCTCCAGGGAAAGCGGGGCGAAC
Organism: Myxococcaceae bacterium; assembly: GCA_019686135.1. Taxonomy (GTDB): domain Bacteria; phylum Myxococcota; class Myxococcia; order Myxococcales; family Myxococcaceae; genus JADGHL01. Next base: position 8,451 of record JADGHL010000040.1, on the reverse strand, counting down.
CGTCCCCATTCGAGTCCGCCGAGTCGCAGCGCGAGGAGAAGCTCCGCAACGAGGAGATCCGCGCGCAGAACGAGCGCGCGAAGGGCGGTGTGGGCAACAAACCCGGCGCCCGGCAAGACGCGCAGAAGCCGCCCCGCTCCGCGCAGCGTCCCGGCGCAAGACCTTCGGCCGCGCAGGAGCTCCGGCAGCGCGCGGTCATGCGCGCCACCTCCAGCTTTGAGGGATCCTCCGCGCCCGCCGAACGTGCCACCCTCTCACGCCCGAAGCTGGAGGCGCCGAATGCGCTCGAGCGCCCGGTGCCGCCCCCGGCGGCGTGGCCGCCCGGTCGGCAGCCTGCCGACGCAATCGGCGCGCTCAATCAGGCGCAGGAGCCGGGCGTCTACTTCCGGGAACAGCACCAGGAGGGCGAGCGCGGCGACGAAGACGAGGATCCCGAGCTCGCGGCGGCAGTGGAGGAGTGCATCCGCCTGCTCTTCGGCGTGCGTGGCATCCACCACGTCGGTCCGGGGATCGACGACGCCGGTGAACCGGTGATCGTCGTCTCGGTCAGCCGCGGGTTCACCCAGGCCTCGATGGCCGCCATTCCCGCCACGGTGCACCGGTTCAAGACCCTCGTCGCGCTTCCCTTCGATCTGCTCCCGCTTCGCCGGGACCTTTAGGAGACCTTTCCCCGCATGGATCTGGATTCCGCGCTCCGCGCACAGGTGGCCCGCGCCACCGGCCGCGCAGTGGACGATGCGCCGGTCACAAAGCTCAAAGGCGATGCCTCGAACCGCTCGTATTACCGGGTGGGGACGCCGCCCGACAGCTACGTGCTGATGGTGATGCCGCCCGAGGGCTCCAAGCGGTCGGAGGAGGCCTCCAAGGGAGATCCGCCGAAGGAGCTCCCCTTCGTCAACGTGCACCGCTACCTCGAACGGCTCGGGGTGAGGGTGCCGCGGATCCTCCGCTACGACGAACCCGCGGGGATCATGGTCCTCGAGGACCTCGGGGATCTGACCTTCGAGGCCGCGCTCAAGGAGATTCCGAAGGAGGAGCTCTACGGCCGCGCGGTGGCGCTCCTTGCCCGCCTGCGCGCGCGTGCAGAGCGGGAACAGGACCCGTCCTGTCTCGCGTTCACCCGCGCCTTCGACGAGGACCTCTACGACTGGGAGCTCCACCACTTCCGCGAGTGGGGCCTGGAGGTCTGGAGCGGGAAGCAGCCCACCCCGGCCGAGCGCGAGCGGCTCGATCAGATCTTCCGCCGGATCGCCCGCGAGCTCGCCGCTGCCCCGCGCGGCTTCACCCACCGTGACTACCAGAGCCGCAACATCATGGTGAAAGACGGGGAGCTCGTGGTGATCGACTTCCAGGACGCGCTGCAGGGGCCGCGGCAGTACGACCTCGTGGCGCTGTTGCGCGACTCCTACGTGGAGCTGGAGCGCCCGTTCGTCGACGCGATGCTGGACCGCTACATCGCCGAGTTCGCGGAACACAGCGGGGAGCGCATCGAACCGCGCGGGTTCAAGGCGTTCTTCGACCTGCTCACCGTCCAGCGCAAGCTCAAGGACGCGGGCCGCTTCGAGTACATCCACCGCGTCAAGGGCAACCCGGGGTTCCTGGTGTCGATCCCCGCATCGCTCCGCTACGTGAAGGCGGCGCTGGACACGCAGCCGGAGCTGAACGACCTGCGCGAGATCGTGGCGAAATACGTTCCGGAGCTGGCGTGACGTGAGGGCGATGATCCTCTGCGCGGGGTTGGGCACGCGGCTACGGCCGCTGACGAACCGGTGGCCCAAGCCGGCGATCCCGCTGCTCGGTCAACCGCTGTTTCGCTACAACCTGTCGGTGCTGCGCACCGCCGGGGTCCGCGCGGTCGGCATCAACACCCACCATCTGCCGGAGGTGATGCGAGCCTGCGCCGAGGCGGAGTGTGTGCGCATGGGCCTCGATCTCCAGGTGGTCCACGAGCCGGTCATCCAGGGCACCGGCGGGGGGATCCGCGGACTGCGCCGCTTCCTCGAGGACGATCACTTCGTCGTCCTCAACGGCGACATCCTCTTCGCCATCGACCTCGTCCCGATCGTCGCCGAACACCGCGAGTCCGGCGCCGCCGCCACCATGGTGCTTCTGCCGATGCCACAGAACGAGTCGTACGCGGCGGTGGAGCTGGACGCGCAGCAGCGCGTGCGCCGGATCGCCGGGCACGGCCCGGGCGGCGAACGCCTCAGCCCGTGGCACTTCTCCGGTGTGCACGTGATGTCGCCGGCGGTCTTCGACTTCATGTCGCCCGGCGGCGAAGAGGACATCAACCGCCAGGTCTACGTGCGGATGATCGAGGAGGGGCTGACCGTCCGAGGCCACATCGTACAGGCATACTGGTCGGACCTCGGGACGCCCGCGCGCTATCTGCAGGCGCAGACCGATCTGCTCTTCGGCCAGGTGCCACTCGCTGCGCTCCATGGGGCCAACCCGTTCGAGGGCGCGGTGCGTGAGGGGAAGCTGTCGTGGCGGCACCCGTCGGCGCAGCTGAACGGCGCCGGCGTGGTGGGGCCCGCGTTCTTCGACGCGGGCGCAACGGTCGATCCGACCGCGCGGGTGGCCTCCGGGGCGTACGTCGGAGCGGATGCCCACGTGGGCGCCCACGCGCGGCTCGGCCGGTGTACGGTGCTGGAAGGCACGCGGGTCCGGGACGGCGAGGAACTGGTGGACGTGATCGCCTGGGGTGACGAGCGCATCCCGGCCGGTTGACATCAGGATCCGGATCGCAGTGATTCACCTTCTGCGGTCGCGCCTGCTAAGTGGGGGAGTGTTCCGGTTTGTCTGGAACTCAAGGATAGCAGGATGAATGCCCTTTCCGACCCAGCGGAGCTCTTCGCCTTGCTCGCGGCCGCGGGTGGCATGGTGCTGCATTGGGAACCCAACGGGGATCGCGCCACCGTGGTGGCCGGCGCGGCGCAGATCATCGATCAGACGGTGGGGGATGCGGTGGACGACGCGGCGCTGGAAGGGCCCGGGCTCCCGGCGGCGGAGCGCGGCCGGCTGCTCGAGGCGGTGCGGGAGGTCGGGCGGGGCGGGCCGCCGAAGGTGGTGGAGCATCGGCGCATCGCCGCGGATGGGCGGGAGACATGGTTCCGCACCAGCTTGACCAGGTCGCAGGGTGGCGTGGTGGGGCTGATGCTGGAGGACTCGAACCGCGCGGAGAATGAACGGCAGTGGCGCGAGCTCGAGTCCTGGCTGGTGACGCTGGGCGAGACGCTCCCGTTCGACTTCTGGATCTGCGATCCGCAGGGCCGCCTGGTGCTGCAGAACCCCGCGTCGCGGCGTCACGTCGGCAACGCGCTCGGACGGAGGTTCGACGAGCTCGAGGTGCCGGCGGTCTCGAAGGAGCACTGGGCTCGGTGCTTCCCGCCGGTGATGGGCGGACAGACCGTGCGCGACGAGCTCGAGTGGACGGTGGACGGCGAGCGGCGCGCGTTCAGCCGGACGATGGCGCCGGTGCGGCAGGCAGGAGAGGTGCTGGGCGTTCTGGGCGTGGACCTGGACGTCACCGATCTCAAGCGGACCGAGGCGCGGCTGCGGCGTTCGCTCCAGGAGCTGAGTGAGGCGCAGGAGGCGCTCTCCAGGCAGATCCGGATCGCCGCGGTGGCGGAGATGTCGGCGGTGATCGCCCACGAGGTCCGCAATCCGCTCGGGTCGATCGCCAACGCCGCCGCGCTCCTGCGCCGGAGCGCCACGCGCGGCGGAGACGACGCGGTGCTGTGCAGGATCATCGACGAGGAGGTCAAGCGGCTGGATGGGCTGGTGCGGAACCTTCTGGAGCTGGTCGGCCCCACACGCGTGCGGCTGGTGCCGCGCCGGTTGAGCCCGATGGTGGACGAGGTGCTCGCGGAAGTGCTCCGGGGCGACCCCGCGGCGGCGGAACGGATCCAGGTCGTACGCGCCTTCGAAGACGTGCCGGACGAGGTGCCGATGGACCCCGGGCTGCTCTCGCTGGCGCTCGCCAACCTCTTCCGCAACGCCGTGCAGGCGATGCCCGGAGGCGGCCAGCTGCGTGTCTCGCTCGAACGCGACCCCGGCCGCGCGCAGGTGAAGCTCTCGGTCGAGGACGACGGTGTGGGGATCTCTCCCGCAATGCAGGAACGGCTGTTCGATCCGTTCGTCACCTCCCGGCCCCGGGGCAGCGGCCTCGGGCTGACGATCGTCAAGCGGATCATCGAGGAACATAAGGGTACGGTGCGGGTGCAGAGCCAGGAGGGTTGCGGCACGCGGTGCGAGGTGCTGCTGCCGCTTTCGGATCAGTCGAGGTAACCGTGGGATCGTGGCGCGTCGACACGAGCAGCTGGCCGATCGTGGTGCACTCCATGGAGGGCACCCCGGGCCACGAGGAGATCGAGGCCTACATCCGGGAGGCGACCGCGGTGCTCTACCGGCGGGAACCCCACGTGGTGATTCTGGACGCCAGTAGGATGGGGAAGGTGTCCGCCCACCTGCGGGCGCGCACCCGGCAGTGGCAGACCGAGCACCGCGACGCGCTCCGGTCCTGGTGCCTGGGCACCGCCAAGGTGCTGGTGTCGCCGCTGACCCGCTTCATCGCGATGACGGTGCTGATGGTCAACCCGCTGCCGACGCCGTGGACCGTGTGCGAGAGCCTCGACGAAGCGCGCGCCTGGGCCGCCGACCTGCTCGCCCGCGTCAATCGCTCCGCCTCGCCGACAGTCTGAGGCTCCGCCGCGCCGCTGTGTCGGTCGCTCCACAGTGACCATTGGTCCGCGGCACGAGGCGCCCGTACCCCGGACGCGCGGCAGTTCAAGGCCGCGCGCTCCGTCCCTAGCTTTTGCAGGCAGAAGCACGCCGTGCGAGGAGGCTCGGGATGAAGACCGTCGCGGTGATCGTGGCGTCCGGCGATGGCGCCAGGCTGGGGATTCCGGAAGCGAATCTCGAGTACGAGAAGGGTCGCAGCTTCCTCAAGTGGCTGAGCTCGACCTTCAGCAAGGCCGGGTGCGCGGGCACCATCGGGGTGATCCGCAGCGGGGCCGAGGCGATCAAGGAACGCCACCCGGACGCGGTGCTGGTGGAGGGTGACGGCGAGGGGCTGACCCGCGCGGGCATCAAGGCGGCGCTCGACGAGGGCGCCGAGGCGATCGTCCTTCACGCCGTCGAGCGCCCCGCGGTGCGGTCGTCCACGGTGGACAAGCTGCTCAAGTCGATGGACGGAGCGGATGGGGTGGTGCCGGACTTCGAGGGCGCGCCTGGCCAGCCGGTCATCCTCTGGCGCGAGGCCGCGGAGCGGCTGTTGCGGATGGAGGGCGATCTCCCGCTCGCGTCGATCGTCCAGAAGCTGGAGCTGCGCCGCGTGGCGACGAGGGATCCGGGCGTTTTGGTGAACATCGACACGCCCGAGATGTACGAACGGCTGTTGGGGAAGAAGCCGACGCCGGCGCCGTTGCCGAAGAAGAGGGGACGGAAGGCGGATGCGTAGAGGCGTTTCCCGTCTGCCGTCTTCCGTCTGCAGCAGGCGGCGGTGGTGGCGGCTACCTCGCGGGACGAGTGAGCGCGGCGATCGCCGCGAGGATGAGGTCTTCGCGCGTCTTGATGTCGAAGGTGCCCACCAGCAGCAGGTCCGGGCCGGCCGGCGCCACGACGATGCGTTCGGTGCCGGATTCGGAGACGAAGATCTTCGGGCCGGTCAGCATCTGCTGCGGCGTCGGCAGCGGGTGGATGCGCTGCTCGGACTGGCCGCGCGATGCGAGGATCTCTCCGTCCCACGTGCTGACGAACGCAGCCTTCGCGCCCGCGTCCTCGACGAGGGCCGCCAGCCACATCTCCAGCACGTCGTTGGGAACGCTTTGGCTCAGATCGCTCAATGGGTGCTGAACCGGGTGATGACGCAGGTCACGTTGTCGTTCCCGCCGTTCGCGTTCGCGAGATCGATGAGCTGACCGCACGCACGCTCCAGATCGGACACGGTCGCCAGCGTCTCCTGGATCTGCGTGTCCGGCACCATGCCGGAGAGCCCGTCCGAACAGAGCAGGAAGATGTCGCCATCCATCGGCTCGAGCCGGCTGACGTCCACCTGCACGGTGTCCTTCATCCCGAGCGCCCGGACGATGACGTTTTTGTGCGGGAACGCCTCGATCTCCTCCGGCGTGAGCTTCTTCGCCTTGAGGTAGTCGTTCAGCAGCGAGTGGTCTTCGGTGACCTGCTTCAGCTGCCCCTGTCGGAAGAAGTAGACCCGGCTGTCGCCCACGTGCGCGATGTAGGCGGTGTTGTTGGCGAAGTGCACCGAGACGATGGTGGTGCCCATCCCGCGGTACTTCGCCTCGCTGCTGGCGCGCTCGTAGATCCGCGCGTTGGCGAGCTTGATCCCCGTCTGCAGGCGGTTCTCGTCGTAGTTCTTCGTCTTGTCCATCTTGAACGGCCAGGTGCTGTCCTGGTCGCGGGACGTCATCCGGAAGAACTCGGCCATCTCGTCGACGGCGATCTTGGAGGCGATTTCTCCCGAGGAGTGCCCGCCCATCCCGTCCGCTACGACGAACAGGTTCTCGTCGGTCAGCACGAGGAAGTTGTCCTCGTTGTGGTTCCGTTTCATGCCGACGTGTGTGGAACCAGCAACCTCGATGCGCATGCTTCAGGGTCCAGGGGTGGGCTGAGACGGCGCGGAAGCTAGCACAGGGTGAATCCTCCGAAAGGACTAGTCGGAGAGCTTTCAGCGGAGTTCTTCGAACACCAGCTCGTCTCCTTCCATGGTCCCGCTCCCGGCAAACACCCCTGCAGGGAGCTCCAGCACCGATTTCGCCCGGAAGTATATTGAGGTCGCCCGCCACGGCGGCAATGCCGCCATCAGCTTGACGATTCGCCGCTCTGCGTCGAGAAACGCCACGTCGATCGGCAGGCGCATGAAGAAGGTGTGGATGGAGTTGCAGGGGACGATGTGCAGCCCCTCCCCGAAGGGGAGCGTCCTGCGCCCCATCAGGCCGACGAGGCGATCGCCCAGGGATCGGGCCTCTTCGATCCGGTCGCCCAGGACTGCCTGGCGCGTGCGGTTGGTGACGCGAAATGGCACGAGGTGACTAGACCATGCTCCGCCCGCTCTCGTCACCGCTCCACCTGGTCCTCGTCGCCCCGCAGATTCCCCCCAACACCGGAAACGTCGCCCGGCTGTGCGCGGTCACCGGGTGCCGGTTGATCCTGGTCGAACCGCTGGGGTTCTCCATCAGCGACCGCGAGCTCAAGCGTGCCGGGCTGGATTACTGGGACAAGGTGTTCCTGGACCTCTTCCCCTCGTGGGAGGCCTACCTCGCTCGGTTCCCGCAGGCGCGGCGGTTCCTGTTCACCGCCCGGAGCGGCACCCCGCACTGGAACATCCGCTACCGCGAGGGCGATCACCTCGTGTTCGGCTCCGAGACCAGCGGGCTGGGGCAGGCCATCCTCGGGGGCGGCTTTGGCGAGGTGACCTGCATCCCCATGGTGGAGGGGGTGCGCAGCCTCAACCTCTCCACCGCGGTGGGGATCGCCACGTACGAGGCGCTCGGGCAGCTGACCGGCGGGCGGCCGGGCACTTGAGGCCAGGTCCACGCGAACTAAGCTCACCGCCCAAATGCCCGTCACCCCCGTCGCCCGCGCGCTCTTCGACATCCACAAGGAGAAGGTCACCGGCGTGCTCAAGGTGACGGCGGGAGGCCGGATCTCCACGCTCCACTTCCAGCGCGGCGACCTGGTGGGCGCCGACGTGCGGTTCGGCCACCAGACCGCAACCCAGGCGCTCCTGCAGGCCGGAAGGCTGGATCTCAAGACGCTGGACGCGCTCTGGGCGCGCGGATCCGGCGCCACCCCGGACGAGGACGCGCTCGAGGAGGCCGAGCTCGATCCCGGGACGGTGGATGCGGCGCGGCTGCTCGCGACGGTCAAGCAGATCGCCGAAGCGGGCGAGACGGTGGAGCTGGCGGAGGAGGAGATCGACCCCCGGGGGCGCGTCCGCGGCGTCGACGCGGTGCGCGCCGCATTCGAAGTCGGCGCCGGGCCGGAGGACGTCCTGCTCCGCTGCGCCGAGCCCGAGCAGTGCGAGGAGTGGATCGCCGACGAGACTGACCGCGCACTGCTGGAGAGCCTCCGGCTGTTCTCCGTTCCGGATCTGCTCGATGCGCGGAAGTGGGCGCTGCTGAAGGTGCTCGAGCTCGACGGAAAGGTGGAGGCGATCTCCGCCGAGGAGTGGCGGAGGCGCGAAGAGGAGCGGCTCGAAGCCGAGCGACAGTTCGCGGAGGAGGCCCGAAGGCTCGAAGAGGAGCGGCGCGCGGAGGAGGCTCGGCTCCGCGAGGAGGAGGAACGCCGCGCGCTCGAAGCCGAGCGCCTCGCCGCCGAGCGCCTCGCCGCGGAGGAGGAGCGTCGCCGCGCCGAAGAAGAGCGCCTCGCTGCGGAGCGTGCCGAGGAGGAGCGTGTCGCCGCGCAACGAGCGGAGGCCGAGCGCCTCGC
>JADGHL010000159.1 GCA_019686135.1 Myxococcaceae bacterium | reverse complement strand
GGGACCTCGACGCTGAATGGCCTCGCTCGGTTCGCCCCCAGGGCGCGGTTGATGTCTCGGACCGAGGCACCGCCCTGGACCTTAAGGCACCCGCCGCCGCTGAGAACGACCAGCTCCGGAGAGTGCTCGTGCCCGCTGGCGATCTCGCTCACCAGCTCCTCGACCAGATACTGCACCGTGACCAGTCCGGCGACCAAACCGCCCTCATCCACCGTGATCGCCATCCGCGCGCGCAGGCGCTGCAGATCCGATTGTCTATCCGAGCACCGGCGCCATGAGTGGACGCAAGGCGCTGCCGAGGGCGGACGAATCCGCCGCCAAGAGGTCGAGGGCTACCTTCAAAATGAAGCCGGGGCCCCGCCGGAAAGAAGTCGCTGCAGGACTACGAGCGCGAGCCGCCGGCCACGACGGTGAACGGTCGCAAGAAGGCACCCGCCAGAGGCACGCAAGGAAGAAGGGCCCGGCCGTTCAAGCCAACCCGCTCGCAGGGCGGATGGAAGGCTCAATGCTGCAATCGGTAGCAGGTCCGTGCTCTGCAGCGGCCCGGTTGCTGAAGCCTGCAGCCTGCAGCCTGCATTTCTCAGTTCGTCCCCAACACGCCCTCACCTTCCTCCTCCTTCCCCTCCGCCGGCACGTCCTTGCGGATCGCCACCCGTCGCACCCTTCTGGGCGTCGCGTCCAGCACCTCCAGCTCGCTGCCGTCGTCCGCGATGAAGCGGTCTCCCGTCGAGGGGATCCGTCCCGCTAGGGCGATGCACAGCCCGCCCACGGTGGTGTAGCCGTCCGCCTCCGGCAGCTCCATCGACAGCGCGCGGTTCACGTCGCGGATCGACGCGCCGCCCTGGACCACGAAGCGCCCATCGCCGTTCGGGACCACCAGCTCGTCGGGGAGCTCGTGCTCGCTGACGATCTCGCCCACCAGTTCTTCGACGAGATCCTCCACGGTGACCAGGCCCGCCACCATCCCGCGCTCGTCGACGACGATCGCCATCAGGGCCCGACGGGCCCGCAGATCGCGCAGCGCGTCCAGCGCCTTCATCGTCTCGGGGACGAAGTACGCCGGCCTGAGGATGTCCTCGAAGACCACCGCGCCATCGCCCCACTGCACCGAGAGCAGATCCTTAGAGACGATGTAGCCGACGATCTCGTCCAGCGACTCGCCCCGCACCGGGATCCGCGCGTGTCCGGACTCGAGCACCGTCATCTTCAACTCTTCAAAGGTCGCGTCGCGGCGCACGGTGACCATCTGGTTGCGCGGCACCATCACCGCGGCCAGGTTCACGTCCTCCAGCTGGAACGCCCGCGAGGCGATCTCCCCGGTCTCGGTGTCCACGCTCCCCTGGCGGGCCGCGTCTTCCACCAGCTGCTGCAGCTCCTCCGCGCTCATCCGCGCCTCGGAGAAGGTGGTGCGGTCGCCGAAGAACCGGAGCACCAGGTTCGACGAGAAGGTGAGAAACCAGACCAGCGGCCGCGCCAGCTTGCCCAGCCCCACCAGCGGCCGCGCCACCAGCGTCGCGTACCGTTCGGCGTAGCGGAGCCCGAGCGACTTGGGCACCAGCTCGCCGAACACCAGCGACAAGTACGAAATCAGCGCGATCACCAGCACCAGCGCCAGCTCGCCCGCCGCCCGCTCGGAGAGGCCGAGCCCGGTGAAGAGCGGGACGAGGTCCCCGGAGATCCGCGACCCGCCGAACGCCGCCGCGGTGGCGCCGACCACGGTGATGCCGATCTGCACGGTCGCGAAGAAGCCGTCCGGATCGGCGCGCAGGCGTTCGACTGCCCGGGCGCGGCGGTTCCCATCCTGCGTCAGCTCCGCCAGCCGCGAGCGCCGGACCGACACGATGGCGATCTCGGCGCCGGAGAAGATCCCGTTGAGGAGGATGAGGCCGACGACGATCAGCAACGATGTGACGATGACTGCCTCCTCAGCCCTCAAACATTGTCAGCGGGCCGCGCGGCGCCAGCCTTCCCGCTCCGGGGCTGTCCGGCCTGCTGCCGGCCGGGGCAACGATCGACACCCGTCTCGCCGCCCTCTTCCCGTATAGTGCCGCGCCATGCCTGCCGCGCCGTGCAGCTTCTGCGGAAGCACCGAGGGACCTGACCACATCTGTCCGGGCAAAAACCTTCAGCTGATCGGCCAGGTGCTCGATGGCCGGTACCGGATCGAGGACGTCCTCGGCCAGGGCGGGATGGGGATGGTGTTCAGCGCCATTCAGACGTCCGTGCAGCGCCCCGTGGCGGTAAAGACGCTGCACCCGACGCTCGCCGCCGCGCCGCAGTTCTACGAGCGCTTCAAGCGCGAGGCGGAGATGGCCAGCCGCCTCCACCACCCGAACATCATCACCATCTATGACTTCGGGCAGACGCCGGACGGGACCTGTTACTACGTGATGGAGCTTCTGGACGGCGTCAGCCTCAAGCAGCTGGTCAAGTCCGAGGGCCCGCTGTCGATGGGCCGCGCGTTCGCGCTGATCGAACAGGCCGCGCGGGCGCTGGGGCATGCGCACGAGAACGGCGTCATCCACCGCGACGTCAAGCCGCACAACATGATGGTCCAGACGCTGGACCAGAAAGACTTCGTCAAGGTCCTCGACTTCGGCCTGGTCAAGGCCATGGAGCAGGACGAGAACCAGCAGCTGACCTCCACCGGCCAGGTGCTGGGCACGCCGCAGTACATGCCGCCGGAGCAGGCGGGGGGCGACGTCGTCGACCACCGGTCGGATCTCTATTCGCTCGCCGGCGTCCTCTATTTCTGCCTCACCGGGTCATCGCCGTTCGGGGCGAACACCGTCCGCAAGGCGCTCCAGTCGGCGCTCACCCAGACCGTGCCGCCGGTGGGCCGAAAGCGCGTGGGCGCTCCGGTGCCCTCCGAAGTCGACGCCTTCTTCCGCAAGGCGCTGGCAAGGGAGAAGGAGGACCGGCACCAGAGCGCGGAGGAATTCATCGAGGATCTGCGCGCGTCGATCGCCGGGATGTCGGAGGCCGAGCTGTGGGCACGGCCGGTGCCGCCCGATCCGAACGCCCCGCCCGCCAAGGAGGGCAGCGGGTCGGGTTCGAGCGCCCGGCGCTCGGGCGGCGCGGGTGGGACGGTGTCCGTGCGGCGCGGGAGCTCAGGCGGGGGCAGCCGCTCCGGCCGGGCGCCTTCGAACGTCGTCGTGGATTCGGCGGTCGCCCGCGAGAGCAGCGCGCTCATCGAGCCACCTCCGCCGCCACCCCGCCGCTCCGGGAGCGGGATCTCCGTGGCGCCGCCGCCCGCCGCCCGGACGGGTTCGGGCAAAGCCGCCTCCGGTGGGCTGGGGAAGATCGCCCTGGTGGCGGCTCCGGTGGTGATCCTGGCGGCCGTGGGCGTTTGGTTCGTCTGGGGCCTTTCGCCCTCCTCCACTCCGCAGCCGGACATCAAGGTGGTGGAAATCCCCTCGCCTCCTAGGGACACGCCACGCCCCGCGAAGCCCGCGCCCTCCGACGAGATCGCCGTCCACTTCGAGAGCGATCCGCCCGGCGTCGGCATCTACGACGGCGAGGTTCAGATCGGCACCACTCCGGCGGATCTGCGGGTCAAGCGCGACAAGGCGCACACCCTCACCTTCCGCCTGGCCGGGCACGAGGAGCTCGAGCGGACCTACGACTTCAGCCACGTCGCGGGCGACCAGACGGACGTCCACGTGGCGCTGAAGAAGCTGGCCGATCGTCCGGCTTCCCGTCCCGTCAGCGGTAAGCGGCGGAACACGGCGGACGACTCGAATCCGGTACCGGTCTTCGAGTAGCGGCTGCCCGTCCGACCGCTCCCTACAGTGCCCACCACGCGCTCCCGCGGTGCGCCTTGAAAGGACGCGCTTTCGTGGCGAACCTCAAGAAAATCATAGGGTTAGAAACATATCCGGAGTGGGACTGTACGCATTGGACCCATCGGTTATTCTCCCCGCGCCCTTCGCGACAGGGACCTGGTCATGGCCTCCGCATCGCCCATCGCCTTCCGAGAGAAGAACCCGGCCGAGCTCCGCGAGCACCCGGACGGCGCGGGCATTTCTCCCGATCGCGAGGGGCTGCTCCGGTCGCGGATCAAGGACCTGCAGCTGCACATCCCCGGGACGCCGCTGGAAAAGTTCATCCACCAGCTCCACGCCGAGCTGGAGGCCAAAGGCATCTCGTTCAAGCCACAGTGCTACCTGTCGGACCAGTGGGGCTGTCCGTCCGGGGTTCCGGTCATCGGCATCCCGTTCTACCTGGCCGACCCGAAGCTTCTGTCCATCGAAGCCGAGCTGGGCGACGCGGCGGAGACCGAAGAAGAGATCCTGATGTACCTCCGCCATGAGGCGGGGCACGCGATCAACTACGCGTACAAGCTCTACGAGACCGAGGAGTGGCAGAAGCTCTTCGGCGACTACAACAAGCCGTACAAGGAGGAGTACAAGCCGCGGCCGTTCTCGCGGAAGTACGTCGTCCACATCTCCGGCTGGTACGCCCAGAAGCACCCCGACGAGGACTTCGCCGAGTCGTTCGCGGTCTGGCTGACGCCGGGCATCGACTGGCAGAAGCGCTACCACGGCTGGGGAGCGCTCAAGAAGCTCCAGTACGTCGACCAGGTGATGCAGAAGGTCGGGCGGACGCCGCCGCTCGTGCAACTGGATGAGCGCGACGCGGCAGTGGAGGACATGGAGGAGACCGTCCTCGACCACTACCGGGCGCGGCAGCTCGCCGAGAAGGTGGACGTGCAGTTGCACGAACACCTCGACCAGGACCTCTTCGATCTCTTCGAGCCGCCGGGGCAGGCGCAGGCGTCTGCAGAGATGTTCATCCGCGCCGAGCGGTCCTTCCTCATCGAGGCGGTGGCCCACTACTCCGGCGTCTCCCGGGCGGTGGTGCGGTCGCTGGTGGATCACCTCCAGGGGCGCTGCGCACACCTGAAGCTGACGGTGAAGATCGACAACGCGCGCGAGTATATGACCCGGCTGACCTCGCTCCTGACCGCGCTGGCGATGAACTACCTGTACACCGACCGGTTCTTCGACCTCGACTGATCGGTCCAGTGCCCCTCGGCGCCTTTTCGAAAAAACGCGAGGCCACGCTCACGGATCGCCAGGGCGTGGCTTAGATTGCGCTTCAGATGGCGATCGCTCCGCTGAAAATCGCGGTTCTCCACTACCAGGCGAAGGGCGATCCGGTCGATCCGGTGGTGGACCACATCACCGAGGCGCTGCAGACGCTCGGCCACGACCCCGTGACGATATCGGTGCAGGACCGCGTCTTCGACGTCCTGCAGGCGATCGAAGCGTCGAAGTGCGATCTCGTCTTTAACGTGTGCGAGACCTTCGCCGATGACTACCGGATGGAGGTGAACGTCGCCGCGCTCATGGAGATGGCGCGGGTGAAGTTCACCGGGTCCGGCGTGGCGGGCCTGCTGCTGGCGCAGGACAAGGTGCTGACCAAGCAACTGCTCGGGTATCACGAGGTGAAGTCGCCGAACTACGCCACGTTCGACGGCCAGGCCTTCGAGACCCACGGGAAGCTCGAGTTCCCCCTGATCGTGAAACCGGCGCGAACGGACGCGTCGATCGGGATCGGCAACAAGTCCGTCGTGAAGACCTGGGACGAACTCACCCGGCGCGTGCGCGACATTCGCAAGGAGCTCAACGACGAGTCCCTGGCGGAAGAGTTCATCGACGGGCGGGAGGTGTACGTGGGCGTGCTCGGAGGCAGCGGCACCACGCCGGAGATCCTCCCCATCGTCGAGCTGGACTGGGGCAACTGGGATCCCTCCCGGCCGCGCGTCTCCGATCGCGAGGTGAAGTTCGGCCCCGAGGTCGAGGGGTCGCCCAGGCTGGTGATGGCCCGGAACCTCGCCGACGATCTCCGGATCCGCCTCGAGCGCGCCGCGCTGCTGGCGTTCCGGATCCTCAAGCTGCGCGACTACGCGCGCATCGACTTCCGCATTTCCGACAAGACCGGCGAAGCGTTCGTCCTCGAGGCGAACCCCAACCCGTACCTGGAGAAGTACTCCGAGCTGGCGCTGGCCGCAGCCGACAAGGGCTACAGCTACACGCAGTTGGTCGGGAGGATCGTGGAGTCCGCAGCGGCCCGGTACGGCCTGGCGAAGAAGCCCGAACCGGTGGTGCGGGTCGAGTTGCCGGCGCCACCGGAAGAGAAGAAGTCCGAGCCCGCGGCCGAGCGCAAGGCTGAAGCTGCCGTTGAGCGCAAAGCCGAGATCGCTGCTGAGCTGGAAGCCGAGGCCGCTGCTGGGCGGAAAGCCCAAGCCGCCGCTGAGCGGAAAGCCGAAGCTGCTGCCGAGCGCAAAACCGAAGCTGCTGCCGAGCGCAAAGCCGAAGCGGCTGCCGAGCGCAAGGCCGAAGCGGCTGCCGAGCGCAAGGCCGAAGCGGCTGCCGAGCGCAACGCCGAAGCGGCTGCCGAGCGCAAAGCCGAAGCCGCCGCTGAGCGGAAAGCCGAAGCTGCTGCCGAGCGCAAAACCGAAGCTGCTGCCGAGCGCAAAGCCGAAGCTGCTGCCGAGCGCAAGGCCGAAGCGGCTGCCGAGCGCAAAGCTGAAGCCGCCGCTGGGCGCAAAGCTGAAGCCGCCGCTGAGCGCAAAGCTGAAGCCGCCGCTGAGCGCAAAGCTGAAGCCGCTGCTGAGCGCAAAGCCGAAGCTGCTGCCGAGCGCAAAGCCGAAGCTGCCGCTGAGCGCACAGCCGAAGCTGCTGCCGGGCGCAAAGCCGAAGCTGCTGCTGAGCGGAAAGCCGAAGCGGCTGCCGAGCGCAAAGCCGAAGCTGCTGCCGAGCGCAAAGCCGAAGCTGCTGCCGAGCGCAAAGCTGAAGTCGCCGCTGAGCGGAAAGCCGAAGCTCCTGCCGAGCGCAAAACCGAAGCGGCCGCCGAGCGCAAAGCCGAACGCGCGGCGAACCGCGATGTCGTCCCCGACCTGGAGAGTACGGTCGAGCCGAGCTCAGAGCTCACCCTGGCCCGCAAGGCTGAGGCAGGGACCGAGCGGCGAGCCCCTTCCGTCGCTGCTGGTTCGCGGTCGCCGGCGGCCTCGGGGGCAAGCATCACCTCCGAAGCCGGCGTCCGGCGGGTCGCCGGTGGTGAGCCGGAGGCCGCGGTCGTGCGGAAGGCCTGATCGCCTCCTCTCTCATCGGTCGAAGCCAGAGCGGCGGCCCTGCCCACATCCGTTGCGAGCCTGCACGCGGCCACCTTCGTTCCCATCCTCACCAGAGAGAACGGAGGTGAGACACATGAGCAGGAAGATGATGGATTGCCGGAAGGTGCCGAACGACGTGGGCTGCACCCTCACCATCTCCGGAGAGGAGCAGGAGGTCTACGAGGCGGCGGTGAAGCATTCGATCGACGTCCACCATGAGAAGGACACGCCCGAGCTGCGGGAGATGGTCCGGAACTCGCTGGAGGATGAGCCGTCGATGACGACATACGCCGAGGACACGTCCGAACGCGCCATGCGCGTGTAGAGGGCCGCGCTTCAGGGAGCGAGCAGGGCCGGGAGCACCTCCCCGCTCCGTCCCTGCACGAAGTGCTGGAAGCGGTGGGCGTTGTCGGGAGGATCGGCGTTGACCAGCCAGGTCTCCGCACCGAAGCGGCGCGCGACGTCCACCAGCCCGGCGGCGGGATAGACCACGCCGCTGGTCCCCGCCGCGAGGAACACCAACGGGTGCGCCCGCGCGCGCTCGAGGAACGCCTCGATCGCCTCGAAGTGCGATGGATCGAGCGCCTCCCCGAACCAGACGATGTGCGGCCGCAAGAGGCCACCGCACCGGTCGCAGGCAGGCGCCCTGGCCTCGTGCAGCGCCCGGTCCTCGAAAGGCGGACGGTCGCACCGGCTACAGCGGGACGTGAACAGGTTCCCGTGGAGCTCGAGCACGCGGGTGTTCCCCGCCGCGCGGTGGAGGCCATCGACGTTCTGCGTGGCGAGCAGGAAGTGGTCACCGAGCCTCTGTTCCAACGCAGCCAGCGCGGCGTGGCCCGGGTTCGGGGCGCAGCCCGCGGCCACGCTCCGGCGCCAGGAGTAGAACCTCCAGACCAGCGCGGGATCGCGGGCGAAGCCCTCCGGGGACGCGAGCTCCTCGAACCGATGGTCGTTCCACAGCCCGCCCGACCCGCGGAAGGTCGGGATGCCGCTCTCCGCCGACACGCCGGCGCCGGTCAGCACCAGCACGAACGTGTCGGCGCCGATCGCCGGCTGCTTCACTTCGCTTCCTTCCGGCTCAGGTCACGGAACAGGATCTCGGTGAAGGTGGCCTTGTTCAAGAAGTCGGTCTGCCAGGACTCGAAACCCTTCAACACGTCCTGCTGCTTCAGCTGCTCCAGCGTCTTCCCCGCGGCGATGCCCGCTTCGACGCGCCGGGAGGTCTCCTCGAGCATCGCGATGAACGCGTCGAGGTCCTTCACGGTGCCGACCGGTCCGTGCCCGGGAATCAGCGTCATGTCATCGGTCAACGTGGGCCGGAGCTGACGCAGATTCGTGATGTAGCCCCTCACGCTCCCGCCGGTGTCGAGGTCGATGAACGGGAACACGCCGTTGGTGAACTGGTCGCCGAAGTGGACCACCTTCGACTTCGTGAAGATCACGATCGAGTCGCTGTCGGTGTGCGCCGCCATCGGCAGGTGGCGCACGCGGATCTCCTCGCCGTTGAGGAAGATCGACAGGCCGTCCTCGTAGGTGATGACCGGCAGGGCGCCCGGCGGCGCGGGAGGGATGGTCCGATCGCCCCGCTTCGTCCCCTGCTCCAGGCGGAGCCGGACGTTCTTGTGCGCAATGATCGGCGCCAGCTTTCCGAAGGCCTCGTTGCCGCCGGTGTGATCGCCATGCCAATGGGTGTTGAGCACGAACCGCAGCGGCTTCTTCGAGAGCGGCTTGATGGCCTTTTCGATCTTCGGAGCGAGCGGCGCGAACTGATCGTCGACGATCAGGATCCCATCCGGGCCGGCCGAGACGCCGATGTTTCCGCCCGCGCCGGTCACCACCGAGACGTTGCCGCCGACCTTTGTCACCTTGACCTGGACTCCGGCGAACGGGTTCTCCGCAGCAAGCGCAGAGGACGCAACCAGCGCGACGACCCCGACGAACAACGAAACCCGAGCGTGCATGCGCGGGAATTTATCCGCCTGCGCACCGCCCCGCTACGACCACCCGGGCTCATCCGGTGCCGCACCTTCGGGCTGCGGACGCAGGGCCCGGGTGACACTTGAGCGACGGGATCGGACGCGGCGAAGTGAAGCCGGCGCGTGCGGCGGCCTACCGCTTCGCCATCTTCTCGAGCACGTGCTTTTCGATCGCGCGCACCACCTCGGAGAGCGGCATCGACGTGGAGTCGATCCGAATCGCATCTTCGGCGGGCTTGAGCGGCGCCACTGCGCGCTCGGAGTCCTGCTTGTCGCGCTGCCGCTGATCCGCGAGCACCTCTTCCAGCGAGCTCTCCACGCCCTTCTGGAAGAGCTCCTCGTAGCGCCGCCGCGCGCGCGTCTCCGCGGAGGCCTCGAGGTAGAACTTGGCGTCTGCGTCCGGGAACACGACCGTCCCGATGTCGCGGCCCTCGAGGATGGCGCCCTTCTCCGCCGCCAGCGCCAGGCGGCGCTGCAGGGCCAATAGCCCCTTTCGCACCACCGGCCGCGAGGAGACCTTCGAGGCGCCCATGGAGATCTCCGGCGTGCGGATGAGCCCGCTCACGTCCTCGTTACCGAGATAGACCCGATTCTCCTCTCCAATCACCTTGAAGGAGACCTGCAATGTCTGCAGGAGCGCCTCCAGCGCCGCGTCGTCGTCCAGGGCCACGCCCTGCCGCTTCGCAATGAGCGCGACACAGCGGTAGATGGCGCCGGTATCCACCAGCGAGAAGTCCAGCCGTCGCGCGAGGATCCGGGAGACCGTGGACTTGCCCGCCCCGGCCGGCCCGTCGATCGCGACGATGAACGGCCGGCTCAAGCGAGGAGCTCCTTCAGCGCGCGCACCAGCCGCTCGTTGTGGTCGGGCAGTCCGACCGAGATCCGCAGCGCGTTGGGGAACCCGTAGTTCGGCACCGGGCGGGTGATCACACCCTTCCTGAGCAGGCCTTCGTAGATCGGCTTCGCCGGCCGCTTGAAGTCGGCGAACACGAAGTTGGCGTACGAGCGCGGGACTTCGACGCCCAGCCGGGGCAGCTCCGCCTCGAGGTAGCGCAGGCCCTCGTGGGCGAGCGCCACCGTCTTGCGCACGTGCTCCTGATCCTCGAGGGCCGCCACGCCCGCGGCCTGCGCGAGCGAGGTGAGGTGGAACGGCATCCGCGTCCGGTTGAGGTAGCCCACGAGCTTCGCGTCCATCACGGCGTACCCCAGCCGCACACCGGCCAGCCCGTACGCCTTCGCGAAGGTGCGCATGGCGATCATGTTCGGGTAGCGCCGGACGTAGTCGAGCCCGTTCGGATAGTCGGGCAGATCGCAGTACTCGAAGTACGCCTCGTCGTGGACGACCAGGACGTCGGGCGGAACCTTCTGGAGGAACGCGTCGAGCTCCGATTTGCCGAACGCGGTCCCGGTGGGGTTGTCCGGGTTGGCGAGGAACACCAGCCGCGTGCGCGGGGTCATCGCCTTCGCCATCGCCTCCAGGTCGTAGCGGTAGCCCGCCTTCATCGGCACCTCGACGAAGGGCCGGCCGTGCGCCTGGAGCGCGACCTTGTACATCACGAAGGATCCCTTCGTGAGCAGCACCTCGTCCTCCGGAGTGACGAAGGTGCGGATGAGGAGCTCGATGATCTCGTTGGAGCCCGAGCCCACGAAGATCTGTTCCGGCGGAAAGCCGAGGTGCCGGGCGAGCGCGCGGACCAGGTAGTAGCTGGAGCCGTCGGGGTAGAGGTTGAG
>JADGHL010000158.1 GCA_019686135.1 Myxococcaceae bacterium | reverse complement strand
GCGGTCCCCGCGGGTGTTGGCAGCGGCGAGGAACCAGGCCATGAACGCCTTGAGGCCGCTGGAGTTCATGTACTCGATGTTCTGAACCGACAGCGTCACCTTCGGCACTTTCGCGCCGAGCAGCGCTTCGTGCAGCCGGAGCAGCTCGGGTTGCACGCGGGCGGCCGCGTCCGGCACGTCCAGGGTCCCGCTGAGCGTCACGGTCCAGTGATCGGCCTGACGCTCCAGGCGCGCGGAGAAATCGGGTGTGATTTGGGCCGGCAGCTCGAATCCCATCGCCCGTTGCTTCTAGCACGAGCCGGGATCGGACCCACACGTCCTATGCGGCGGCCACCGCCCGGGCCGGGGTACCGACGCGCTTGACCGCCACCACGGTGAGGTCGTCCTTCTGCTTGTGCATGAAGGCCCGCACGTCCTTCACGACGGTGTTGACGATCTGATCGACGTCCTGGCTGGCCACCCGCATCAGCGACTGACGCAGGCGCTCCTCGCCGAAGAGCTCGCGCCGGGCGTTCATCGCCTCGGTCACACCGTCGGTGAACAGGAGGATCACATCCCCCACTTCGATCGGACACCGATCGTCAGTGAGCAGCCCGCGGATGTCGTCCACGATCCCCAGCCACACCCCGTCCATGGTGATCCACTCGGCGGTGCCGGTGCGGGCCCTGTAGATGAGCACGTCCTGGTGCTTGCCGGCGAAGGTCATCGCCTCCGGCTCGAGCTTGATCGCCATGCAGGTCACGTAGCGGTCGGCGCCGAGCCGGGAGATGTTCTTCTTCAGCACCGCGTTGACGCTCCCCAGCACCTCCGAGGGCTTGAGCCCGGCGTCGCGGTCCACCACGGTGAAGATGCTGGTCTGGGTCATCATCATGATGAGCCCGGACTCGACGCCGTGCCCGGAGACGTCCCCCACGCACAGCCAGGTCTCGCCGTGCGCGGTCTCGATGATGTCGTAGTAGTCGCCGCCCACCTCGTCGGCCGGCAGCATGGTGGCCGCGACCTTGTAGCCGGGCACCTCGTGCATGCGCGGCAACAGCGCCGTCTGGATGTGCTTGGCGACCTCCATCTCGCCCCACAGCGCGTCGCGGGCAGCCTTCAGATCGGTGCGGAGGTGGAACTCCTGCACGATCAGCTTCTGCTTCACGTAGTTGATGCTGGTCGAGATGATCCCCGTGGAGGTCAGAAAGTAGAGGTTGTTGATGAGGATCTGCCCATGCGTGGGCTGCTCCTGGTGGATCACCAGATTGAGCCCCACGTACATGAGGATGGTGATGAGGCTGTTGATCGCCGAGTGGATGGGCTTCCACGGCAACAGCAGGTTGACGGCGATCAGCACCAGGTTGAGCCCGGCGTAGTAGGTGGAGTTGAAGCCACCGAGGTCGGTGGTCATCAACGCGATCATGAAGCTCACCACCAGCATGAAGAAGTACCCGTGGAGGAACGACCGCGGGCTGGGCCGGGTGAGCCGGATGAACATGTGCTGCGCGACGATGATCACCACGCAGGTCAGCCGGTAGATGCCGAAGCGCGGGAGCAGATCGCGCGGCATCATGAACACGTCGAGGACGAAGAAGAGCGGGACCAGGGTGATCCCGAGCATGGTCAGCGTCTTCGACCAGTCGTGGATGAGCGCGTCGAGGTAGCGGTCGATGGTGGGCTGTTCGATCGGCGCGAGCGCCGTGGGTCCGCGGTCCGTAATCGGCGCGGCGAAGGCGGGGGATCCGGAGGGTGACGCGGCGGAAGTGGCGGCAGGCATCATGACGTCGTCTCCCCCGCTTTACGGACCGACAGGAACATCTGGCACCGGGTGTCCTCGAAGAACACCGAAGTCTGCGCGCCTTTGAGGCCGTCCGAAAGTTCCAGAAACTCGGCTTCGGTCCGGTAGATCAACACCCAATCCATCCAGTACTCCATGTAGAGCCGTGTGGGACTGTCCACATGGAAGTTCCCCACCACGAGCTCACCGCCCGGCTCGAGCAGGTCGTACAGCCGGGCCAGCACCACCCTGGCCACCGGGGCCGTCAGATAGTCGAACAGCCCCATCGAATACACGAAGGAGAACCGGCCCCACTTCCCGGGGAGATCCGGGGTCCGGAGCATGGTCCGCACCGAGTCCTGGATCAGGGTGTAGTGCATCCGTCCACCCAGCTGCTTCTCCAGGCGCTGGATCATCTGGGTGGCCTCGTTGAGCGCTTCGCGATCCTGATCGAGCAGAACGACCTCGTATGCCTCGAGGTCCTCGGGGCGCTGGAACACCTCGCGCAGCTCCCACGCGGGGCCGGCCGCGACCGACATGAAGCGCGTCCGCCGGCCGCGCGTGCGCGGGAGCGCGCGGATCCGCTCGCTGAGCAGCCCCACGCGGTTGCGCACCGCCTGCGCGGCGGCGGTCTCCACCGGGTGCTTGTGCATGAAGCGCGCGAACGCGGTGGGGCCGCGGAAATCGTTCTCGTACAGCATCCGCATCATCATCGAGTCCCCGGCGTAGCCGCGGGGCTTGAGGTTGGTGCGGAGCAGAAACTCGGACGAGCGGATGATGTCCCACGCGTGCTTGCGCAGATAGAAGCCGTGGCGCTCGTGCTCCTCCTGGCTGAAGTCCTTCACCTGTTCGGCCAGCCGCGCGAGCCGTTCGTCGAAGAGCGCGCAAAACCCCGGGTACTCGGACTGCGTCACCACCCGGTGCACGTCGGTGCGGATGGCCCAGGGCTCCTCCTGCAGGCTGCGATCGACCTCGTCCAGGAGCGAACGGTAGACCTGCAGGTCATAGACGAGCTCGGCCACGAACTCGCGGAAGGCGGGCCGGATGTCCTTCTTGCGGCCCCACAGCGCGGGCAGCTGCTCCAGCCGCTTCTTGAAGCCCTGGATCGTCCCGGTCCGCATCAGGACCTGGAAGTCGTAGAGGTCGTCGAGGAAGGCGAGCTTGCCGTCGCCGAGGAGCGGCGGGTCGTCCTTGCGGCGCGCGGGGTTCTCGGCGTGCGAGTGGTACCGGGACCGGCCGAGCGCGAACTCCCGGTCGCCGACGCGGAGAACGAAGTTGCGCAGCTCGGCGCGGTGCGCGGGCGGGTTCCCCTCCGGGAAGCGCACGAAGAGCGTGTGGGGGCTCGCCTTGAGCACCTGCACCGACACCGGTCCGGTCTCGCACTCCAGTGTCCCGGTCAGCTCCGGCGGGCGTGAACGCTCCATCGGGGGCTCTCAGACTCCCTGGACGTCTATGCGCTGGTCGGGCGTCCGGAAGATCTCCAGGGCGGTGAAGCTCAGCGCCTGCCACTTGAGGCCCTTGTTGTAGAGGACCTTGACCCGCCCATGCCCGCGGCGTGCGTGCTCGAGGATCCGGATCACCGGGCTGATGGTGGAGGAGTTGAGGTACTCCAGCCCCTGGAAGTCGATCACCAGTGGCTTGTTGGCCTGGACCCCGAGGTCGAGCGCACGCGAGAGGATGGGCAGAAGGAACTGCCCCGGTTCCCGGGCCATGCTCATGCCGCTCCACTCCAGCATGACCGCGTGTTCCTTCTCGGTCAGCCTCAACGTGAGCGGTCCATCCACGAACGTCTGCTCGACCATGTCCGGCTCCAGTACCTCACATGCGGCGAATCGCCGAAACGGCGAGCACGTCGTGCTCGTTGACGTAGAAATCGAGCACCGCCTGGCCCTCGTAGGCGATGCGCACCAGGCCCAACCGGCTCTCGGTGCTGTCCAGGCCCTCGGTGGAGAGCTCCTTGAGGCGCTGCAGATACGCCTCGAAGGGATCCTGGAAGCCGCGGATCCATTGGATCATCCGGTCCAGCCGGTTGAGGTTCTCCCGTTCGGTGTGGGTGATGGGGTTGGTGACCTCCACGGTGATCGCCTGAGGCTGGACGGTGACGCTCACCGAGATCGCCGCGCCATCCCGGAAGGCGCCGTACTTGGTGGCGTTCTCGGTGAGCTCGCAGGCCACCATCGCCACTGCGTCCACCACGTCCCGGGCGATCTGCTGGTCCTTGAGGAAAGCGGCCGTCCGGCGGCGCACGTCCGCGATTTCCTCCCAGCGCGGCTGGATATCGAGCGCGAGTCGCGGAGCCATGGACGCACAGACACTAACCGATTGCGTCCGGCTGTCCATGGGCAGCACCGGCGGAATCAGTCACGGTTCGACATCCGACGCTACGAGCCGGTAGCGGGCTCGAGCCGCAGCGGGCGGACCTGGGGCGCGCGCGCCAAAAGGCGCACGAAGAACGAGGCGCCTTTCCCCACGGCGCTCTCGACACGGACGGTGCCTCCCATCGCCTCGGCGAAGCGCTTGACCAGGGCCAGGCCCAACCCGGTGCCCTGGTACTCGCGGGTCTCGGAGCCGTCGACCTGACGAAAGACCTCGAAGATGAGGTGGTGGTGCGCGGGATCGATGCCGATCCCGTCGTCGGTCACCTCGAGCTCGGCACCGTCCTCTACCGGACGAACGGTGACCTTGAGGTGTCCACCATGGGGCGTGAACTTGACCGCGTTGGACATCAGGTTGAGCGCGATCTGCCGCACGCGCTGCGGGTCCGCGTAGCAGGGCACCGGCGTATCGGTGAAGACCTCGAGCGACTGCGACTTCTTCATCGCGAGCGGGCGGGCCATCACCTCGGCCTCACGCACCGGGCCGCACAGGTCGATCTGCTCGGGCTGGAACTCGAGCCGGCCGGCGTCCATCTTCGCCAGATCGAGGATGTCGTTGATCATCCCCAACAGGTGGCGGCCGGCGTGGTGGATGTCCGCCACGTACTCCGCCTGTTCGGGGGCGAGCGCGCCGGAAAGCCCCTCCAGCAACAGCTCGGAGAAGCCGATCACCGCGTTGAGCGGCGTGCGCAGCTCGTGAGAGACGGTGGCGAGGAACTCGTTCTTCAGGCGATCCGCCGCCTGGAGCTCGGCGTTCTGCCTCCGGAGCGCCTCGTTCTG
Source organism: Myxococcaceae bacterium (assembly GCA_019686135.1). Taxonomy (GTDB): domain Bacteria; phylum Myxococcota; class Myxococcia; order Myxococcales; family Myxococcaceae; genus JADGHL01. Next base: position 5,956 of record JADGHL010000158.1, on the reverse strand, counting down.
GGCCGCCAGCTCCCCGGCCTGCTCGCGCGCCAGCTCCTCGAGGGCGAGCAGGACGTCCTGGTTGCGTTCGACGATGAGCTTTCGTTCCTGCTCGCGATCCGCCGCCGCGGCGAGCAGCTCGTTGACCGCGTCGACGAGATCCCGTGTGCGTTCGGTCCCGCCCTCGGGCAGGCGCGGGATGACCTCCCCGTCCCGGACGCTGCGCGCGGCCCGGCGGATGCGCTCCGCCACGGCGATCAGATCTGCGTCGGACAGGTCCCTCGGCATCCTCGGTGGCGTCATCTCCCCCTTTCCACCCTAGTGCAACACGTCGCCCGCCAAAGCGGAACCCCGGTCCCCCGGGCCCCCCGGTTTCCACTGTCGTCCGCGGCCCAACGACGATCTGCGCTAGCGTCGCGGCGGTGATGGACCTTCGACTCGAGCCGCTCTCCCACGAGGCCTTCGTCCCCTTCGGCCAGGTGATCTCCGCCGGGCGCGGCGCCGGGGCGAGCGCGAACCAGGGCACCGCGGTCCGCTTCGACCGCGCGGCGGAGCTGGCCAACCTCAGGCCCACCGCCACGCCGAACCTGGCGGTGTTCCGCTCGTTGCCCCAGGCGCTCCCGTTCGAAGTGAAGCTGCTCGAACGCCACGTCTGGTCGACCCAGGCGTTTTTGCCGCTTCGGTGCGTGCGCTTTCTGGTCTGCGTGGCCCCCACCCTGCCGAATGGATTGCCGGATCTGACCGGGCTGCGTGCGTTCGTGTGCGGCCCGGGTGACGGGGTGAACTACCGCCCGGGGACCTGGCACCACCCGATCATCGCGCTCGATGGGCCCGCCGAGTTCGCCATGCTCGCGTGGGAGGACGGCACAGCCGGCGACTGCGAGGAGCGGCCGCTCAAAGAGCCGGTGCGGGTCGTGGACGGAGGTCCGTCGCGGTGAAGGACGCATGCCCCTGCGGCAGCGGGCACAAGTACGCGGCGTGCTGCCGGAGGTTCCACCGCGGCGAGGAGCCCCCGGACGCCGTGACGCTGATGCGATCGCGCTTCGCGGCGTACGCGCTGGGCGAGGTCGCGTACCTGTGGCGGACGCTGGATCCCGACCATCCGGATCGCCAGACGGGCGAAGAAGCGCACACCGCTTCGGTGCGGCGGGCGCGGCAGGCGCTCCGCTATGTGCGCCTGCGCGTGCTGGAAGTCGAAGAAGCGCCCGGCTCCGATCGCGCGCGCGTGCTCTTCCACGCGGAGATCTACGAGCGGGGCAAGGATCGCTCCTTCGCTGAACGATCGGAGTTCCGCCGGGTCGACGGAGTGTGGCGATATCGGCGCGGGGACGCGCGCACGATCCCGGCGGGCTCGCTCTCGCTCGAGACCCTGCGCGCGTCCGACTTTGACTGAGAATGACAGGTCTACCGTCTGCCGTCTTCCGTTTGCAGCAGGCGGGCCGTGCTGGATTCCGGCGCGCAGCTACATCGACTCGTCCGGGTTCTGGGCGCCGGACTGCTGCTGATCCATCTGGTGCTGCTGCATCTGGTCCTGGTCACTGGGCTGCTGCTGCATCGGCTCCTGCGGCTGCTGTTCGGAGCCCATGCTGCCGCCGTCCTTCATGCCACCCTGAGACTCGGAGCCGCTGCCGCCGATCGGCTGCTGCGAGGGCTGCTGCGACTCACCCGGCTGATTCTGCTCGGAGCCCTGCTGGGAGCCGGGCTGGGTCTGCTCCTGTCCCGCGCTGCCGCCGCCGCCCTGGCCGCGCTGCGACCCCTTGCAGCCTGCGCCCACCACCGCGGTCCCCGCGAGGACGCCCACCAACACCAACCGCTGCATCCATGTGCGCATGTCGCACCTCCCTGTGCAAACGCTTGGGCACCTGTGGCGCAGCGACATCCGTTTCGCGGCGACGACCGCCCCGCCCGCTCGGTGGCGGAGCGGCAGCGGAGGACGCCTGCCTGCCGCGACCGCGGGACGGGTTCCCTTCCGCGTCCAGACAGTCACGCCCGGCGGACTGTGCGCCTACGCGAATCGACGAAGACCTCCGGCTTTCCGCGCTTGCACGGCGCGTCCACCGTCGTGGCCATGAGTGGCTTTGCGGGCAAAACAGTGGTGGTGACCGGCGGCGCCGGGTTCGTCGGATCGCACCTTTTGGAGCACCTCGCGGCGCTGGGCGCGCGCCGGCTCGTCGCCATGGACAACCTGGTGACGGGCACCGAGCGCAACGTGCGCGAGCTGAGCACGCTTTGGGGCTTCGCCTTCATCCACCACGACGTGACCGAGCCGTTCGATCTCCCCGGGCCGGTGGACTTCGTCTTCAATCTCGCCTCGCCCGCCTCGCCGATCGACTACGCGCAGCGACCGCTGGAGACGCTCCGGGTGGGAAGCCGCGGCACCGAGAACGCGCTGGAGCTGGCGCGGCGCAAGGGTGCCGTGTTCCTTCAGGCCTCCACCTCCGAGGTGTACGGCGATCCGCTGGAGCACCCGCAGCGGGAGAGCTACTGGGGCCACGTGAACCCGATCGGCCCGCGGTCGGTGTACGACGAGTCCAAGCGCTATGCCGAGGCGCTGGTGATGGCCTACCACCGCACGTACGGCGTGCCGACGCGCATCGCGCGCATCTTCAACACCTACGGGCCGAGGATGCGGCTGGACGACGGCCGGGTGGTGCCCGCGTTCATCGGACAGGCGCTCCGGGGTGATCCGCTGACGGTCTTCGGGGACGGCACGCAGACGCGATCGTTCTGCTACGTGAGCGATCTCGTCCGGGGGCTCGCGCTCCTGGCGCAAAGTGACTGCGTCGATCCGGTCAACCTGGGCAACCCCGCCGAGCTGACGATCCGCGAGTTCGCCGAAGCGATCCGCGCCGCCACCGGCACCGGCGGCGGACTGGTCTTCCGCCCGCTCCCGGCCGACGATCCGAAGCAGCGCCGGCCGGACATCACGAGAGCCCAGAAGCTTCTGGGCTGGACCCCCGAAGTCCCTCTGGAAGAAGGTCTCCGCCGGACGATCCGCTGGTTCCAGAACCACCGCACCGCCCGAACCGCCTGACCACGAACTCACCACTCACTCCTCACCACCCACTACCCACTTCGATCAGACGTCTTCGGCAGGGCGCACGCCGCACTGGCGCGCGAGGATTGCCAGTTGCGTACGGTTCTCCGATCCGAGCTTCTTGTAGAGGCGGCACACGTGCGCCTTCACGGTCCGTTCGGAGATCTGCAGCAGCGTGGCGATTTTGAGGTTGTCCGCGCCGGCGGCGACATAGCTGAGCACCTGGCGTTCGCGCCACGAGAGCTCGGCGAGCAGAGGCGACTCGGGCGCGGTTCGCGCGGGCGCGAACGGCGAGTTCTCCGGTGCCATCGGGAAAATGCGCTTGCCCTCCTCGATCGCGCTGATCGCCGACACGAGCGTCTGCACCGTGGCCTCCGCCTTGTCGATGTAGCCGGCGGCGCCTTCGTCGTAGCAGGCGGACGCCGGCGGATGGCCGTTGCCGGAGAGGACCAGGACCCGCGCGTCCACCTCGAAGCGCTTCATCCGCGTCAGCAGAGGAATCTCCCGCCCCTCCTTCGGCGCCTCGAAGGAGTCGAGATCCGCCACCGTCACCGAGGGGCGATCGGACGCGAGCCGGGCGAGAAACTCCAGCTCGTCCGAATAGGTGCCCACGACGGTGCACCCATGGGACGTGAGCACCTGGGCGAGCTGGTCCTTCACCATGGGGTAGCGGCTCAGGACGGAGACCCGGGTCTCATGATCGTTCATCTGCTTCACCTCGCGAAGCGCCACGGGGCGCGCTGATCTGGCTCGTGCGCACACTGGCGAAATGCCGCAGCGCGTTCTATCGGCCAGCAGGTCAGGGGTCAGCCCACGCGTGGGGCGTCCCGCCCAATGCCGAAATAAAGGAAGCCCGCCGCGCGCACGTCCGAGGGATTGAGGACGTTTCGTCCGTCGAAAATCGTGTGTTCGCGCATCAGCGCGCGCATCCGCCCGAGGTCCGGCCGGCGGTATTCGTTCCACTCGGTGACGAGGAAGAGCGCATCCGTGCCCTCGCAGGCGGCGTACGGGTTGGGCGCGTAGTGCACGCGGTCCCCGAAAATCCGCCGGGCCACCTTCATCGCCACCGGGTCGTGCACCTGCACGCGCGCGCCCTTGCCGATCAACCCTTCGATGATCTCCACCGACGGCGCCTCGCGCATGTCGTCGGTCCGCGGCTTGAACGCCAGCCCCCAGACCGCGAACGTCCGTCCGGACAGATCGCCGAAGTGCTTCACCGCCTTGTGCACGAGCAGCTTCTTCTGGCGCTCGTTGGTGCGCTCCACCGCGCGCAGCAGATCCAGCTCCAGCCCGAACTCGCGGCCGGTGGCCACCAGCGCTTTCACGTCCTTGGGGAAGCACGACCCGCCGTAGCCCACGCCGGGGAACAGGAACGGGTAGCCGATCCGCTTGTCCGCACCCATCCCCTTGCGCACCGCCTCGGCGTCCGCGCCGACCTTCTCGCAGAGGCAGGCGATGTCGTTCATGAAGGAGATCCGCACCGCCAGCATCGCGTTCGACGCGTACTTGGTGAGCTCCGCCGAGTGCCGGTCCATGAAGAGCACCGGGTTCTCGGTGCGCACGAACGGCGCGTACAGCTCCGCCATGATCGCCCGCGCGCGCTCGGAGGTCGTGCCGATCACCACCCGGTCCGGCTTCTGGAAGTCCTCGATCGCCGCGCCCTCCTTGAGGAACTCCGGGTTGGAGACCACGTCGAACGGTGCGTCGGTGTGCTCGCGGAGGATCCGCTCCACCCGGTCGGAGGTGCCGACCGGGACGGTGCTCTTGGTCACCACCACGGTGTAGCCGCGGATGGCCTGGCCGATCTCCCGCGCCGCCTCGAGCACGTGGGTGAGATCCGCGTCCCCGCTCTCGCCCTCCGGCGTGCCCACCGCAATGAACACCACCTGCGCGTGGCCCACCGCCTCGGCGAGATCCGTGGTGAAGGACAGCCGCGCCGCCGCCACGTTCTTGCGGATCAGCTCCTCGAGGCCGGGCTCAAAGATCGGCACCTCGCCCTGCTGGAGCAGAGCGATCTTGCGCGGGTCCTTGTCCACGCAGGTCACCTCCTGCCCGCCCTCCGCGAAGCAGGTGCCCGCGACCAGGCCCACGTATCCCGTCCCCACCACCGCGATCTTCACGTTGCACCTCCGCCGCGAGTCGACACCGATCTCCGAAGGTCACGCCGAGCGGCGCGCCACCTCCTCCACGTAGTCCTCGAGCTGCCGCGCGCGGTGCGCCGCGGTGTGGGCGGACAGCACCCGCTCGCGGGCTCTACGGCCCAGTTCGTCGCGCTCTTTCGGGCTCACCTCCCTCAGGCACGCGAGCACCTCCTCCGCGCTGTGGGCCACGACGATCTCCCGCCTCGGTTCGAAGAGCGCGTCCAACCCCGGCCAGTCGTCGCTGATCACCGGGACCCCGCACGCCGCCGCCTCGAACAGGCGCACCGACGGCGACCAGCCCGCACGCACCATGTCCGCGCGGGTGACGTTCAGCGTGAAGCGCTGCGCGTTGTAGAAGGCGCGGTGCTCGGGCGGCGAGAGGTGCTGCACCCGAAGCACGTTCTTCGGCCAGACGATCGCCTCCGGGTACTGCGGGCCGGCGACGACGAACCGCCCCTCCGCCCACCGCCGCGCAGGCTCCAGCATCAGCTGCTCCAGCGCGGGCTGGCGATCGCCGCTGTACGTCCCCAGGTAGCCGAGGTCCCACAGCCGAGCGCGCCGCTCGGGCCGGTAGAGCTCCGGATCGCAGCTGCAGTACAGCGCCCGGGCGCACTTCGCGCCGAACTGCCGTTCGATCCGGTCCAGCGTCGGCCCGCCGGTAAACGACAGGTAGAGGTCGTATTCGCGGATCAGCGCCGGCTCGAGATACTCGCAGTCGCCCCGCTCCAGCCGGGCCAGCGTGACCGGCGTGTCGATGTCGTAGAAGGCGGTGATCCCCCGCGCCTCCCCCACCACCCAG
>JADGHL010000157.1 GCA_019686135.1 Myxococcaceae bacterium | reverse complement strand
TTGCGGAACTGCGCCGCGCCCGGCCCCAGCGCCGCCCACCCGCCCGGGCCGCGCGCCTCCGCCTGCACCCGGAGGAACTCGAACAGGCCGATCACGAAGAAGAAGGACGCCACCAGCACCATGATCGCCAGGACGATCCACGCCCACGGCGTGACGAAGTACGTGCCCAGCTCCCGTCGTGCGATGGCGAGTGCGTTCCGCATGCGCTCACCCGGTCAGCTTGATGAAGAGATCTTCCAGCGAAGTCTCCGCCGCTCCCAGCCGCGCGGTGTCGTCGAACGCGACCTTCCTGCCGTGGTCGATGATCAGCACTTTGTTGCAGGTGGCGGTCACCTCGTGGAGCAGGTGGGTGGAGAGGATCACCGTGTGCTTCTTCCCGAGGTCGCGGATGAGCTGCCGCACCTCCTTGCGTTGCCGCGGATCGAGCCCCTCGGTGGGCTCGTCGAGGATGAGCACCGGCGGGTTGCCCAAAAGCGCCTGGGCGATCCCCACGCGCTGCTTGTAGCCCTTGGAGAGGTTGCCGATCACCCGGCCGAGCTCCGGCTGGACGCCGCACGCGGATGCGACGCGCTCCACCTCGGATTTGATCTGCTTGCGCGGCACCGCCTTGATCCGCGCGACGAACGCGAGGTACGCGGCCACCGTCATCTCTAGGTACAACGGCGGCGTCTCCGGCAGATAGCCGATGCGCCGCTTCACCTCGAGCGGTGACTCGAACACGTCGAACCCCGCCACCGTGGCCGTTCCGCCGCTGGGGGGCAGAAAGCCGGTGAGCATCTTCATGGTGGTCGACTTGCCGGCGCCGTTGGGCCCCAGGAACCCCAGCACTTCGCCCTCATCGAGTGAGAAGGAGAGATCGTCGACGGCGACGCGATCGCGGTACCGCTTGGTGAGGTTTTTCGCCTCGATCATCGGCATGGCGGCACCCGGCCGATACTAGGCGTCGATCGATCGCTGTCAACGAAGACGCAGGGCGCGTGCGCGCGCCCACGCGATCGGCGAGCAGGGGAGCGGCCGGCGCAGCTGGCGCAGCGGCTGCAATCCGCTATGACGCGCGGTCCAGGAGCCACAGCGCATGCCCATCATCGTCCAGAAGTACGGCGGGTCGTCGGTCGCGGACGTGGAGAAAATCCGCCGCGTCGCCGAACGGGTGAAGCGCCGTCGCGATCAGGGGAACCAGCTGGTGGTGGTGGTCTCGGCGATGGGCGACACCACCGACGAGCTGTTGGCGTTGGCGAAGAAGGTCTCGGCGGATCCGCCGCGCCGCGAATTGGACATGCTGCTCACCTGCGGCGAACGCATCAGCATGGCGCTCCTGTCGATGGCGCTGCAGGAGCTGGGCGTCGAGGCGATTAGCTTCACCGGCAGCCAGAGCGGGATCATCACCACCGACGAGCACTCCCAGGCGCGCATCGTCGAGGTGCGGCCGTTCCGTATCCAGGACGAGCTTCGGCGCGGGAAGGTGGTGATCGTCGCGGGCTACCAGGGCGTGTCGTACAAGCGCGAGGTCACCACCCTGGGGCGTGGCGGCAGCGACACCACCGCCGTGGCATTGGCGGCGGCGCTGGATGCGGAGGCGTGCGAGATCTACTCGGACGTGGACGGCGTCTTCACCGCCGATCCGCGCGTCGTGCCCGACGCGAGGAAGCTGGATGCGCTCTCGTTCGATGAGATGCAGGAGCTGGCCTCCGCGGGCGCGAAGGTGCTCAATGCCCAGGCGGTGGAGTTCGCGCGCGAGAAGGGGATCGTCATCCTCGCCCGGTCCACGTTCGGCGAGGGCACCGGCACCGCGATCCGCGAGATCGCCGCGCCGCTCGATCCGCGGGTGAAGGGCATCACCGCCGAACACGAGCTGGCGGTGATCTCCGTACGCGGTCCGCAGCCGCTGGTCGCCGAGCTCTTCGAGTTCCTCGACGCGCGAGGCGTGCGCGGCCGTCTCTTCGCCTACGACGCGATGAGCGGCGAGGGCGGCTTCATCGCTCTGCCGCTTAAGGACGTCCACGGCCTGGAGCGCCTGGAGGCGGATCTGAAGGTCCGCTTCGGCGAACGGGCCCGTCTCAAGCACGACCTCGGCACCGTCACCGCCGTGGGCGCAGGCATCAACGCGGATTGGACCAACCTGCGCCGCGCCCTCCGGACCGCCGAGACGCTGCAGGCCCACGTGCACGCCGTTCACACCTCGGCGCTGCAGATCTCGCTTCTGGTCGACAAGGCGCACCTGCCCGAGCTCACGCGCCGGCTCCACGCGGAGTTCATCCCCGCGGCCCAGGCGACGTGAAGGCAAAGGCCCCCGCCGGACGACCCGCGCGCGCGGTCGTCCGCGGTTGGTTTGCGCGGTCCGAGCGGCCGTTGAAGCAGGCGTCAGCGAGCCGGCCGCGAGCGGCTGCCCCGGCTCGTTGCCCGCTTCGTCGCCTTCGAGGACGCTCGTTTCGCCGTCTGCGCGCGACCGCTGCGTCGGACGGTCTCTTTCACCGCCCGCATGGGAGAATTTGTCGCCGCTGCCTTCTTCGACGCGCTGCTCGGCGGGCGCGAGTTGCCGCTGCGACCCTTGGTCTTCGACGCCTTCTTCGGCGCCAGCAGCGCCTGCGCGTGGGCCTTTCGCACCCAGCCCCCGAGCGTCTCGGGGTCGTCGTGGAAGGACTCGGGCACAAGCAGCCAGCGCGACATCACCATCTTCGCGCCGGGCGTCCACGTCTCCGCGCCGGGCATCGCCCGGAGCGTTTCGAAGTCCGCATCGTCCAGCAGCTTCAAGCCGATCCGCCCGGTCTTCCAGATCAGCGAATAGATGTTTCCGCTCGCGAAGAACGCGTCGCAGCCGAACATCCGCTTTTTCGTCACGCCTGGGAGCGGGGCGGACAGCTCATCGACCAGCGCGGACAGGTGTTCGTTCAGGCCCATGGGGGCCTTCGTATCCGGGAACCGGCGCGGTGTCGCGTGCCTAGCGCAGCTCGTGCCGAACGAGGCGGTGATCGGGCGTTCCGGCCGGCAGCTCCACGAAGTCGCACATCTCGCAGAGCCGCGAGTAGATCCGCTCGCTGGTCCGTTCGCGTAGAAGCTCGGGCTCCGCGCCGGCCTGCTTCACGTCCGCCGAGGTCCGGTATCCCCGCGCGCTGGTGGTGTTCGGCAGCGGCTTCTTTTCGGGGGCAAGAGAGTAGTTCGTGGCGAACAGAGTCGTCCGCCCTGCGTTGTAACGGCGGGCGATCAGCTCATCCATGGTCTCCAGCTCGAAGGCGCTGCCCCGACCCTTGCCCAGCTCGTCGATCGCCAGGACCTCAACCTCCGAGAGCGGGCCGATGATCTCCCCACCGCTCTTTCCCTCCTGGAAGCCCCGGCGGATGGTCGCGTAGAGCAGGGAGATCTCCACGTACGCCGCGGTCACCCCGCTCTCCAGAAGCAGATGCGACAGCGCGGCGGCGAGGAGGTGCGTCTTCCCGGTCCCCACCGGCCCGCTGAGGATGAAGCCCCGGGTGGGCTTGGTGCGCGAGTAGGTGTAGGCGAAGGCGCTGGCCACCTGGAGCGCGCGGTCCTGATGAGGCGTCCACCCGCGGAACGTGGCGAAGGACGCATGGGCGCTGGCCGCCGGAAGGTGGGCGTCGTTGTACGCGCGCACCCGCCGCTCGCGCAGCTGGCACTCGCAGTCCACCAGCACCTCATAGGTGCGCTTGCCGATCTTCCCGCTGATGGTCTCCTCCTTCGTCGTGTAGACGAAGCCGAGATCTCCGCAGCGCGGACACGGGCGCGCGCAGAAGCAGATCGTTGCGAACGCCCGATCGCCCCGGGGCTCGATGACGTACTTGCGGCCCTGGCACTTCGGGCACCGGCTGGGTTCGGCGGCGGCGGACATGGGAGGCGCTTCCTACCAGAAGCCGGGCAGCGCGAGCGCGCGCCGGGTGAGCGCGTTGCGGTGGAACCTGCGCGACATCCTGCGCGCGTGTGCGCTCTGGAGCCGCGGATCGCCGCAGAGCGCGGAGGCCTCCTTGTACAGCGCCAGCCGTTCGGCGAAGGGCAGCGCGCGGAGCAGGACCGCCAGCACCACATGCTCGCGGCGATCGGCCTCGGCGAGATCCGACGTCGGCGCCAGCAGCACCGTCTGCAACAGCCGCGCGGTCGCCTCCGACACGCGCGGATCCTCGCGCCCCAGCTTCGTCAGCGCCGCGCGCAGCTTCCGGAAGCGTTCCTCTTCGAACGAGCGCCTGGGTTTCTGTCCGTTTGCGCCGGATGATTGTCCTGAGTGCGCGCCCGCACTCCGCGCGCGGTACTTCCGGATCTCCTGGTCCACCTCGCGGCGGCAGGCGCGCAGCGACCTCAGCGCCGGCTCACCGGGGCGGGCGTCCCACAGCGCGCGCTCGGCGGCCTTGCGGATGCCCCGCGCCACCACCTCGAAGGGAATGCCGTCCGCGCTCCACGCCATTACCAGCTCCACATCCAGCGGCGACAGCATCAACCCCGCGCCACGATGCGCGAGGAAGCAGTCCTGCACCATTTCTTCAAACGAAGCGGATTCGGGGAGCAGGCTCATGACTTCCACCCACCACTACCAGTCCGATCCGACGTCCCCAACCGGCTTTCCGTGCGCGTCAAAGGGTCAGCACAATTGACCGGGGCGACGGAACGCGGCAATCATGGGCACCGCTCCAAAGGGGAAATTTCGTAGGAGTCCCGCAGGCTTGCTCGGCAGCCAGGCATCCGAAGTAGAGCCACGCCCGCGACGGGCTCCCACCCCGGTCCCATTCAGGAACGCCACCGCATGCGTCGACTGAGCCTCATCCATTGGCGGCAGGTGCTGCCTCTCGTCGTTCTTCTGGCACTGCCCGCGCTGGCCGCGGAACCGGTGCGCAAGAACGTCAAGGACTCCGAACTGAAGAAGGAGTCCTCGGCCGCGCCGGACAAGTCGCTCGCGGGCGATCTGACCCGCCGGAAGGTCGAGAAGACCGAGGCCGCGCCCGCCCTCCAGTACGACCAGTTCGTCACCACGGTCCAGCTGCAGGTCCGCGACAAGCGCCTGCAGCAGATGAAGGACCTGGCGAAGATCATCGAGCTGACGCCGGACAACTCGCCGGAGAAGCCGGACCTGCTCTTTCGGATGGGCGAGCTGTACTTCGAGGAGTCGAAGTACTTCTTCCTCGAGGCCAACAAGAAGGACGACGACTACATCCGCGCGATGAACGCCCAGGACCAGGCGGGCATGGAGCGCGCGAAGGCGGAGAAGGCGCGGATCCTCGACGAGTCGAAGAAGTTCGCGAAGCTGGCCACCGAGTCCTACGCGACCATCGTCCAGAACTACCGGGACTACAAAAGGACCGACGAGGTCCTCTACTTCCTCGGCCACAACCTGATGGAGCAGGGCGAGGACCGCAAGGCGCTGGTCGCCTACCGCCGGTTGATCGACCTGTACTCGAAGCCGCCGAAGGTCTCGAAGTTCCTCCCCGACGCGTACCTCGCGTTCGGCGAGTACTACTTCCTGAACTCGAAGGCGCGGCGCGACCAGCTGGAGAAGGCGCTCGAGTACTACCGGCTCACCGAGCAGTTCCCCGAGAACCAGGTCTACGCCTTCGCCATCTACAAGCAGGGCTGGTGCTACTTCAATCTCGCCGACTACGAGCGCGCGCTCGACAAGTTCAAGACGGTGATCCTGCTCGGGCAGATCTCCGGCGCGGCGGCGGTGGAGAAGGACGGAGGAAAGAGCGCGAAGACCTCGCTCATCCGCGAGGCGCGCAACGACTACGTCCGCACCTACGAGCGCAGCGGCCGCCCCGCGCTGGACGCGCGCGCCGACTTCGGAAGGCTCACCGACAAAGAGGATGAGCAGTGGGAGATGCTCAAGAACCTCGCCAACCTCTATTACGAGAACGGCAAGGACAAGGAGGCCGCGCTCACCTTCAACACGCTCATCAAGTGGCGCCCGCGCTCGCCGGAGGCGCCCGGCTTCCAGGGCAAGATCGTCGACTGCGTCCTGCGCGCCGGGAACAAGAAGATGACCGTCGACCAGGTCCGGCGCCTCGTGAAGATCCACGACGAAGTCGCGCCGCTGGCAAAGACCGAGAAGGACAAGAAGGCGCTGGAGGAGGCGCGTGAGCTGGCCGAGCGCACCCTCTCCAACCTCGCGGTCAACTGGCACAACGAGGCGAAGAAGACGCGTGACGACGACACCTTCGCCTACGCCAACGAGGTCTACTCCGACTACCTGACGCTATTCCCCGACAACAAGAAGGCCTACGACCTGCGCTTCTTCTGGGCGGAGCTGCTCAATGACAACCTGCACCGCTACGACCAGTCCGCCGTGCAGTACTCGCGCGTGCTGGACCAGGACATCCAGCGGATCGAGCGGAAGGAGAAGCCGGGCCGGTGGATGGTCAACGCCGCCTACAACGCGGTGCTGGCCTGGGACGAGGTGGTCAAGGCCGCGGAAGAGGCCGGCAAGCTCAAGGCGCCGGATGTGAGCGATGCGAAGAAGAAGGCGCCGATCGACCCGCTCCGCAAGAACCTGCTGGACGCGTGTCTGCGCTACCTCAAGTACCTGCCCGACGGCGAGAAACGGGTGGAGATCGCCTTCAAGGCGGCGAACCTCTACTACCGGCACAACCACTTCGACGAGTCGACGAAGATCTTCGCCGACATCGCGCTCCACCACGCCGACTACAAGTTCGAGACCGGGGAGAAGGCGGGCGAGATGGCCGCCAACCTGATCCTCGACACCTACAACCTCCTCGGCGACTACGCGCAGGTCAACAGCTGGGCGCGCAAGTTCTACAACGACCCGAAGCTCGCCACCGGCGACTTCCGCGCCACGCTGGCGCAGGTGATCGAAGAGTCCGCCTTCAAGCTGGTGAACCAGATGGAGGCGGAGAAGAACTACGCGAAGGCCGCGGAGGCGTACCTCGCGTTCGTGGCCGAGTTCCCGCGTTCGGCGATCGCCGAGAAGGCGCTCTACAACGCGCAGATCGACTTCTATCAGGCGAAGATGCTCGACCGGGCGATCGAGGTGCGCAAGCAGCTCATCGCGAAGTACCCGAAGAGCGAGTTCGTCCCCCAGTGCATCTTCGGCAACGCCGAGGCGGCCGAGGCGATCGCCGACTTCGCGGAGGCCGCGGACTGGTACGAGCGCTACGTCGCCGAGTACGAGAAGAGCCGCGAACCGGCGCCGCAGAAGAAGAAGACGCGTTCGTCCCGCCGCGGCCGCCACGCCGCCCACAAGCCTGAGCCCGCCCCTTCCGGCCCGAAGCAGGTGTGGGAGGAGGCCAAAGCGCAGATCGCGCTCTTCAACGCCGGCGTGTTCCGCGAAGGGCTCGGGCAGTACCGCCAGGCGCTGCGCGACCGCGAGCACTACCTCGAGCTGTGGCCCGACTCGAAGGACGCCGAGGCGGTGTTCCTCTCGATCGCCGACCTGCACGAGAAGAACGGCCAGTACGCGAAGGCGATGAAGCAGCTCGAAGACTACGAGCGCCAATACATGCGCGACGCGAACAAGGTCCTGATGGCGGAGGGGCGGATCGCCACCATCTTCGACCACAAGCTCCACCGCGCGAAGGACGCGCACCGGATCTACAAGCGGATCTGGGACTACTACGACAAGCTCCCCGCGCGGCTGAAGAAGGGGCTCGACAACGTGGCGCTGGACGCAGTGGCGCGCGCCCACTACGAGCTCTCCGACGAGGAGTGGAACCGGTTCGCGGCCCTCAAGCTGCGCTGGGGCAAGGGCCGCCAGATGGCGGACGAGTTCAAGCGGACCCTTTCGGAGAAGGCCCGCGCGCTGACCGCGGTGGAGAAGCGCTACTCCGCCACCGTCGGCTTCAAGTCCGGCGACCCGGCGATCTGCGCGCTCTACAAGATCGGCCTGGCCTACGCGCACATGTACGACGCGGTCCTCAACGCGCCGATGCCGAAGGCCGCGCCGCCCGAGCTGCAGGAAGCGATCCGCGAGGAGCTGATGGGCCAGGCGGAGCCGCTCAAGGAGAAGGCGGCGGAGGCGTTCGCGCTCACGGTGCAGCGCGGTGGTGACCTCGACATCTTCAACGACTGCTACGCGCGATCGCTGGAGCTGCTCCGCGAGACCTACCGGCCCGACCAGTTCCCCGCGATGCCGGAGGTCGAGCCTGAGCTGAAGACCGCGGCGCGGATGCAGGTGGTCGGCGAGGGCCTTCTGGCGGCGATCCAGCCCATCCCCACGGTGACCGCCGCCCAGGCGGCGGCCAACAAGGCGAAGGCGGAGGAGCTCAAGGGCGATCTCGCCGATCTCGACCCGAACACCCTCCCCGAAACCGCGCAGGCGCCGAAGGACGACGACGAGCCGAAGGGCCCGCCGCCCTCTACGCCGAAGTCGAAGGACGACGAGCCGGAGGACATGCTGTGAGCGCCCGCTTTGACGGCTTCGCCACCCGCCCCATCTGGTGCGGGCTGCTTCTGGCCGCGCTGTTGTCGGCGTGTGCCACCACCGGAAAGCAGACCCAGGTCCAGGCGGACAACGTGAAGGTCGGCGCGCCGAAGGTGGCCACCGGCGACGCCGGCAAGCCCGGGCCGACGCTCCCGCAGATCTCGAAGCGCGCGCAGCTGCTCTTCGAGGACGCGGTGAAGCTCGCCGCGGCCCAGGAGAAGGCCGGCAAGTGGGACTACCCGCTCCTGGAGAAGAAGTTCCAGGCGGCGCTGGACGAGGACCCCAACCTCGCCGAGGCCCAGTACAACCTCGGCGTCCTCGCCCAGCGGCAGGGCCGGCTGCAGGAGGCCGCCAACCACTACAAGGCCGCGCTCAAGACCCGGCCCACGCTCAAGCAGGCCGCGGAGAACCTCGCGGTGATGCTCCAGAACCAGGGCGACGTGGGCGGGGCGGTGGAGATCTACAAGAAGATCCTCCTCAGCTTCCCGGACGACGGGAGCGCCCGCGCGCGGCTCGCGGAGATCTACCTGCAGCAGGGCGACCACGAGCGCGCGATGGAGCTGGCGCGCGAGGCGCTGATCCGTGAACCGAAGACGCTCACCGCCTACAAGGTGATGATGCGCTCCAACCTCGAACGCGGGCAGCTGTCGATGGCGCGGCTGGTGGCGCTGCGCGCGATGAAGCTCGACGAGAACGACCCCGAGCTCTACTTCACCATCGGGCAGATCCTGTTGAAGGAGGGCGAACGCGACAAGGCGCTGTTGCAGTTCCGCCGGTCCGCCGAGGTCGCGCCCAACTACCTGCCCGCCCACGTGGTGCTGGCGAAGCTGGCGATGGAGAACGAGGACTACGCCGGCGCGGAGGAACATTTGCGCCACATCCTCCAGGTGGACGCGAAGAACGCGGCCGCCCACGTCGACCTCGGGGTCGCCTACAAGGGGATGGGTCAGTTCGACAAGGCGCTGCAGGAGTACGAGGCGGCGGAGAAGCTCGATCCGGACCTTGCGGCGATCTACCTGAACAAGGGCGTGATCATCGCCCGCCACAAGGGCGACCCGGTGAAGGGCCTCGAGCTGTACAAGAAGTACGTGGCGCTCTCCGGCGAGGTCAATTCCGAGGCGCCGGTGTTCAAGCTGATCGACGAGGCGCAGACGGCGATCCAGGCGAAGGAGGAGGAGCGGCGGGCGCTCGAAGAGGCGAAGCGGATGGAGGAGGAGGCGAAGCGCCTCGAGGAACAGCAGAAGAAGAACGCCGCTGCCAAAGGCGACGTCCAGCCCGCTTCCCAGAAGGAGCCGGAGAAGAAGCCGGAGCCGAAGGTGGAGGAGAAGAAGCCCGCGCCTGCGCCCACTCCGCCCGCGCCGAAGAAGTCCCCGGACGAGCCAGACGACGAGCCTGTCGACAATCTCTGAACGGCCTTTGCGGAACCGGAGGTCGAATGCGGTGTCCTTTCCGCCGAAGGACACCGGGCGTTGTAGGCGGACGTAGTGAACCTGGCCCGGCCGGAGCCCACCCGCCGGCTTGGACCCAACCTTCCGGGTGGTAGCATCTGACACGTCTTTCGCCGCAGGTGAGCCATGAAGAAAGCCCTGATTCTCCTCGCGTTGTCGCTGGGCTCAGTCGCCAGCGCCCAGGACAAGGACAAGAACGAGGGCAATGTCCGCTACGCCCGGCAGACGGAGATCAACTTCGAGGACGACACCATCGAGGGCGACCTCTCGAAGCCGGACGGCGAGTACGTCGAGGCGCGCAAGAAGGTGAAGCACTCGAACCTCATCAAGATCCGCGAGGAGTTCAAGGACAAGGTCATGCAGTCGGTGGGCGAGCTGTAGCCGTCCCGCCCATGCAGCACCCAAAGGGGATCTTCTTCACCGACGTCTGGAGCAAACCGTGCCGGTACCTCTCACACTGAAGGTCTTCCGAAACGACACGCTGGTCGTCTCGAAGGACTTCGATCGCGACATCATCAAGATCGGCCGCCTCTCCTCGGCGCACCTGTGCCTGGACGACGAAAAGGTGTCCCGCATCCACTCGGTGATCGAGGTCGGCGCGGACGGCGCGCTGTCGATCATCGACATGGGCTCCGTGGAAGGGACCTGGGTCAACGGCAAGCGCGTCAACAAGAGCGCGCTGGCGTTCGGTGACGAGATTCGCGTCGGCAACACGACCATCCGGGTGGAGAGCGCCGCCCAGGCGATGGCGCAGAACCTCCAGTCCGCCGCCGCCAGCATGGAGGCCACCACCGCGGTGGCGCAGGTCGATCCCGCGCTCCTGGGCGCCTCCGCCCAGCCTGCCCAGGCGGTGGTGCAGCCGCCCACTGTTCCTGCTCCCGCCGCGGCGCCGGTTGCGCCCGCGGCCGTGCCCGCCGCGCCCGTCGTCGGGCGGGACGGGAGCGCCACCGTTCCTCTGCCCACCGCGCAGATTCCCGCGGCGCCGGTGCAGTACGCGCACACCGGCGCCGCACCGGTCCCCGGCCCCCGGGGGGGGGGGGCCCCACCGCCCCGCG
>JADGHL010000156.1 GCA_019686135.1 Myxococcaceae bacterium | reverse complement strand
GGCGCGGTGGCCGTCGCGCCTGGAGCCGGTGACGGAGTTGTCGTCGTGGTGCCGTACGCGGGTGATGGCGCGGTGGCCGTCGCGCCTGGAGCCGGTGACGGAGTTGTCGTCGTGGTGCCGTACGCGGGTGATGGCGCGGTGGCCGTCGCGCCTGGAGCCGGTGACGGAGTTGTCGTCGTGGTGCCGTACGCGGCTGATGGCGCGGAGGCCGTCGCACCGGGACCGAGAGACGACGGAGCGCCCGCCGCGCTGGAACCGGATGACGGCGTGGCCGCTCCCGGCGCGGGTGATGGCGCGGCGGCTGCTGCGCCGGGGCCGAAAGACGACGGAGCGCCCGTTGTGCTGGGAACGGATGACGGCGCAGCGGCCGTCGCACCGGGATCGAAAGATGGCGGAGCGCCCGTCGCGGAAGCGGACGATGGTGTGTTCGCTGTTGCGCCCGGAGCGGGCGACGGCGCAGCGGCTGTTGCGCCCGAACCGAGAGGCGACGGAGTGCCCGTCGCGCCGGGACCGAAAGACGACGGAGCGCCCGTTGCACCGGGAGCGGATGACGGCATGGCCGCCGAAGCGCCGGGCGCGGGCGATGGCATGGGCGCAGGGATCCTCGTGGACGTGCGCGGCCCGAGTGCGAACACAAGAACGACTGCCGCGATCGCCAGCGCGCTCGCGCCGACGATCACCAGCGGCATCTTCGACCGCTGGACAGCGAGCGCATCGCCCTCGAGCGTGGTGCCCCCAGATCGGGACTCCGCCGTCTGCTTCACCTCGACCGGCGGAGCACCGGGAGCCGTCTGCGCCGCCGCGTGGTGCGGTGCGGGCACGGGTATGGGCAGCGCGGGCGTGATGGCCGCCGGCGACAGCGGGATGGCGGCCAGCTGCGTGGCCTGGGTGGCCAGGCCCTTGCGGATGCGGGCGATCTCCCGGCGGATCCGCTCCGCCGACTCGGGGCGCTTCTTCGGATCCTTCTCCAGCATCCGCAGCACGAGCGCGTCGAGCTCCACCGGGATGCCGCCGGCGAAGTCCGACGGTTTCGGCGGCTGCACCTCGAGATGTTTGATCACCCACTCGATCGGCGAGCTCGCCTCGAACGGCAGCCGCCCGGTGAGCATCTCGAAGGCGACCACGCCCGCTGCGTAGAGATCGGTGTACGGCCCCACCACCTCCGCGCGTGCCTGCTCCGGCGCGACATATTCGGGCGTGCCGACGAACATGTCCGTCCGCGTCTGCGGCGTGGCTCCGCGCGGCGTGGCGCTCTGCTTCGCGAGGCCGAAGTCGAGCAGCTTCACGTAGGTGGAGCCGTCCGGTTGTGAGACGAGGAAGATGTTCGACGGCTTGAGATCGCGGTGGATGATGCCCGCCTCGTGCCCGGCGCCCAGCGCGGCGAGGACCTCGTCCAACAGCGCCAACGCTTCGACCGGCGGCAGCGCGCCGCGCCTGGTGATCAGCTCGTCCAGCGGCCGGCCGGCGAGGTACTCCATCACCACGTAGTGCCGGCCGTCGGGGAGCTCGCCGAAGTTGAAGATGTCGATGATCCCGCGGTGCCGGATGGCGTTCACCGCGCGCGCCTCCGCCAGAAGCCGCTGCACCTGCTCCGGATCGCGGGCGATCTCCGGCCGCAGGACCTTGATCGCCACCTTCTTGCCGATGATTGGCTGCTCGCCGCTGTAGACCAGCCCCATCCCGCCCTGGCCGAGCCGCTCGCGGATGATGTAGTCGCCGAGCTGCTGGCCGATCAGCGGATCGTTCTTGAAGTCGTCCTTCCAGGCGGTCGCCGGGGCAGGGGTGCGGTGGACCGGAGTCGCCGAAGTGCCGGGTGGAGTGGTCAAGGTGGGAACGCTGCTCTGGCCGGCCGGCGTCGGGTTCCCTGGGTGCGTCCTGGCGAACGCGTCGTCTTCCGGCGTGCTCATCGAACCGCGCGCACAGTACCAGACGCGCCGCGATGCGTCGCGCGCCGTGTCGGTGCAGGTCGGCATCGGCTGCCCGCTCGCCCACCGCTCCGGGCGTTTTGAGGCGCAGCGGACTCGCATCGATTCCGGTATAGGACCGGCCCACCATGCACCACGACCGCAAGCCGATGACCCTGACGCAGAAGATCCTCGCCCACCACGCGCGGAATCTGACGCGGCCCTGGGTCCAGGCGGGGGACGTCCTGCAGATCGCCGTCGACTGGACCATCGCCAGCGAGCTGGCGTGGAACGGGATGGACCGCACGTACGATCTGCTCGGGCGCCCGAAGATCCACGACCCGAACCGGTTCTTCCTCGCGGTCGATCACACCGTCGACCCGGTCACCCTGGCCAAGGATCCGCGCGCGCAGAAGCTCACCCGCCTCTCGCGCGACTTCGCGAAGGAGAGCGGGCTGCGCCACTTCTACGACGCCAACGTCACCATCCTGCACACGAAGTTCTACCGGGACCTGGTGATGCCGGGGCAGGTCGTGCTGGGCGCCGACTCGCACACCTCGTCCCACGGCGGGCTGGGCGCGTTCTCGATTGGCCTGGGCGGTGCGGACATCACCGCGGCGATGGTGCTCGGGCAGTCGTGGATCGAGGTCCCGGACGCGATCGCCGTCGAGTACGAGGGCGAGCTGCCGTTCGGGATCGGCGGCAAGGACGTGATCCTCAAGACGCTCGGAGCGCTCGGCCGGAACACGGTGGCGATGGAGCGATCGGTCGAGTACCGCGGCAGCGCCGTCCGCCGCTTCACCACCGACATGCGCTTCACCATCGCCAACATGACGGCAGAGTTCGGCGGCCTCAACGGGATCTTCGAACCCGACGAGGAGGTCGCCACCTGGATCGCCCAGCGCAAGGATCCCGAGTACCGCGAGGGCGCGCTCTACTTCCGCGCCGACGAGGACGCGCCGTACGTCGACCGCTTCCGGATCGATCTGTCGAAGCTCGGACCGCAGGTGGCCAGACCGTTCTCGCCCGACAACGTGATGGACGTGGAGCGGGCCCTCGGGATGCCGCTGCACGGCGGCTTCATCGGCGCGTGCACCACCACCGAAGAGGAGCTGGTGCTGGGCGCGCTGGTGCTGGAGCAGGCGATGAAGGACCGCGCTCCGATGCCCGCGCACGCGAAGAAGCTGGTGGTGCCCGGCGACCTCTCGATCGTCGCGCGGATGCGCGAAGGCGATCTGTGGAAGCACTACGAGCGGGCCGGGTTCCGGATCGGCCCGCCGGGCTGTTCGATGTGCCTCGGCATCGCGAGCGAGAAGGCGCTGCCGGGCGAGGTCTGGCTCTCCTCGCAGAACCGCAACTTCGAGAACCGGATGGGCGCCGGATCGCTCGCGTGGCTCGCCTCCGCGGCCACGGTGGCCGCCTCCAGCGTGGACCTGAAGGTGACCGATCCGCGGCCGTACCTGGAGAAGATCGACCAGGACCGCTTCGCGCGGCTGCTCTTCCGCGACGCGAAGACGCGCGTCCACGAGGTGCGGGTCACCGATCCCGAGGTGCGCATCGCCACCACGCCGACGGAGAAGAAGGCTGCGACCCAAGCGGCCTCCAGCCCCCTGCGCGGCCGCGTCCAGAAGTTCGGCGACAACGTCGACACCGACGCCATCATCCCCGGCGAGTTCTGCCACCTCACGAAGCTCGAGGAGGTGGGCGCGCACGCCTTCCACCACGTCCGCCCCGAGTTCGTGGGGCGCGTGAAGGAGGGCCGCACCATCATCGTCGCCGGCGAAGGGTGGGGCAGCGGCTCCTCGCGCGAGCACGCGGTGTGGGCGCTCCTCGGCGCCGGGGTGAAAGCGGTGATCGCGAAGAGCTACGCCTTCATCCACAAGCGCAACCTCGTGAACGAGGCTTTGGCGTACCTCGTCGTCACCGATCCGGATTTCCACGCTCTGGTGGACGAGGACGCAGAGCTGGAGATCAACCTCGAGAAGGGCGAGGTGAAGCACCCGGCCTCGGGCCGCACCTTCCAGGCCGTACGTCCCAGCCCGATCGTCCAGGCGCTCCAGCGCGAAGGCGGGCTGGTCCCGGCGATCAAGCGGCACGGAACCAGAGTGTTCGAGGCGCTGTCGGCATAGGTGCGCGGCGCCAGGAACATCCGCTGGTGAACGCTCGTCAACTCATCCTCTTCGTCGCCGTCCTCCTGGTGGCGGCGTTCATCCTCCGCCTCGCGTTCTGGCGGGCGGTGCTCTTCTTCCGGCCGAAGAGCCTGCGGATCGACGCCGAGGATCCGCCCGGGAAGGAGCGGGTTCCAAAGTCGCTCGCCCGCCTGACGAAGGAGCTGGAGGCGCTCGGCTTCGTCCCGCTCGGTTCCCACTCGGAGCGCCCGCTCTTTGGGCCGGTGACGATCTGCTTCGACTACGCGCGGGCAGAGAACAAAACGTTCGCGACGATCTTCGAGTCGCGCTGGGGAGCGCCGCGGCTGTATTTCATGAGCCTGCTCGCCGGCGGGCCGGGCTTCGTCATCACCGCCAACTACCGGCGCCCGGCCAAAGAGCTCCCCGGGCGTTACATCAGTGGTTGGCTGGAGGACATTCCGGCGGACCGAGTCTTCCGTGCGCACGTGCGGCGGATCGAAGGGATGGCGCTGGAAGGGACGTTCACCCAGGCGGCGCGGCTCGAGTACGCGCGCGCGTTCGCCGACGGTCCGGGCGTTTCGGAGGCACGCCAGGAGCACGTCCAGGGATTGTTGTGGACCTTCGGATCATTGGGCATGGTGGCCGCCGCGATTTTCGGCACCTTGAGGAGCATGAAATGAAGAGCGTCTCGAAGAGCGAGGAGATCTGGTTCCTGTCCGCGAAACGGACCGCGTTCGGAACCTTCGGCGGCACGCTGAAGGACTTCACTGCCACCGATCTCGCAGTGGAGTCCGCGAAGGCGGCGCTGGCGCAGGCGAAGATCTCCCCCGAGGACGTGCAGCATGTGGTCTACGGGAACGTGATCCAGACCTCCGCGGACGCGATCTACCTGCCCCGCCACGTCGGCCTGCGCGCCGGCGTTCCGGTCCCGGTGCCGGCGCTCGGCGTCAACCGCCTGTGCGGTTCGGGCTTCCAGGCGTTCGTCACCGCGGCGCAACTGATGCTCAACGGCGAGGCGGACGTCGTGTTGGCGGGCGGCACCGAGTCGATGAGCCAGGCGCCGCACGTCATCCGCGGCGCGCGCTGGGGCCTGCCGCTGGGCAAGGGGGCCCTCGAGGACTCGCTGTGGAGCGCGCTCACCGACAGCTACACCGGCGACCCCATGGCGATCACCGCCGAGAACCTCGCGGTCCAGTATCAGATCTCCCAGGACGAGGTGGACGAGTACTCGGTGCTCACGCAGAAGCGCTTCGCCGCCGCGCAGGAGTCCGGAAAGTTCGCCGAGGAGATCGCCCCGATCGAGATCAAGACGAAGAAGGGCGTGACCACCTTCGCGAAGGACGAGCACAATCGCCCGGACACCTCGCTGGAGGGCCTCAAGAAGCTGCCGAAGGTCTTCAAGAAGGACGGCGTGGTGCACGCCGGCGCGGCCTCGGGGATCTGCGACGGTGCGGCGTCGGCGGTGCTGGCGACGCGCAGCTGGGCGGAGAAGCGGGGTCTTCGGCCCATCGGCAAGCTGGTCAACTGGGGCATCTCCGGTTGCGACCCGAAGATCATGGGCATCGGCCCGGCGCCGGCCATCCGCCGGCTGCTCGAGCGGGCGGAGATGAACCTGGGCCAGGCGGATCTCATCGAGGTCAATGAGGCCTTCGCGCCCCAGTACCTGGCGGTGGAGAAGGAGCTCAAGCTGCCCAGGGAGAAGACCAACGTGAACGGCGGGGCCATCGCAGTCGGTCACCCGCTGGGCGCTTCGGGGGCGCGGATCACCGCCCATCTGCTGTATGAGCTCAAGCGCCGGGGCGGTCGTTATGGTATCGGGTCCGCCTGCATTGGCGGGGGCCAGGGTATCGCGGTCCTCGTCGAGGCGGTTTGACTCTCTGAAGGGCTTCGGGGTGAGGGAATGATGAGCCAGGACGCGAAGGCTGCGCGCGAGCGCGCCAAGGCGATCGCCGAACAGCGGCGGCTAGAGCGCAAGAACCGCAAGCGCAAGTGCGTGCTCTGCGGTGCCGAAGAGTCGGACAAGGTGCCCCTCGGGCCGCACCCGGACGGGATCGGTCCCTCGTGCAAGGACGAGGGCGCCTGCATCGCGCGGCGCGCCACCGCGCGCTAGTCGGGGAAGAAGGACCATGCGCAGAAACGGCGTCCAGAAGAACGGCTCCCGGCCGGCGAAGAAGGGTCCTCCGGCCAGGTCCGGGATGGGCGCCGCCCACGCGCAGGTGCCGCGCCACGACGTCATCTACGACTGGAACCGGGTGCGCACCGTGCCGCGGCCTACGCACCCGTTCGATCTCTTGGACGAGACGTTGCGGGATGGCGTGCAGTCCCCATCGGTGACCGACCCGGCGCTCGAGGACAAGCTGAAGATCCTCGAGTACATGCACGCGCTGGGGATCGGCGCCGCCGACATCGGGTTGCCGGGCGCGGGCCGCCGCGCGTTCGACGACGTCGTGGCGATGGCGAAGCACATCCAGAAGAAGAAGCTCGCCATCGAGGCCAGCGCGGCCGGGCGCACCCACGTCAACGACATCCGGGCGATCGTCGAGGCCTCACAGAAGTCCGGCGTGCCGCTGACCGTGTACGCGTTCATCGGCTCCTCGCCCATCCGGATGTGGGCGGAACAGTGGGACACCGAGTTCCTCCTCAAGACCTCGCTGGAGGCGATCGACTTCGCGGTGAAGGAGGGGCTGAATGTCGCCTACGTCACCGAGGACACCATCCGCTCCGCGCCCTCCACGCTGGACCGCCTCTTCCGCGCGGTGGTGGACCACGGCGTCAAGCGGCTGGTGTTGTGCGACACGGTGGGCCACGCCACGCCCGACGGTGTGCGCTCGCTGATCGGCTGGACCCAGTCGCTGATCGCCGGGATGGGGCGCCAGGGCGAGGTGAAGATCGACTGGCACGGCCACAACGACCGGGGCCTGGCCCTGGTCAACGCCATTTACGCCATCGAGTGCGGGGCGGACCGCGTCCACGGCTGCGGCCTGGGTGTCGGCGAACGCGTCGGCAACACGTCGATGGACCAGCTGTTGCTCAACCTCAAGCTGCTCGGCTGGTTCGACCACGACCTCTCGCAGCTCGTGCCGTACGTGAAGAAGGTGTCGGAGGCGTGCCGCTTCCCGATCCCGAAGAACTACCCGCTCTCGGGCGAGGACGCCTTCCGGACGGCCACCGGCGTCCACGCGGCGGCGATCATCAAGGCGCAGAAGCGCGGGGACACCTGGCTGAGCGACC
The DNA here is from genome assembly GCA_019686135.1 of Myxococcaceae bacterium. Taxonomy (GTDB): domain Bacteria; phylum Myxococcota; class Myxococcia; order Myxococcales; family Myxococcaceae; genus JADGHL01. The sequence goes on along the minus strand of JADGHL010000156.1, from coordinate 3,731 downwards.
GCGTCTACTCCGGCGTCCCGGCGTCCGAGTTCGGCAAGGACCAGGTGATCGAGATCGGCCACATGAGCGGGATGAGCAACGTCCGCTACTACTGCGAGAAGCGGGGCATCCCCGTGGACGACGCGCTGTGCCAGGCCATCCTAGCCCGCGCCAAGTCCTGCGCCTGGACGCTGACCGACGAGGAGGTGGCGGAGATCATCGCCGCCCAGCGCCAGGCCGGGGGCGGGGAGGCCGGGCGCGCGCCCGAGGGGTACGGCACGCCGTTGCCCTCTCCCCGCCGGACGTTGTAAAGACCCACGCCGTAACGGCGGAGGGCGAATGGCTGGCAGCTTGAACTTCACCGGCGTCAAGGTCTTCTCCACCACGCTCGCGCGCGACCGAGAGAACATGGGTGAGAACATCACCAAGTGGCTCAAGGAAAACCCGGGCGTGGAGATCGTCGACAAGCAGGTGACCCAGAGCTCCGACAAGGAGTTCCACTGCCTCACGATCACTCTCTTCTACCGGCAGAAGTCCTGAGCCCCGGGACAAACCACGGCGATGACGAGGCGCTCTCCGGGAATCGGATGGCGCCTTTCGCACTTTATGGGTTGCACGGAAGGCGACGACCCCTAGGTTGTTCCCACGAGGTGTCTTGATGCGGCCCATTCGAAGCGGAGATCTGTTCGGACGCGGGGGATACCTGAACGTCCGAAGCGCGGCCGCCAAGCTCGCCCTGGGGATGGTCGCGGTCACCGTCGTCACCACGGTCCTCGGGATCGGGCTCTACGTGGCGCTCAGCCCTGCGCTGGTGTTCCGTTCCCTCGCGCTCTGGCAGCCGCTGACGTACGGGTTCCTCGAGACCTCGCCGCTGGGGTTGATCTTCGGTGCGCTGATCGTCTGGTCGATGGGGAGCGCGCTCGAGGCCACCTGGGGATCGCGGAGGTTCCTTGCCTTCACCCTGGTCAGCACCGTGCTCGCGGGCGTGGTGACCGTGCTGCTCGGGCTCGTCTTCGGCAGCGTGTACGCCGGCGTGTTCGCCGGAGGCACGGTGATGGCCACCATCGTGTGGGTCGCGTACGGCTGGTCCTTCGGGCAGGCCATGACCAACTTCTGGGGCCTGCCGGTGACCGGCAACGTGCTCGCGTTGATCGGCGTGGGCTTCGTGCTGCTCAACGCCGCGTTCGCGCGGTCGATCGTCCCGGTGATCCCCGATCTGCTCGGCATCCTCGCGGCGTACGCCTACATTCACTACGGCTCGCCGAGGACGCTGCTGCTCAAGTTCAAGCATTGGCGCTACCGCCGCGAGCTGAAGAGCCGCGCGCGTCACCTCAACGTGGTGAGCGGAGAGCGCGGCTCGCGCGGGAGCGATCGCTACCTGCAGTAGCGGACGCGCTCAGGCGGCAGACGCGAGGAAGCGCTCGAGCGCCTCCCGATCGCGGCTGCCGATCTCCTCGGCGCTGAAGCTGACGCCGATCCCAAGGAGCCGGCCCTTTTCGTCGCGGTCCAGCCGCGCCACGTTGCCCACCAGGGTGAGGAATCGCGGACCGTCCTTGTCCGGAAGCGCCAGCGCCACGCGCACCGGGAGGCCCTCTCTGGCCGGCTCCTTCGTCTTGAGGTAGAGCCCGCCCGTCGAGAGATCTGCGATCGGATCGCGCACGAAGCGGTTGCCGATCCGGCAGTGCGCGGTCAGGCTCACCCGCACCCGCGGTGACGCACGCTTTTCCTGCGGGTTCTTGCTCATGGCGGCCGACCCTCCGCCCGGCATTATCGTCCATCGCACGCCGGAGGTGTGTCACCGGAATACATGACGCACACCGTCATGCCGCGGACTCTCAATTGAAATGCCGGGCGATTCATTTTGAGAGCCTGTGCGACACTGCCCACATCGAAATGCCCGTTGGAACGAGCGCTTAAGGCTGGTATTGCCGTTGCTTGAAGTGTGGGCGCACCTCCGGCGAACGACTCGCCGGACGGACTTCGGAGACCGAACACATGATGAGCAACCGTATGAGCGGCCGTCACCTGATCGTGACCGCGGCACTGGCGTTGGCGGTTCCCGCGAGCGCGTTCGCCGCGGACTGGGAGATCGACCCGGTGCACTCGAGCGCGTTCTTCAGCGTCCGCCACATGATGGTGAGCAACGTGAAGGGCCAGTTCACGAAGCTGACCGGCACCTTCCACTACGACGAGAAGAACCCGGCCAACAGCACCGCGGAGGCGACGATCGAGGCCTCGTCGATCGACACCCACGAGCCGAAGCGGGACGCGCACCTGCGCAGCCCGGACTTCTTCGACGTGGAGAAGTACCCGACCATCACCTTCAAGTCGACGCGGGTGCAGAAGGCCGGGAAGGGCAAGCTGAAGGTGACGGGCGATCTCACCATGCACGGCGTGACCAAATCGGTCGTGCTGGACGTCGAGGGGCCGACCGCGCCGGTGAAGTCGCCGATGGGTGATGGGATGAAGTCCGGCCTCACCGCCACCACCACGCTTCATCGCAAGGACTTCGGCCTCACCTGGAACCAGACGCTCGACAGCGGCGGCGTGCTGATCGGTGACGACGTGAAGGTCACCCTGGAGATCGAGCTGAACCAGAAGGCGCCCGCGGCCACCGAGGCGGCGAAGGAAGGGGCGACGAAGGCGGTCGTCACTCCCGCCTCCGGCAAGAAGTAATCGGGACTTCGGTTCCCGACAGGAAGCGGCCGCGGGTCCTCCGTGGCCGCTTCGTCGTTTGCGGGGGCGGGTCAGCCCTCGACGATGGCCTGGACGCTGCCGCGGTAGATGAAGATCCGGTCCGTGTTCGTGCGGTTGTCCGCGGGGATGACGAAGAACCCCGGGTCGTTGTTGGCGTAGTCGTCAGAGAAGCCGGCGACCTGGCGGCCGTCGCTGAAGGTGACGCGGATCTTCTTTCCACTGACCGGTGGCGGGCGCGCTCCCTGCGGGAGCATGAAGAAGATCGCCTTCACCCGGTTGATGGCGATCCGCTCGGGTGCGTAGCCCGTCTGCTGCTCGAGCGGGATGTGCGGGTCGAAGAGATCCACGTCGCGGATTAGCCCGCGCTTCACCTGTCCTTCCACCGTGTGGATGACCACTCGGTGTTCACCTTCGATCCACGAGGGGCTGAGCGGCTGCCCGCCGCCGGAGAGATCCTTCGCCGAACGATCGAAGAGATCGTCGATCGACACCTGAGGCGGAGCGAGCGCCGGCGCGGGCGCAGGGGCCACCTGCTGCGAAAGCGTTTGCGTGGCGTGGGCCACGCGGGGAATGGGACCGCCGGCCCGTGCCGTGGCGATGGCCCCGGGACCGGCCATCGGTGCAACGGGCGGCCGCGCAGTTGCCGCGGCGAACTGCGCCGGAGTCCCGCGGGGTGGCGTGGGCACCCCCGGGAAAGCGGCGGGTGTCGCGGAGCGGGGCGGCGCACCGAACCCGGCCGCCGCGGCGGGCGAAGGCGTACCAGTGAAGGCAGCTGGCACGGTGGGGGCCGCCTGAGACGGGTAAGTCGCAGGCGACGACGCACCCGCGACGCCGGTCGGTGCGCCGGGAGTCGGCTGAGCCGCGAACGCAGCAGGCGACGACGCACCCGCGACGCCGGTCGGTGCGCCGGGAGTCGGCTGAGCCGCGAACGCAGCAGGCGACGACGCACCCGCGACGCCGGTCGGTGCGCCGGGAGTCGGCTGAGCCGCGAACGCAGCAGGCGACGACGCACCCGCGACGCCGGTCGGTGCGCCGGGAGTCGGCTGAGCCGCGAA
>JADGHL010000155.1 GCA_019686135.1 Myxococcaceae bacterium | reverse complement strand
CGGCCTTGCCGCGCGAATAGCATGGTTTGCCTACTTTCCGCATGCGACACGTCCTCTTTGCCTCAGTGCTCGCGATGTCCCTGTGCGCGACGGCTTCGTCGGGTGCCGCGCCCACGGAAACTTCCAAACCGATCGCGCTTCACCCGTCGGAGATCGTCGACGCCACGCCCGAAGACGCGGAGCGGATCCAGCTGCTGGTGGTGACGGCGATCCTCGCGCGTGGAGCGGTGCTCGCGCCCGCAGGTTCCATCACTCAGGCGCTCGCGGCGCGCGGCAAGCCCGGCACCTGCGCGGATCTCCAGGACGACACGCGCGTCGCCTGTCTCGCCGAGCTCGCGCGCGCGGTAGGTGCGGATCGCTCGCTGCTCATCACGGTGGCGCCGTGGGCCGGCGATCGGGTGATCCTCACCGCGCAGGTCGTAACGGCGTCCGGTTCGGTACTTCAGGAGCTTCCGCCCTTCACGCGGCTGCGCGGCAGCGCGCCCCGCACCTCCGACGAACCGGTCCGCGCGGCGCTCGCCGACTTCGTCCCGAGAATCAACTTCGACCCGCTCCCGGAGGTGGCAATCACTCCGCCGACGCCGCCCGCTCCGAACGAGCCGGCCGGACCCAATGGCCCTGCGACCTCCGATGGAACGCCCGCCGTGACCGAGACCCCGCCTGCGCCGATGAACCTCAAGAAGCCGGCCGGCTACGCGTTGCTCGGGCTGGGGGCGATCGGCCTCGGCGTCGGCGCCTGGGGCTTCGTCGACGCCAACGACGCCGCCACGCAATGGCGCGAGCTTTACCCGAAAGGTCCCGACCCGCAGCTGGCGGAATTGCAGAACCGCACTCGGCGCTCGAGCATCATCGGCGTCGCCGGTGTCGCGGCAGGCGCGGCGCTCGCGGGCGTGGGCGCGTACCTCGCTTGGGACCAGAGCGACGCGCCGACTCCCACCGACCCGCCCCAGGTCTCCGTGCTGCCTTCCTGGAACCACCTCACCGTGAGGGTCCGCTTCTGATGTCCACTGCCCTCCTTCGATCCACATTGGTCCTGTCGCTCGCTGCGAGCGCGCTGCTCTCCGGTCCCGCCTCGGCGCAGTCGACGGCGGTCGTCATCAGCGGGGACTGCAAGGATCCGGATCTGATCTCCGCCGCGCGCGAACTCACCCGCGAGCTTCCCCGCGTGAAGGAGCTGAAGGTGCTCAGCGAGTCGGAGGTCGTCGACAAGCTAGGCCGCAGCCCCACGCGCAGCGTGGAGGAGATCCGCCGCCAGCTCGACACCGCGCAGCAGCAGTTCTACCAGGCGCAGTACCACAAGGCGGTGGCGCAGCTGGAGACGGCGATGCAGGACATCATCCACCTGCCCCCCGGACAGGCGCGCTGGCAGCTGTGGGTGAGCGCGTCGGTGCTGGATGGGCTGGTGCGCGGCCGCCTCAACAAGAGCGCGGCGGCGTCGGATGCGTTCCGGCGCGTGCTGCGGATCGACCCCACCTACAAGCTCGACCCGGACTACTTCAGCCCGAGCACGATCAAGGAGTTCGACCGGATCCGCGCCGAGGTCGTCGCGGCGAAGAAGGTCACCTTCATGGTGAAGACCAACCCGTCGGGGGCGACGGTGTACATCGACGGGAAGAGCTTCGGGAAGACGCCGTTCGTCACCGAGCTTCTGCCGGGCAGCTACCAGGTGTCAGTGGGCGCCAACGGCGTGTTCTCGCTGCCGCGGCAGGTCGACGTGGTGCGGAGCGCGCCCAGCGATCTCTTCGTCGATCTCGGCTTCGAGAGCGCGATCGACACCGAGCGCGTGCCCTGCATCTCCGGCGTGAAGAACGAGTCGGTGCTGCTCGCGCACGCGAACAAGCTGGGCTCGGTGCTCGACCTGGAGCAACTCGTGCTGATGCGCTTCGAGCGCCAGCAGATCGGTCCCTCCTGGCTGGCGGCGGCGCTGATCAAGATCAAGGGCGGCGAGAAGATCCGCGAGGGCGGGCTGCAGGTGACCGCGCGCGGTTATCCGCCTCACGGAATCGAAGAGCTGGCCCGCTTCATCATCACCGGTGAGTCGTCCGACCTGGTCCTCCCGCAGCCGACAGGACGGCCTCAAACGTCGCCCCCGACCCGGCCGGAGCGGCCGGCCGAGCCGTCCAGCCTGGAGCCGGTGGCGACGGTGGAGAGCACGCCGTCTCCCTCGTGGCGCAAGCCCGTGGGGCAGAGTCTGACCGCGGCCGGAGCCGTCGTGCTCGCGGCGGGGATCGGCTTTCAGGTCAGCTCGATCCTCGCGCACCGGGATTATCAGGCCTGGGTGGATGGCGGACGCCTTCCCGGTGAACCCGCAGTCGCCGCGAGAGAGGCGCTCGATCGCTCCAACGCCCATCAGCTCTTCGCCTACGTCGGCTACGGCGTCGGCGCGGTAGCGGCCGGCGCAGGGCTCTTTCTCTGGCTCGGCAACCGGTCGGCCACGGAGCCAGCCAGCACAGCGGAGACGACGCCGCAGGTCAGTGTCCTGCCAACGCGCGAGGGCCTCGCGCTGAGCGCAACCGTTCGCTTCTAGCGCAGAGCCCGCCAGGCGGCAGACGGTAGACGGAAGCATTCGTCCACCCTCCCGCGTTCAACCCGCGTTGACGCAGCAGGGCGGCGCTTTTATTGAGCCTGCCCTCCCCGCCCGCTGCCGCGCCTGCACGCATGGAGCCCGACAAACTCCCCCAGCCGCTGGGCGAGCTTCTTCGCCCACCGCCCGATCCGGGCGCGGATCCCATCACGCGCGCGGTGGAGATCCTGCGTGCATCGCCCACCCGCGTGCGCGCGCAGAACCTCAAGGGCGGAGCGCGCGGGTATGTGCTCTCGCGCCTGCACCGCGCGTTGAAGGCGCCCATCGTCGCGGTCGCGCAGGACGAGGAGGAGGCGGAGAAGCTCGCGCACGATCTCGCGTTCTTCCTCGGCGGCGAGGGCACGCCCGATCAGCCCAACGTCGTGCGGATCCCCGGCGACGAGGTGCTGCCCTACGACGAGATTGCCCCGGACGCGGTCAACGTCACCGAGCGCCTGGGTGGGCTGTTCCACCTCGCGCAGCACACGCGCTTTCCCGCGCTGGTGCTCTCCCTGCGCGCGCTGCAGAAGCGGGTGATTCCTCCGGAGGTGATGCAGGCGCTCTCCGAGCGGATCGCCGTCGGCGAGGAGCGCGAGCGCGATGGCCTGGCGCGCCGGCTCGTGGAGATGGGTTACGCCTCGGTGCCGCTGGTCGAGGACGTGGGCACCTTCTCGGTGCGCGGCGACATCGTCGACGTCTTCTCGCCGCTGTACCCGAAGCCGGTGCGGCTCGAGTTCTTCGGCGACACCATCGAGTCGATGCGCGTCTTCGATCCGGAGACGCAGCGGACGGTGGACAGCGTGCGCGCGCTGCTGCTCCCGCCCGCGCGCGAACTCTTGTTCAACGACCGCACCCGCCCCGTTGCCGAGCGGTCGATCCGCGCCGCCGCCGAACGCACCGAGATCCCCACCTCCCGGGTCCGCGAGCGGCTCGAGCAGCTGCGCGAAGGCATCCTCTCGGTAGGGATGGAGGCGCTGCTCCCCGGCTTCTACGAGGGCGGGCTGGCCACGGTGTTCGACTACCTGCGCGCGTGGGCGCCCGAGGCGGTGTTCTACCTGGACGATCCGCTGACGCTCGAGCGCGCCGCGGCGGACACCTGGGCGGATCTCCAGCGCGGCTTCGACGCGGCGAACGCGGCGGGCGAGCTCACCGAACCACCTGAGCGGCACTACCTGTCGCCCGAGGATCTCGGCGCGCGCCTCAACGAACAGCGGGTGCTCGAAGGCGGCGGCCTCGCCCTCGACGTCCCAGGCACCGACGCTCCCGAGGCGCTGCACTTCGGCTATGGCACCACGCACGATCTGCGTGAGGCGATCGTCTCGCACCACGGCGAGGAGGGCGCGCTCTCGCCGCTCGTGGAACGGCTCGCGCGCTGGCGCGATTCGGGCGTGGCGGTGGCGATCGCCTGTGGGTCACCGGGCCAGGCCGATCGCCTCAAGCGGCTCCTTCTGGATCGCAACGTGGTCGTGCAGATCCACACCGAGCCGCTCGGCGATCCGGCGCAGCTGTTCGACCGATCCATCGCCGCGCACCTGTTCACGCAGGAGATCTCCGCGGGATTCGTCGATCCGGGCGGGCTGGCGGTGCTGTCCGACGAGGAGATCTTCGGCGCCCGTGCGCGGCGACGAGTGCGCGCGCGGCGGATCAAAGGCCTCTCCGAGGCGTTCAGCGCCGGGTTCGCGGACCTCAAGGAGGGCGACCTCGTCGTCCACACCGACTTCGGGATCTGCCGCTACGCCGGGCTGACCAACATGGAGGTCAACCGGATCCCCGGTGACTTCCTGGTGCTGGAGTTCGCCGGGCGCGACAAGGTCTACCTCCCGGTCAGCCGGATGCGGCTGGTGCAGAAGTTCACCGGCGGCGACCCCAGCAAGGTCGCGCTGGACCGGCTGGGCGGCACGTCGTGGGAGGCGCGCAAGAAGCGCGTCAAAGAGAACCTCCTCAAGATGGCGGCGGAGCTGCTCAAGGTCTACGCCGCCCGCAAGGCGCACCCGGGTACCGCCTTCTCTCCACCGGATCGCTACTTCCGCCAGTTCGAGGCGGACTTCGAGTTCGAGGAGACGCCCGATCAGGCGAAGGCGATCGAAGACGTGCTCGCGGACATGCAGAAGCCCGAGCCGATGGACCGGCTGGTCTGCGGGGACGTGGGCTACGGCAAGACCGAGGTGGCGATGCGCGCCGCGTTCAAGGCGGTGCTGGACCGCAAGCAGGTCGCGGTGCTGGTGCCGACCACCGTGCTGGCGCAGCAGCACTACCTCACCTTCAAGAAGCGCTTCGAGGGTTACCCGGTCACCATCGAAGTGGTGTCGTCGATGCGCAAGCCGGCCCAGGTGCGCGAGACGCTGCAACGCGCGCGCGAGGGGAAGGTCGACATCCTCATCGGGACGCACAAGCTGTTGGGCGGCGAGGTCGGCTTCCGGGACCTGGGGTTGTTGATCGTCGACGAGGAGCAGCGCTTCGGCGTGAAGCAGAAGGAGGCGATCAAGCGCTTCCGGTCGCAGGTGGATTGCCTCACGCTCACGGCCACGCCGATCCCGCGGACGCTGAACATGGCGATGAGCGGGATCCGCGACATGAGCATCATCGCCACGCCCCCGCAGGATCGCCGGGCGATCCGCACCTTCGTCGTGAAGTTCGACCCCGCGACGATCCGCGAGGCGGTGATGCGGGAGATCCAGCGCGGTGGGCAGGTCTTCTTCGTCCACAACCGGGTGGAGTCGATCGACGCGATGGAGCGCTTCCTCAAGGAGACCGTCCCCGAGGTCACCATCGGCGTGGCGCACGGGCAGATGCGCGAGGGGTTGCTCGAGAAGGTGATGACCCGCTTCGTGGAGAAGAAGTTCCAGCTCCTTCTGTGCACGTCGATCATCGAGAGCGGGATCGACATTCCGTCCGCGAACACGATGATCGTGAACCGCGCGGATCAGTTCGGGCTGGCCCAGCTGTATCAGCTGCGCGGACGGGTCGGCCGGTCGCGCGAGCGCGCGTACGCGTACCTCCTCCTCCCGGCGGAGCGGACGGTGACGAAGGACGCGAAGCGGCGGTTGGAGGTGCTGCAGGCCTTCACCGAGCTCGGCGCGGGGTTCTCCATCGCCTCGCACGATCTGGAGATCCGCGGCGCGGGGAACCTGCTCGGCGCGGAGCAGTCCGGGGCGATCGAGGCGATCGGCTTCGACCTTTACACACAGCTGCTGGAGGAGGCGGTGGCGGAGATGCGCGGCGAGCCGCTCCAGCAGCAGATCGACCCCGAGGTCATGCTGCCGATCCCCGCGCTGATCCCGGACGACTACGTGCCGGACGTTCACCAGCGCCTGTCCTTCTACAAGCGCTTCTCGATGGCGGCGAACGAGGACGAGCTGCAGGACCTGCGCGCGGAGCTGGTGGATCGCTTCGGCGATGCGCCCGACGAAGTGGACAACCTCAACGAGCTGATGCTGCTGAAGCTCGAGCTGCGGGAGCTGCGGCTGCGCGGGCTGGAGTCCGGTCCGGGGCGGGTGGTGATTTCGCTGGGACCGGAGCCGCGGCTGGACGCGGCCCGCCTGGCGGCGCTGGTGCAGCGGTCGAACGGCGTGTACCGGCTGACGCCGGACATGAAGCTGATCGCGAAGGTGCCGGCGCACGTGCGCGAGCGCGATCTGATCGTCGAGGCGAAGAAGGTGCTGCGCGATCTCGGCGGCGCGGCGGGACGGGACGACTGAGCCGCTCCGCGTGCGTCAGTGGTACGCGCTGACCGCTTCGGTCATCTTCTCCTTCACCTGATCGATCCTGAAGCTGGCGGCCTTCTGCCTGGGCGGGAACTCCGCGAACGACTCCAGGAACCGGGCGACCAGTCCCTGCGGGCCGTGATCACGTAGCCCTTGGACCAGTCCCGGCGAACGGCGTCCCGGTGCCGTCCCACGCCACGGCCGTGCCCGCCGCCGTCCGGGCGGTCGGAACGAGGGAACGGAGCGCCGGGCGCATGGCCCGGCCCTCCGCTGATCCGGGCGGGCGATCGAGCGGCGAGCCTTGGGAGCCGGGCTCGACAGGTCGCGGCCGGACGATAGGTTCGGCCGCAGGTGACCCGCGCCCCGACAGCTCCGACCCGAAGCGCGCTCGTTTTCTGCGCAGGTGCCGCCGCCCTCTTCCTTCTGGTGGTGTGGTTCCGTCCGGGCCCGGCGCTGCTGTATGGCGTCGACGCGCCCATCTACGCGCGGGTGGCGCGGGAGCTGGCGGCGCGACCGGTCAGCGCGTGGCATCTGCCCACGCTCCAGGGCGCCGAGTTCCACGAACATCCGCCGCTGTTCTTCTGGGTCGAGGCGGTGGTGTTCCGGATCGCCGGCGCGACACCGGACGCGGCGCGGTTCACCGCCCGTCTGTTCGCGACGCTCGTCGGGCTGTTCGTCTTCGGCGCGGCGTGGCGACTGTCGGGCGCGCGCGCAGCGGGGCTCTCGTTGCTGGCGCTGCTGCTCATCCCCGGCTTCCTCTACGAAGCGCAGAACCCGATGCTGGAGCTGCCGCTGATGGCGTTCCTCGCCTGTGCCATGTGTGGCGTGGCGTGGATGGAGACGCATCGGGCGATCGGTGTGGCGCTGTTCGCGGCGGGTTTTGCGCTGGCGTTCTGGACGAAGGGGCCTCCCGCGCTGGCGGCGCTCCCGCTCGTGCTGTGGTGGGCGGCGCAGCGGCGGACGTCGTGGTGGTTGGCGCTCGTGGCGATCGGCTGTGGCATCGCGCTGGTGGTCCTCACGTTCGGTGTGTTCGAGTGGGTGCGCGCGCGGCACGGCGATCCGTCCTTCCTCGCCGCGTGGTTCCGCGGCCAGGTCGTCGAGTCCGCCGTTCACGGACGACACAGCCCGCATCGTTCGCTCGTCTACTTCGTGCCGGTGCTGCTCACCTGGCATCTGCCCGCGCTGCTCGGCGTGCCGTTCGCGGTCTGGGCGTGGTGGCGCGCATCCGCGGCGCGGCCGGCGATCGAGCTGGGCGGCGCGCTCGCCGCGATCGTCTTCGTCGGCTTCTCCGTCCCGGTACAGAAGCACACCTGGTACATCCACCCGCTCATCGCGGGCGCGGGGCTGTACCTTGGCGCCAGCCTCGCGACGCTGCTTCCGGATCGCTCGGAGCGATGGACGGCGGCCGGGGCGTGCGCGTTGGCGTTGCTCACTGCGGTGCTGTTCGCAGCGGTGCCCGCTCCCTTCGAACACCGCGCGCCCGAGGTGGCGGCGATTCAGCGCACCCCGCCACCGGAGAGCGCGAACGCGACCGTCGCGCACTGCGGGCGGCTCGGGACCTGGCAGGCGGAGCACCTGTTCGCGTTCTTCTGGGACGCGCGCCGGGTGGACTGCAACGCGCCCGACGCCGCGTACGTGTTCGACGGAAGGACGCTCACGCGCCGGCGCTGAACGCTCGTCCTCGCCGGGTGGTTCAGGCGTGCACGCCGGACATCCGGCTCAAGCGGCGGAACATCGGATGGAGCGTCGCCTCCTCCTGTTTGATCCGCGCGGTGAGCGTCTCGACGATCGTCTTCCACTCCGGACCGAAGGCTTCCAGGTCGACCGCCTGCCCCTCGAAGCGCTCGAAGAACTGCACCAGCCCTTCGGCGATGGTGGCCATGTTGGTCTGAAAGAGCTTCGCGAGCTCGAGCATGTTCTGCCGGCCCGCAGCCATCTCGACGATCTTCGGGTAGAGCTGCGTGTTCTCGAGCGCGAGGTGACCTTCGAGCAGCTTGCGCATCGCGGACACCTTCGCCCCCACGTTGGCTGCGTGACCCGCGGCGTACGCCGCCTGCACTTCGCCCACTGCCTTCTCGAGCGCGCGGTGCTGCGCTTCGAGCGCGTCCACCAGGGTCTCCGACATGCTGGCTACTCCTCCGGCGCCGGCCACGCCTGCTGCAGATCGTCCGGGACGCGGTTCTCCCGGGCAATCCGTCCGTAGGCCTCGGCCAATCGTCGGGAAGTCCGCTTCTTCTCGGGGTCGTCCTTGTTTACTGAAAACATCCCCATGCGGACGTCCATGCCGTGGTTCCACTCGAAGTTGTCCATCAGCGTCCAATAGAAGTAGCCACGGACATCGGCGCCATCGCGGATCGCGCGCTGCAGCCAGATGAGGTGTGGGACGAGGTAATCGAGCCCGCCGTTCGGGGTGTCGCCGTCCGCGGTGCCGTTCTCGGTGATGATGCAAGGCACGCCGTAGTCGCGCGCGACCAGCGCCATCTCGTAGATCCCGCGCGGGTAGTTCTCCCAGGGCGAGACGTCGAGCGGGTTGAAGTTGGTGAGCGGCGAGAGGTCCGGCAACGACGCGGTCTCCGTCCCCTGCACCGTCACGCGCGTGTAGTAGTTGATGCCCAGGTAATCCATCCGCCCGGCGAGATCGTCGCGGTGCACGATGGTGCGGCGGTCGAGCAGCTCGTCGACGTCGCCTTTGATCACCGCGTTCAGGAAGGCGGAGTTGTAGAGGTAGAAGATGTTCTTCGCCGCGCTGCGGTCGAGCGCGTTGTCCGGATTCTTTGGCCGGACCGGGACCATCGCGTAGACCACGCCGACCTCGGCGGCCTTCCCGTCGCCGTCCGTGTCGATGGTGTCGTGCGCGTGCACCGCGTCGTACATCCGCGCGTGCGCTTCGATCATCGCCAGCATCACCGTGCGCGCGGCGTCGCTGTGGAAGCTCACGCCCGGCGGGTTGGTGCGGTCCGCCGACGGGAAGATGTAGCCGGGGAGCACCACCGCCATCGGCTCGTTGAGCGTGGCCCAGGTGTCGACTTCGCCGCCGAACTCCTGCGCCACGAAGCCGGCGTACTTCGCGATCTCGGTCACCGTGCCGTCGCGATCGACCCAGCCCTTCCGCGGGCAGGTGTCGAGGTCCTGGTGGCAGGCGACCGGGTCGTGGATCCACAGTGGCAGCGTGTAGTGGTTGAGCGTCACCAGCGGGCGGAGGCCCTGCTTCTTCAGCTCGGCCAGCTCCGCGTGGTAGTGCGCGATCGCGTCGGCGTCGGCGATCTTCTTCAGCGCGTCGAAGCCCTCCACGCCCACGGTGGAGGTGGGGAAGATCCGCGACCACTCGATCGAGAAGCGCAGCGCGTTGTTGTGCAGCACCTCCTTCGCCAGCCGGTAGTCCTCCGCGTAGAGCTCCCAGTGGCCGGGCGCCGCGGTCGGCGGATCGCCGGAGAGATGAGATGTTTCGTCGGCGGCGATGGTGGGGTCGGTGATCCACGCGTACCAGTCCGAGTTGCGGTCCTCGCACCGTTCGGGCGGCAGGGTGGGACAGCCCATGTCCACCTGGAAGCCGGCGATCGCCGTGCCCCAGCGGAAGTGCTCCGGGAAGACGTCGGTGGGGCCTGCCGATTCGGGAGCGGAGCAGGCGGCGACGAAGACAAAGAGAGCGGCGATCGGAAGGCGCTTCACGGCATGGAGCCTAGCCCGTCAGCGCCTCGACGCTCATCCGGACCTCCGGCGGCAGTGTCCGCAACGGGATCTCCATCGCGTCGTAGACGATCCTCCGCCAGCGCCGGAGTGGGTGTGACCGGAGCACCTTCTGGATGAGCGCAAACACCTGGTCTCCGCGCTCGAGCATCCGCCAGGTGATCGGCACGACGGTGTAGCCCGCTGCAGCGAGGCGGAGAACGCGGAAGGCATCCTGCTCAAAAGCCTCGCGGGTGCCGTGCACCTCGAAGCCCATCGTCTCCACCACGACGCGGCGGTTCGGCCAGGAGAAGTCCGGCTCGAGCGGTTGACCGTAATCGTCGACACACCGCGCCTTGAGTACCGGTTCGGGCAGCCCGAAGGCCCGGCCGCGATACAGGAAAAGCACCTCGAGCGCACTGTCGAGCGGCCTGGTCCTCCGCCGGGCGTCACGCAGGACGCGGATGAGCTGCGGCGGCGCTGGGAACCGGGTCCGCGAGCGGTCCTTCAGCTGAGCGAGCCACCTCGCCGGATTCAGCAGGTTGAGGCGCCACGCGGATTCGATCGCCACCGCGAGCTGCTCGAGCGTGCCGGTCGCGGCCACGTCGAACAGTGTCCGGCGCAGCTTCGTCACGGGCAGGTGATCGATCACCTCGCGAGCCTCGGGCAGCACGATCGAACGATGAAACGTGTAGCCGTCCTGCGCGTGGGTCCGCCGGGGACGGGTGAGCTCGATCCGGTTCGAGAGCGTGTCGAGCCCGTGGAGCCTGAGCGCCGTTCCGTGGCTGAACACTGCGTCCGGAAAGGACAGAAGCGCCGCGGTCATCCGGGCGGGCTCGTTCATCAGAACGTTTCCGAACCGCCACACGCGCGGGAGCACCGGATGGAGCAACCCCGCGCGCACCAGCCGGCTGATCCCGAAGCGGCTGATTCCCGCGAGCTCGAGCTGTTTCACCTCGACCAGGCCGCGCTGGCCGGCGGCGGCCCGCCGCGCGACCTCCAGACGACCGAAGAGGTTGTCTGACACGCCACGATTCTTCCCCATGCGCCCCACCCCCCCTCAGT
>JADGHL010000154.1 GCA_019686135.1 Myxococcaceae bacterium | reverse complement strand
CGAGGCGACACGCGGAGCGTCGGCGCCAGGTGACGTAGTCGGCACGACCCCGGCGCTCGGCGAGGCGACTTGCGGCGCGTCGCCGTGGCGCGAAGTGGGCGAAGCGCCCCGAAGCGAATCGACCCTGCGCGGCGCCACCGGCGGCACCTCAGTGCCCGGCGAGGCGACCTGCGTCTCCTCGGCTCCGGACGAAGCGATCCGCGGCACCCCTGCGGGCGATGCGAGTCGCGGCGTGTCGGCGCTGCGCGCAGTCACCGGCGGCATCTCAATGCCAGGTGAGCGGACGCGCGGCTCCGGCTCTTCAGCACCGTGCACAGCGATCGGAGGCGCATCTTGCCCCGGCGAAGCGACTCGGGACGCGTCGGCGCTGCGCACAGTCCCCGGCGGCACCTCAGTGTCGGGCGAGGCGACCTGCTTCTCCTCGGCGCCGGACGAAGCGATCCGCGGCACCCCTGCGGGCGCAGTGAGTCGCGGCGTGTCGGCGCTGCGCGCAGTCACCGGCGGCATCTCAATGTCAGGTGAGCGGACGCGCGGCTCCGGCTCTTCGGCACCGTGCACAGCGATCGGAGGCACATCTTGCCCCGGCGAAGCGACTCGGGACGCGTCGGCGCTGCGCGCAGTCACCGGCGGCACCTCAGTGTCGGGCGAGGCGACCTGCGTCTCCTCGGCGCCGGACGAAGCGATCCGCGGCACCCCTGCGGGCGCAGCGAGTCGCGGCGTGTCGGCGCTACGCGCAGTCACCGGCGGCACCTCAGTGCCGGGCGAGGCGACCTGCTTCTCCTCGGCGCCGGACGAAGCGATCCGCGGCACCTCTGCGTGCGCAGCGACTTGCGGCGCGGCGGCGCTGCGCATAGTCGCCGGCGGCACTTCCGAGCCAGGCGAGCGGACGGGCGGCCCTTCGGCACCGTGCGCAGCGATCGGAGGCACATCCTGCCCCGGCGAAGGGGCTCGCCGCGCGTTGACGTGTGGTTCGCTCGGAGCCTGAAGCCTCTCCTCCTCCGGCCGCGTGCGCGCCCGAGGCACGCCTGTCTGGGGCGGACGCTGCGCCTGCGCAGGTTCTGCCGCGCCGATGATCTCGATCTCGATCGGTCGCTCGGTCGCCTGGCGAGGTGCGGCCGGCGGCGGGGGCGAATGCCGCCAGACCAACAGCGGCAGGTGCAGCAACACCGAGACCAGCAGCGCACCCCAGATGGGGCGCCGCAGGGCTGCTGCCCACACCTGACGGATCCGCTTCACGTCGCCAAGGAGAGCGCGTCCAGCGCCCACCGACAAACCGCTACAGACAGCTGTCGCTGACCGCGGTGGCGCAGTGGCTGTCCCGGCAGATCGGCACCGCGCAGCCGCAGTTGATCATGTTCGGGTCGCAGGACCCGTCGCACATCACCGCAGAGCAGTCGGGCGCTTCGTCCCGGTGTACGGCCGCTGTGCCTTCGCCACAGCAACCGTTGGGGACGCAGTCCGCATCCGTGTAGCAGATCGCCCCCGAAGGCGGATCGTCGGGCGGGAAACTCTCAATCGGACCACAGCCGGCGACCGCGGCCGCCGACGCGACCGCACCCGCCCAGAGGATGACGCCGAGAGCGCGCATACCGCCTCCGACGCAGGGGCCCCGCTATCTGTTCATCGACCCGAGGAACTCGGCGTTCGTCTTCGTGGGACGCATGTGCTTGAGCACGAACTCCATCGCGTCGATCGGCGTGAACGGGTGCAGCACCTGCCGCAACGCGGTGATGCGGATCAAATCCTCCGGAGGCAAGAGCAGCTCCTCCTTCCGGGTGCCGGATTTGTTGATGTCCAACGTCGGGAAGATGCGCTTCTCCATCAGCTTCCGGTCCAGGACGATCTCCGAGTTACCGGTGCCCTTGAACTCCTCGAAGATCACCTCGTCCATGCGGCTGCCGGTATCGATGAGCGCGGTGCCGATGATCGTGAGCGACCCGCCCTCTTCGATGTTGCGGGCCGCGCCGAAGAACCGCTTCGGCTTGTGGAGCGCGTTGGAGTCCACGCCACCGGAGAGGATCTTCCCGGACGGCGGCACCACCGTGTTGTAGGCGCGCGCCAGCCGGGTGATCGAGTCGAGCAGCACCACCACGTCGTACTTCTGCTCGACCAGGCGGCGCGCCTTCTCGATCACCATCTCCGCGACCTGGACGTGGCGCGTGGCGGGCTCGTCGAAGGTGGAGGACACCACCTCGCCGCGCACGGTGCGCTCCATGTCCGTGACCTCCTCGGGCCGCTCGTCCACCAGCAGCACGATGAGGATCACGTCCGGATGGTTCTGCGCGATCGCGTGGGCGATGTTCTGCATCAGCACCGTCTTGCCCGCCTTGGGCGGCGCGACGATGAGGCAGCGCTGCCCCAACCCGATCGGACAGAACAGGTCGATGATCCGCGTGGTCATCTCGTTGGGGTCGTGCTCGAGCTTCAGCTTCTTCGTCGGGTACAGCGGCGTGAGGTTGTCGAAGAGGATCCGCTCGCGCGTCTCGGGACCCATCGGATCCGCGAAGTTGATCTGCTCCACGCGCAAGAGCGCGAAGAAGCGCTCACCCTCGCGCGGCTGACGGATCGGCCCGGACACCGTGTCGCCCGGTCTCAGGTTGTAGCGGCGCACCTGCGACGGAGAGACGTAGATGTCGTCCGGCGACGGCTGGTAGTCCGAGTCCGCGCTGCGCAGAAATCCGAACCCGTCCTGGAGCAGCTCGAAGACGCCCTCCGCGTGCACCTCGTACCGCTTGTCGGTGATGCCGGAGAGGATCGCGAAGATCAGATCCTGCTTCTTGAGGCCCTGGGTGTCGGCGATCCCGAGCTCGTGCGCCATGCGCGATAGCTCGGTGATCTTCATCCGCTTGAGGTCGTTGAGGCGGAGCACCTGCATCGTGCCCTGCGGCGTCTCCACCGTGGTGGCGGCCGCGCTCGTCTGCGGGCGCGCAGGTTCGGCGACGGGCGCCGGGGCCGAAGGCGGAGCTTCGGCGGCCGCCTCCTTCACCTCCGAGAGATCCTCGTGCACGGGCGTGAGAATCGGCCGGACGGGCTCCTCGGCCGCCTCCGCCTCCTTCTTCGCGCGCCCTCTGCGCGCGGGCGTCTTCTCGCCGTCATCCTTCTTCGCCTTGCGGCGGGAACGTCCTTCGGTCGTCTCTTCGGCTTCTTCGATCACATCGGTCTCGGAAGCCTTGTCCTTGCTCGTACGCGCTCTGGCCATGTCGGGGTGTTGGGTGGGCGGCCGGGGAACCGTCCACTGGGGACGGACGCCGTGGCCGCGGTGGCGTTCGGAGAAAATTCCGGTTGCTCAGGGGAGGTGCGGCCCGAAAAAACGAAGGAGCCGCAAGACCGCGGGGCAGGCTATTGACGCAGTCCTGACCTGTCAAGACAGGGAACACGCTGAGCGCAGGTCGGATTCCGCAGCGTGTCCACGGAGAGGCACTTGAGCGCATCTGACGTGAAGCGCCGCATCGACGAGTTGACCGAGGAGCTGACCCGGGCCGAGCACGCCTACTACGTGCTCGACGCGCCGATCATGAGCGACGCGCAGTACGACGTGCTGATGCGCGAGCTGCAGGCGCTCGAAGAGGCACACCCGGAGCTCCGTTCGCCTTCGTCGCCCACCCAGCGTGTCGGCGGCGCGCCGGCAGAGAAGTTCGAGAAGGTGGTCCGCAAGCTGCCGATGCTGTCGTTGGCCAACGTCTTCTCCGACGAGGAGTTCCGCGACTTCGACGAGCGCGTCCGCAAGCAGCTGGGGGTCGACGAGGTCACCTGGGTCTGCGAGCACAAGTTCGATGGGCTTGCGGTGGAGCTCATCTACGAAAGCGGCCGGTTCGTCCGCGGCGCCACGCGCGGCGACGGCACCGTGGGCGAGGACGTCACCGCGAACCTGCGCACCGTCCGCAACATCCCGCTCCAGCTGGCGGCCCCCGAAGGCGGCGAGGTCCCGCGCTATCTCGAGGTCCGCGGCGAGGTGTTCATCCAGAAGAGCGACTTCGCGAAGCTCAACCAGCAGCGCGAGGAGGCCGGCGAGCCGCCGTTCGTCAACCCGCGCAACAGCGCGGCGGGATCGCTCCGCCAGCTCGATCCACGGCTCACCGCTGCCCGGCCGCTTTCGTTCTTCGCCTACGAGATCGGCCAGCAGGAGGGCCTCACCTTCGAGACCCACTCTCAGAAGCTTGAGCTGCTCGAGCAGCTCCGCCTGCCCGTGAACCCCGACCACGTGGTCGCGCGGGGCTTCGACCAGGTGAAGGCGGTCTACGTGGACTTCCTCGCCCGGCGACACGAGCTCCCGTACGAGGTCGACGGGATGGTGGTGAAGGTCGACAGCGAGGACTTCCGCCGCAGGCTGGGCCAGGTATCGAAGACGCCCCGCTGGGCGGTGGCGTGGAAGTTCCCGCCGGTCGAGGAGGAGACGCGCGTCGAGAACATCGAGGTCCAGGTCGGCCGCACCGGCGCGCTCACGCCGGTGGCGCACCTGGCGCCGGTGAAGGTCGGCGGCGTGACGGTGACGCGCGCCACCCTGCACAACGAGGACGAGCTGCGCCGCAAGGACGTGCGGATCGGCGACTGGGTGTTCGTGCGCCGCGCGGGCGATGTGATCCCCGAGATCGTCAAGGTGATCGAAACGCGCCGCACCGGCCAGGAGCGCGTCTTCGAGTTCCCCACCACCTGCCCCGTCTGCAACGCCCCCGTCGCGCGTGGCGAAGGCGAGGTCGTCCTGCGCTGCACCGGCAAGTCCTGCCCGGCCAAAGGTCAGGCCAACCTCCGTCACTTCGCCTCGCGGCCGGCGATGGACATCGACGGCATGGGCGAGAAGCTCGCCGCGCAGCTCGTCTCGATGGGGCTGGTGAAGACCTACGCGGACATCTACCGGCTCACGCTCGACCAGCTCCTCACCGTCGAGCGGCTCGGCGAGAAGAGCGCGCAGAACCTGCTCGAGGCGATCGAACGCTCGAAGCACACCACGCTGCGCCGCTTCCTCTACGCGCTGGGGATCCGCCACGTCGGCGAGGCCACCGCCAAAGCGCTCGCCGAACACTTCCGCGACGTCAGAAGGCTGTTCACCGCCACCGTCGACGAGCTCACCCGGGTCAAGGACGTGGGGCCGGAGATGGCCCAGGAGATCCACGACTGGTTCCACAACGAGGCCAACCAGCGCCTCGTCGAAGATCTCCTCGCGCTCGGCGTCGATCCCAAGCCGCCCGAGGAGGTCCAGGGCGGCGTGTTCACAGGCAAGACCGTGGTGCTCACCGGGACGCTCTCGCAAATGACCCGCGAGGCCGCCAAAGAGGAGATCGAACGGCGCGGAGGCAAGGTCTCCGGCAGCGTCTCACGCAAGACCGATCTGGTCGTTGCGGGAGAAGATGCGGGCTCGAAGCTGAAGAAGGCGCAGGAGCTGGGCGTCAAGGTGGTCGACGAGCCGGCCTTCCTCGCCATGCTGCAGCAGGGGTGAGCCTGCGCTTAGATCCGACGCATGACTTCCACGCTCGCGAACCGCCGCGTTCACCTGCGAATCAAGGGACGGGTGCAGGGCGTGTGGTTCCGGCAGAGCACCCGGGAGGAGGCGGAGCGCCTCGGTGTGTTCGGCTGGGTCCGCAACCTGCCCGACGGCGACGTCGAAGCCGTCCTCGAAGGGCCAGAGCAGGCGGTCGAAACCCTCGTCCGCTGGTGTCACACCGGCCCGCCGGGCGCCCGCGTGACCGGCGTGGAACGGACCGACGAGACCCCCATTGGAGAGTTCGGCTCGTTCGAGGTCCGACGATAAGCTATGGAAGGATTCGTTTAACTTTACTTCCCGGACCGATACATGAAACTCTCGGTCCGTACCCGGGCTTTGCAGCCCACAAGTTTTGACGGGAGTCTCGCCGGCTCACAGCCACGTCACCCTCCACATTCGCGCCCCCAGGTTCCCAGGACGGAACGACCGGAATGCGGCTTGAAGTGGAGAGCGCGGCTGTCTGGCGAGACCGGGCCAACCGGCACGGTGCCGGACGAACGGCCCAGCCAGAAGTGATTCGGAGCAGCTGATGTCAGGGACGAACACTGCAGGTCGGCGAGATGGAGGCAGATTCGCCTCGAGGTCCGCCGCAGCCGTGTCTTTGCCGGTCGCCGCTCCTTCGGCACACGCTGACGCTCGCACGGGCATCGACTCCCGTCCGGTGACACCGGCAGCGCGGCGTGTGCGGTTGGTCAATTCGGATGAGCAGCATCCTCGTCATCAACGCCGCGGGACGCGAGACCCGCGTGGCCCTGGTGGAGAACGGGCACATCGCGGAGTTCTATCTCGAGCGTAAGAAGGACAAGGGGATCGTCGGAAACATCTACAAAGGTCGCGTCGTCCGGGTGCTCCCGGGCATGCAGGCGGCCTTTGTGGACATCGGTCTGGAGAAGGCAGCCTTCCTGTACGTCGGCGACGTCGTCTACGACCCGGACTTCGCCAAGAGCCAGTTCGAGCTGACCGAAGGCGAACACGACGAAGAGGTCCCGGACGTTCCGGAGTTCAACTCCGCCCACGAAGAGCACCACGACGACCTCGAAGTGCACGAGGTCCCCGCCGGAGAGCTCGCACCGCCGGTGGCGGGAGGAGAGCCGCTCGCGGCAAACGCCGCCGCGCAGGCGGTGGGTCGCGGTGCTTCCGCCTCCACGGAGGTGGCGCGCGCGAACACCGGCGCAGCGGGCACCACGGCCGCTGCGAACGCCGGCGCGGCGCCGAGCACCGGCGCAGCGGGCACCACCGGCGAAGTGAACGCCGGTGCGACGGACGCCAGCGGCGCGGAGAACACGGGTGCGACGGGCACGACCGCCGGAGCGGGCGCCGGTAGGGCAGGCACTGCCGGGGCGAACACCGGCGCAGCGAGCACAACGGCCGGAGCGAACGCTGGTGCGGCGAGCAGCGCCGGCACAGCGAACAGCGGCGCGCCAGCCACGGCCACCGCTGCGAGCTCCGGAGCGGGGACCACCACCGCCGGAGTGAACGCCGCTGCGGCGGGCGCGAGCGGCGCAGCGGATACTGGCGCAACCAACTCCGGCCCGGCGCGCACCACCGCGGCCGCGAAGGCCGGCGCGGCGAATAGGACCGCCGAAGTGAACGCCCGTGCGGCAGACAGCACCGGCGCAGCGGACACGACCGCCGCCGCGAACGCCGGAGTGAACGCCATTGCGGCAGACCGCGCCGGCGCAGCGAACTTTGGCGCGACGGGCACCACCGCAGCGACGAACCTGGGCGCGGCGAACACGACCGCAGCGAACATCGGCGCGAGAGGCACCACCACGGGTGCGAGCTCCGGCGCGGCGAACACGACCGCCGAAGTGAGCGCCCGTGCGACAGGCACGACCGGCGTTGCGAACACCGGCGCGACGGGCACCCCTGACGCTGCGACATCCGGCGCGGCGAGCGCCGCGACGGCTGCGAGCGCTGGTGCCTCACCGTCAGGCACCGGCGCGGCGCTGACGCCGCCCGAGGCGATCACCGACATCGAGCCCTCCACCGCCGGGCTGACCCCGGTCTCGCCGCCTGCGCCGGACGCGCTCGTCGCGCCGCCGCCTGCGGTCGACGCGGCCACCGCGACGATCGCCGCGCAGATGTCCGCGCCGGCCCAAACTCCCGCCAGCGCCAGGACGGTCGACCGCGGCGAGCGCCGCGCGCCCAGGGACCAGGCGCGCCGCGACAAGCACGACCGCGAGAAGCACGACAAGGCCCGCGGCGACAAGCGCGGCGGTCAGCGTGAAGAGAAGAAGGAGCCGCGCAAGCTCCAGCGGATCGAAGAGCTGCTCAAGGTCGGCCAGGAGGTCGTCGTCCAGGCGTCGAAGGATCCCATCGGCACCAAGGGCGCGCGGCTCACCTCGCACATCTCCATTCCGGGCCGGCACCTGGTGTTCATGCCGACGGTCGACCACATCGGCATCAGCCGGCGGATCAGCAACGAGAAGGAGCGCCGGCGGCTCCGCGAGATCGTCGAGCGCCTGCGGCCACCCGGCACCGGCTTCATCGTCCGCACCGTCGCGGAGAACGTCCCGCAGGAGAAGCTGGAGAGCGACATCCGCTTTTTGATCGAGGTCTGGAACGAGGTCGTGCGCGCGAACGAGAAGCGCCGCGGCCCCGGGCTGCTCCACCCGGACCTCGATCTGATCCTCCGCGCCACCCGCGATCTGTTCGCCCACGATGTCGAGAAGCTGGTGGTCGACGACCGCGAGGAGTTCGAACGGATCCAGCGTTTCGTGGAGGCGCAGGATCCGGGCCTCAAGAGCCGCGTGGTCCTGCACGACAACGAAGAGCCGATCTTCGACGCCTACGGCATCGAGCAGGAGCTCAAGCGCGCCACGCAGCGCAAGGTGTGGCTCAAGAGCGGCGGCTACCTGATCATCGATCAGGCCGAAGCGCTCACGGCGATCGACGTCAACTCGGGCCGGTACGTCGGCAAGAAGTCGCTCGAGGAGACGATCACCAAGATCAACGTGGAGGCGGCCAGGGAGATCGTCTACCAGCTCCGGCTGCGCAACATCGGCGGGATCATCATCTGCGACTTCATCGACATGGAGAAGCAGCAGAACCGCGACAAGGTCTTCAAGACGCTCCAGGAGGCGCTCGGGCGCGACAAGGCCAAGACCAACGTTCTGCGCATCTCCGAACTCGGCCTGGTGGAGATGACGCGCAAGCGCGTCCGCGAGTCGATCGGCCGGATGCTCCACGAGGACTGCAGCTACTGCGACGGCAAGGGCTACGTGAAGACGGTCACCACCGTCTGCTACGAGATCTTCCGAGAGATCCGCCGCGAGTCCGCCAGCTACAAAGAGCCGGTGATGATCATCAACTGCCACCCGGACGTCGCTCGGATGCTGCAGGGTGAGGAGCGCAACGAGCTCAGGCACCTAATGGATCGCTTCAACAAGTCGATCCAGGTGAAGGCGCAGCCGAACTACCACCGCGAGCAGTTCGACATCTACGGCCGGCCGGCGCTGCAGTCGGAACGCCCGAGCGGACACGAGTCTTTGGCCGCTCGCGCCCCGGCCGAAGCGGCCCGCGCGGATCTCCGCGGCGATCGCGATCGCACCATCCGGGACCGCGGGGGGCGCGGCGGACGGAGCGGACGCGATTTCCGGGCTGGCGGCGAACCGAACCGCGCCGGCCAGGATCGCGGACGCCAGGACCGCACCGGTGACGCGGAGCACACCGACTCCGCCGGCGCCCCGCCCGACGCCGCGCGGGCGGCCGGCTCGGCTGCACCGCAGGACCGAGACCCATCCGGCGCCGCGCCCGATCCCCGCACCGAACCGTCCGGCCCGGACGCTGGCGGCGCGCCGAAGAACCCGGATACCGTTCCGCAGGGATGAGCGGCGCACCCGTCGAGAGACGATCGGATGTCCGGCGGACCATCAACCGCGACTTCGCGTCCGTCGACGAGTTCATCTCGGAGTACGTCAACAACATCAGCCGGAGCGGCGCCTTCATCCGCTCCGACCATCCGCTCCCGGTGGGGACGAAGGTCAACCTCCGCTTCACCGTCATCCTGGACGAGATGGAGACGGTGGAGGGGCTGGGCGAGGTGGTGCGGGTGTGCCCTCCCGGAGGCCCGGAACCGGCCGGGATGGGCGTGGTGTTCCGCGAGCTCACCGCCCCATCCCGCACGCTGATCGAACGGCTGCTCGTCCGACGCTGAGGGCCCGCCGCGCGATGCCGATCCTCGAGCCCACGAAGCGGCGGATCGACCGGCTTCTCGGGCGGATCGCCCATCTCCTCGAACCGTCCCGATCGGGCCGCTTCGTCCTCGACATCGCCCGCGCGCTCGTCGCGGTGGCGCGTGGCTTCCGCGGTGAGAAGATCAGCCTCCGCGCCTCGGCGCTCACCTACATCTCAATCTTCTCGCTGGTGCCGACGTTGGCGGTCGCCCTGGCGCTGGTGGAGGCGCTGGGCCGGCACCAGTTCCACGAAGCGCTGCGCGCATTCGTGTTCGATCTGCTCGCGCCAGGCATCCGCGAAGAGTCCGCACGGTTCCTGGACCGCTTCCTCAATACGGCCAGCTCGGCCACCGCGGGCAGCCTCGGGTTCATCGCGCTCGCCATCGCCGCCGGCACCCTGCTGCGGAACCTCGATTCGTCGATCAACGAGATCTGGAACGTCCGCAAGGCGCGCCCCATCCCGCTGCGGATCGGCATCTACGCGGCGATCCTCGTCCTCGGGCCCGTCGCGCTCGCGGTCTCGCTCGCAGGGATGGGCGTTCTGCGCAGCATCGTCACCCGCTACCTGCCCTTCTCCGACGAGGTCCTCACCCTCGCCGGCGCGCTCGTCTCCATCGCCGGCTTCACCTTTACCTACCAGGTCACCCCGGCAGTGGAGGTCCGGTTCCGTTCCGCGCTGGCCGGGGGCCTCGTCGCCGGCGCGGGCTGGGACATCGCCAAGCACCTCTACGGGGAGATCGCCCAGCGGACCTTCCAGGCCAGCCCCGCATGGGGCTCGCTCGGCGCGGTGCCGCTGTTCCTCACGTGGATCTACGTGAGCTGGCTGCTCCTCTTGTTCGGGGCACGGCTGTCCTATGCGGTCCAGTACGCCTGGCTTGGACGCGGGCTGCCGGATCGGGACGCCTGGACCCGGGGCGAGGCGCTCTTCGCCGCGCGGATTGCCTCCGCCGTCGCCCGCGCCCACCAGACCTCCGGCAGGCCGCCATTCACCCTGCGGGCCCTTGCCGACGAGCTGGGCGTCGCACGGTCGGTCATCGAGCCCATCGTCGAACAGCTGCTCCGCAACGCCCTGATCCGATTGGAGCCGGGCGGAGGACTGGAACCGGCACGCCCGCTGGACCAGCTCTCGCTCGCGGACGTCGCGCTGGCCGTGGGCGGTGCGGACCGTTCCAACCCCCCGACGCCGCTGGAGAAAAGGGCGATGAACGGCCTCGAGGCGGCGCTCGATCGCGCGGAAGTCGAGTTTCTCGCCCGCCTCCGCCGCATCCGCTGGTCCGACCTGCCACGGCTCGAAGAGGCGCGCCCTCCCGGGGCCCTGGAGGCCCCCAGTCTCATATACACATCAGACCCAGCCGACGAAGCCTTAGGTG
>JADGHL010000153.1 GCA_019686135.1 Myxococcaceae bacterium | reverse complement strand
CCCGCAAGCCCCCCAGGCAACCCCGACCAGAGAAGGAGAACCCAGACGGAAGGAGACCCCATCCGGAGGCGCAACGCGCCGGAGGATCACTCCACTCACCACTCACCAGCCACAACGAACCACGCGCAAAGCCAGCACGGACTCAATAGATCTTCGAAGTACGCGCCTGGCCCGTGTAGTCGAAGAAGACCGTCTTCAGTTGCGTGAAGAATTCCGCGCCTTCTTCGGCCATCTCGCGTTCGCCGATGCCGGTGGACTTCCAGCCGCCGAAGGGGAGTTGGGCTTCGCCGCCCACGGTGGGGTTGTTGACGTGGACCATGCCCACTTCGGCGCGTTCGACGTACTTCATCGCGAGGTTCGCGTCGCGCGTGTAAATGGAGGTGGCCAGCCCGAAGGGTGAGTCGTTGGCGACGGCCAGCGCCTCTTCGAAGTCGCTCACTTCGAGGATGGCCACCACCGGTCCGAAGATTTCCTCGCGGTGGATGCGCATCGACGTCTTCACCCCGGTGAAGACGGTGGGTTCGACGAAGTAGCCCTTGTCGTACGCGCCGCCGGTCAGCCGCCGGCCGCCGCACAACAGCTCGGCGCCCTCCTCCTGGGCGATCCGGATGTAATCGAGGTCGGTCTTCAGCTGGTGGGCGTCGACCGCCGGCCCCATGTCGATGCCGTCCATCAGCCCATCGCCCACGCGGAGCTTCGAGGCGCGCGCGACGATCTCCTCGGTCACCTTCTTTGCGATCGACCTCTCCAGCACCACGCGCGAGGTCGCGGTGCAACGCTGGCCGGTGGAGCCGAACGCGCCCTGGATGATCCCCGTGACCGCCAGCTCGAGATCGGCGTCGCCGAGGACGACGAGCGCGTTCTTGCCGCCCATCTCGGCGGTGACCTTGAGCCCCCGCTTCGCCGCCCGCTCGTTGAGCGCCAGGCCGATCGCATTGGACCCGGTAAAGGAGATCGCCTTCACGTCTGGGTGATCGACGATCGCGTTCCCCACCGCGCCCCCGGGGCCGGTGACCAGGTTGAACACGCCCTTCGGCAGCCCGGCCTCGTGGAGGATCTCGGCGATCAACCGCGCGGTCGCCGGTGTGTTGGAGGCGGGCTTCATCACCACCGTGTTGCCGGTCACCAGCGCCGGCGCGCTCTTCCAGGCGGGGATCGCAAACGGGAAGTTCCAGGGCGTGATGAGGCCCACCACCCCGAGCGGCTGCCGCAGCGTGTACGTGAACGTCTGCCGCATCTCGCTGGGCAGCGTCTTGCCGTGGATGCGGAAGCCCTCGCCCGCGTAGAACTCGAAGAGGTTGATGCCCTTGAGGATCTCCCCCTTCGCTTCGGGGAGCGTCTTGCCCTCCTCGCGGGTCAGCGTCCGGGCGATCTCATCCAGCCGCTGCCGAAACAGCTCCACCGCCTTCTGGAGGATCCGCCCGCGGGCTGGCGCCGGGGTCCCGCTCCAGGCGGGGAACGCCGCCTTCGCCGCCTGGATGGCAAACTCCACGTCCTTCTGCGCCGAGACCGGGAACTCGCCCACGATGTCGTCGTGGTTGGCCGGGTTCACGTTGGGCGCCCACGTGCCGGTGGTGGGCGGCACCCACTCGCCTCCGATGAAGTTCTGGTACCGGGCGGACGACTCCTGGGTCTTGCGCATCGGGCTGCCTTTCGTGGGGGTAGCGTAAGGTGGGTGGATCTACTCCCCCGCGTCTTCCGCGCGCAAACCGCGGAGCGTGCACTCCCGCACACTTGCGCGCGGGTCACGCGGTGCGGCAAAGAATGTGCGACAAAGTAAGCACCTTCCGCACGCGACTTACGACAACCCATGCATCCCGGGGGCGTTCATGTCGGCAACCTCTTCGAATCCGGTGCAGGTGAAGGTGAAGGGGCCGCTGCGGTGTGAAGGCCCCGGCCGTCTCCAGTGGGGGGAGGACCTGTCGTCCTCGGCGCGCGTGGCGGCGCGCTTCGTGCCGTTGAGCGCGAATGGCGAGGCCGCGGTGCGGTCGCTCAGCCAATTTTCGCCTCACGCCGCGCTGCCGAAGGTGCTGCAGACCGGTGTCTGGAACGATGAGGCGTTCGCGGTGCTGGATTTTCCGCAGGGGCGCCTCCTCGGGTCGACGCTCGAGCACCCGCTGGAGCTGCGCCGGCTTTTGCGGATGGGGCACGACATCGCCGACGCGCTCGCGGCGGCGCACGCGGAGGGCATTGCCCACGGCGAGCTCTCCGCGCAGTCGGTGCTGCTGCTCGGCGAGGAGCAGGCGATGCTGTGGGATCTGCCGCTGGTGCTGGTCGATCGGCTGACCGACCGCCGCGGCGAAGGGCGGGTGCTGCAGAAGCTGGAGCAGACGGCGGAGCTCCTCTCCCCCGAACGCGCCAGGGGTCAGCCCGCCTCGGCGGCCGCAGACGTGTGGGCGCTCGGGGCGCTTCTGTGCCGGGCCGCGGGATCGCCGCGGCCGATGGCGCCGTCCACGCTTGGCGTGGTGCACCAGATCGCCAGCGGCACCTGGGCACCGCGCATCCCCGAGCGCTTCCCGGCGCGGATCCGCGCGCTGCTGTCCGGGATGCTGGCTCCCGAGCCGTCCGCGCGCCTCCTGGCGGCCGCCGTGAAGAGCGAGCTCGCGGCGATCCTCGAGGAGGCCACCACGCTGAAGGATCTCCCCGCGGTGGAGCACGCGCCGGTGCGGATGCCGTCCACCGGGGAGGACGGCGATCTGGTGGAGATGCTCCGGCCCGAGCCACCGCGTTCGGCGCTGCCCGATGCCCACGCCGCGCCCACGCTCGCCGACCGCGAGGGCGAAGCGGTGCTCTCGCAGGCGCTCAATCTCCCCTCGTCGCCCGAGGTGCCCGTCACAGGGGCGCAGGCGACGGGGCCGCTCGTGCCCTGGACCGATCCGCGGGTGCACGCCATCGTCGATCCGGACCTCGCCACGGTGGCGCACCCGCTGCCGAAGGAGGAGCCGCCGCTGCCGGTGTTGACCTTGGCACCGAAGGCGGAGGTGAAGTCGGAGGTGGTGATGCGGATCGGCGCGGGAGCCCCGCCCCGGATGGCGCCGCTCCATCGGGTCGTCAGCCTGACGGGAAGCGGCGAAGCGTTCGACGCCGGGCTCGAGGCGTCGCGGTCGCTTAGGCGGATCGTCCTCACCGCGGCCGTGGCGCTGCCGGTGGTGGCGATGATCGCCCTGGGGATCATGGCCACGCTGCCGTGGACCCGGGTCAACCCGCCGCCGCCGCGGACCGCGCCGCTCACCTGGGAGACGAAAGCGGTAACCCCGGCGGCGACGAAGTCTTTGGAGGCGGCGACCCGGACGGTGGCCACCGCCGACGAGGCGCCCGTGCCGCCTGTGCCGGAGGTCGGGCCGCAGCCGTTGGAGACGACGGCGCGGTTCGTGCCGCCGAAGCCGGCACGCCATCCGCGGGCAAAGAAGACCGGGCCCACGCACGTCGAGGCCGCGCCGGCGAAGGCCACCGTTTCCGCGCCGCCGAAGGAAGCGCCGGCGGAGAAGACGAGCGAGCTCAAGCACCTGTTCTGAAGTCGCTTCCGCTCAGCGCACTGCGTCCGCGGCAAGCGTCGTGCCGAGCTTTCCGTTCAGCTCGGTCAACGCCGGCGTGCCCTTGAGCGTCTTGCGCGCAGCGTCCACCAGCTTCCGCGCGACATCGGGGTGCTGGTCCGCTTCGAGCACGCTGAGCAGGTCGACGAGCCCTTCGACCCCGCCCGCCTGGTCGGTGAAAAAGGCGACGTAGTACTCGGATCCGGGCGGGGTCACCTCCCGGAGCAGCTCCGCGGGGTCCACGTCCTTCGCGCCCGGGAAGTACGGCTGGACGCGGATGATGTACCCGGCGCGGCCCTCCTGGACGGGGAGCACCAGCGGCCCATCCCGCGTCACCTCGCCTTCGGGGCGGGCGGCTCCGCGCGGGCGCGCCGTGGCCGCGGCACGCCACGCCGTCACAGCGGCCTCGTCCAGCACCAGCAACCGCCCCTGCGCCGGCGGAACGACCGCCGCGAAGACGCGCGCCTGGGGGTTGGCGGCGGGCTGCACCTTGAAGAGGTCCACGGCCGACGCGCCGCGCTCGAAGGCCGCCTCGTCCGCGAGGATCGCCGTGCCGGTGAACGCGCGGATCGCCCGGTCCATGGGCTGCGCCGCCACCGTGTCCACCGTGTCGTTCCGCGGTTCGTCCTCCAGCCGGTCGGTCTTCCCGGTGGGGCGCACCACCAGCGTGTAGGGCAGGTTCGGGTTCGAGCGGGGCGGCCGGCCCGGCGGCTCGGAGGCATGGGGGCGCTCCTGGATCCGGAGGAAGAGCGCGCCCGCCTTCACCTTCAGCCCGTCCACCCGCTCTCCGGCGCCCACCCGTCCATCGTCGAGCGTCACCAGCGTCGGCAGCGTGGCGGGCTTTCCGCCAGCGCCGGTCCCGGTGGCATCCGCCATCTCGTGCGCCGTGAGCACCAGGTTGAGGTCGGGCACACCGGACAGCTCGATCGTGACCGCCTGCGCGGTGGGGAGGGTGACCTCGTAGACGTCCACGTCGGAGCGATCGGCGCTCGTGGCCACGCCGATGGTCCCGGTGACCTCCGCGCCGAAGGGAATCTTCGTCGCCCGGCCCGGATCGTCGTTGGGCTCGAGCTCGGCGGTGCGCACTCGGTCCGCCTGCGACCGCGCCAGAAGCTGCCACCCGCCCACGCCCGCCGCGGCCAGGAGCGTCACCGCCGCAATCGGCAGTAGCACGCGGTTCCGTCGGAGCGACCGCTCGAAGCGATCGAAGTCCTCGCGGCTGGCGACGAGCGCGGTGTTGTACTCGTGCGAAGGCGTGTAGTCGGAGTGCGTGGAGGCGATGTCCCGGCGCACCTTCTCCAACGCCTCGCGCATCGCGTCCGCGCTGGGGTAGCGATCGGCGCGGTCTTTGGAGAGCGCCTTGCGCACCACGGCCTCGAAGGCGGGGCTGATGACCTTCTCCGGCGCGACCGCGGCGAACCGCGGCGGCGGCTCGGTCATGTGCTTGGTGACGATGCTCATGGGCGTCGGGCCGTCGAAGACGATCGACCCGGTCACCAGCTCGAAGAGCATCGCCGCGACCGAATAGAGATCGCTGCGCGCGTCCAGCTCCTCGCCGCGAGCCTGTTCGGGGGACATGTACGCGGGCGTGCCGACGAAGTCGGCGATCCCGGTGATGTGCTTGCGGCCCTCGCCTTCGTTGAGCTTGGCGATCCCGAAGTCCAGCACCTTCACCGTGTCGCCGCCGTCCTTGCGGCGCAGCAGCATCACGTTGGCAGGCTTGATGTCGCGGTGGATGATCCCCAGCTCGTGCGCTTCGGAGAGCGAGGCCAGCACCTGGATGCCGATGTGGATCGCCCGCTCCTCGCTGAACGGCCCGTGGGTGCGGAGCGTCCACATGAGGTCGCGCCCCGGGAGGAACTCCATGGCGATGTAGAGCGACCCGTCGTCGAGCTCGCCGAAGTCGAACACCTGGATGGTGTTGGGGTGCGACAGCCGGGAGACGACCCGGGCCTCCTGCACGAAGCGCTGCTTGAGCTTCTTGTCGATCGCCAGGTCGGGCCGCAGCAGCTTGAGCGCCAGCACCTTGCCCATCCGGACGTGCTCGACCTTGTAGACCGTCCCCATCCCGCCTTCGCCGAGCTTCTCGATCAGCTTGTAGCGGTCCTCGATGATCTTCCCCGTCCACGGCCCCGAGAGCGTGTCGGAGGTGGGCGTCATCCCGCGCAGGTCCTCGCCGCAGGACGGGCAGTAGTTCGCCCCCTCGGCGTCGAGGCGCTGCAGGCACTTCGGACACTGGATGAGCGGGCCTTCGTGGACGCCGATCGCGCGCCGCGAGCCCGGGGAGCGTTCGGCCACGGGTGAGGCGAAGCTAACCCTCCGATCTGGAGGGAGGCAATCGGGCGGCGCCCGTGGTAACTGCCCGCCGCGATGCTCGTCTCGCTCGTCATCCCCGTCTACAACGAACACCGCACCCTGGAGGAGATCCTCCGGCGGATCGTGTCCGTCGACTTCCCGAAGGAGCTGGTGCTGATCGACGACTGCTCCAGCGACGGCAGCCGCGAATACCTCGAGCGCGTGGCGCAGGATGGCCTCACGGCCATCGACGGGGCGATGCCGCGCAACCGCAACGACATCAAGGTGCTGTTTCAGCCGAAGAACCAGGGCAAGGGCGCGGCGCTGCGGCGCGGGTTCGCGGAGGCGGCGGGCGACATCGTCATCATCCAGGACGCGGATCTCGAATACGACCCGCGCGACATCCCCCGGATCATCGCCCCGATCGCCGAGGGCACCGCGGACGTGGTCTACGGCAGCCGGTTCATCGGCACCCCGCGGCGCGTGCTTTATTACTGGCACACCGTGGTGAACAACGTGCTCACCACGATGAGCAACATGACCTCCGGCCTCAACCTCACGGACATGGAGACCTGCTACAAGGCCTTCCGCCGCGAGGTGCTGCAGGGGCTCCGGCTGGAGGAGGATCGCTTCGGGATCGAACCGGAGATCACCGCGAAGATCGCCCGCGGCAAATGGCGCGTCTACGAGGTGCCGATCAGCTACCACGGGCGCACCTACGAAGAAGGCAAGAAGATCGGCTGGAAGGACGGGGTGCGAGCCGTCTATGCCATCGTGAAGTACGCGGTGAAGCGGTAGCCCGAGGAGGTCCCGTGGTCGCG
The DNA here is from genome assembly GCA_019686135.1 of Myxococcaceae bacterium. Taxonomy (GTDB): domain Bacteria; phylum Myxococcota; class Myxococcia; order Myxococcales; family Myxococcaceae; genus JADGHL01. The sequence continues at coordinate 4,415 of JADGHL010000153.1, read as the reverse complement.
AACGTCGAGGCCCCCGTCGTCCCCGCGCAAACGCGCGTGCTCGGGCTGGACGCCGCGCGCGCGCTGGCCACCTTCGCGATGGTCATCGGCCACACCGCGGACGGGTTGCTTTCGGACGCGGCGCGCGAGCTCCCGTGGGTGAAGACCTACTGGAGCTTCCGCGGGCTCACCGCGCCGCTGTTCCTGTTCGTCGCCGGGTGGGCGGTGGTGGCGTCGGTCCAGCGCGACGGGAAGACCGGCTGGGCGTTGATCAAGGCACGCGCCGGCCGTGTGGCGCTGTTGTTCGCGCTGGGCATCGCGCTGCGCTGGCCCGGCTGGAACGTGTCCGGCGTGTTCACGTTCGATCGCGAGGTGTGGCGGCACCTCACCGGGTTCGACGCGCTGCACGCCGTGGGCGGCAGCCTGCTGTTGGGCGTGCTCTTGTTCTCGGTGGTGCGCACCCCGCGCGCGAGGACGGCGGCGCTGTTCGCCGCGGGTGCCTTCTTCCCGCTGGTGAGCACCGCGGTGTGGGTCTGGGCAGAGACGATGCCCGCTCCTCTCACCCTGCACTCCGCGCTGGTGGGCGACGGCGAATCGCCGTTCCCGCTCTTTCCGTGGGCGGGCTATTTCTTCTGCGGCGCGCTCACCGGGCAGGTGCTGTCCTTCGTGCCGAAGCAGGCGAGCCGCACCGTCGCGCTGATCGCCACCGGCGCCGCCTGCGTGGCGCTGTGCGCGGCAGTCGGCCTGCGCGATCTCACCCAGACCAGCCCCACGCTGTTCTTCTACCGGCTCGGCCAGGTGTGGATCGTCGTCGGCACGCTGAGCGCGCTGCCTATGAGCGCCGCCGTCTGGTTGAGCCCGCTCGGGCGTTCGTCGCTGGTGATGTACGTGGCGCACCTGCCGATCGTCTACGGCTGGTCGACCATCCCCGGACTGAGCGGGCGTTACGGCCGGGTCCTCTCCCCGCTTCAGGTGATCGCCGTCGCGGCGGTGCTGCTGCTGTTCGGGTTCACGCTCGCGCGGCTGCTGCGCCGGGCGAAGAAGTGGCTGCGCGCACGGGCGACGCTCCCGCGCCGGGAAACGCCCGATATCAATGCAGGCGCGGTCAGCTGACGGCTCCCCGGCAAGGCACCCAGGCTCACTCCACCCGGAAAAGGATCGCTGCGGACGGAGACTCGCGCGTCCGCCGGGCGGCACCGAACTCGCTCGCTGTCGCCGCCGGGCGCTCAGCTGAAGGCTACCCGGCAACGATTCTTCCCCGGGTGCCCAACTCACCGCGCGCAAGAATCCCAACTCACCGCGCACAGGGAAGAATTGTTGCCGCCGGCTCGCTCAGCTCGAGGCCGCCCGGCGACGATTCTTCACCAGGTGCGTGCAGGAATCCCGGCTCACCGCATCCCGGGGATTTGTTGCCGCCAGCGACCCGCGCGCTCGCCGGACAAACCGATCTCGCTCGCTGTCAGCGCGCTGGCCCGAACGGACTGACCGACGCGCGGTCGGCTCATGCGCCGTCGCTCGCCAGGGGCATGGAACCGGGGACACTACTCACGCGAGTAAGTCGTGCGTCGGCGCGCACACCCACCTCTCCGCATGCCAGGAGGCGACGCCAGTCGCTCCGACGGCGACCAGATGGCCACGAGCCCGGCCCCCCTCGCCGCCCGCGTCCGAAGCATCGGGCGGTTGCATCACTACGCCCTGTTCCCCATGCGCAAGGAGTGGCGCGGGACCGCTCGGTCGCGGCCGCCGTGAGCGAAGCTTCGAGCCTCCCCGATCGGACCCGGTGCTGCTTCGCCCCTTCCACTGCTGCCGTCACCGCCGGCGGCGGGGGGGCAGTGGCTTGGAATCCCAAGCGGCTCCGACGCCGCGCCGGGCCAGCAGGCGCTGGAGAGCCTCGGGCGGGCCCCGCCGGTGCTCTAGTTCCGAACGACTTTCAGGGTCGCACGCGCGTCGTTCAGTGGAGCTTCGCCGCAGTCGCCACCGTCGAGCCGACGCTGACGTGCATCGACCTCCTCGACATCTTCGACCCGACCCACGCTGGCTCGAGCACCTCGAGCGCCGCCTCGAAGATCGCGAGTGGATCGCGTGCCCCGACTTCACCGCGGCCGACATCGTGATGGCCGGCGTCCTGCGCACCATCCGCAAGTCCGATCGGATGGAACCGTTCCCGAAGCTGAAGGCCTACTACGCGCGGTGCTTCGCCCGGCCGGCCTGGGAGCGCACGCTCGGTCTGTATGCCGAACGCATCGGCGTGAGCGTCGACGCCATCCGCTGACCTGCCGCGGGCATTCAGTGCAGCACCGGTTGCTCCGGGTGGACGCGCACCTCCGACCTCACTCCAATCGACGGGTGCTTCTCCTCACTGAGCGTCGCAAGGTACTCGTGGATGTGCTGCACCGCCACCGCGCCCTCGCCGACGGCCGAGGCGACCCGCTTGGCCGAACCGAAGCGCACGTCCCCGGCCGCGAACACCCCGGGCACGCTGGTCTCGAACCGCGCGGGCGCGGGCATCCCATCGAGCAGATCGCGGCCGGTGAGGATGAACCCGTAGCGATCGCGCACCACCTGCGTGCCCAGCCAGTCGGTGTGCGGCCGCGCGCCGATCAACGCGAAGACCATCTCGAACGGCAGCGTTTCCACGGCCCCGGTTCGGCGATCGCGGATCACGAGGCGCTCGAGCGTACGCCCTCCCTCGCCGGCCACCGCTTCGGTGTTCAGACGGATCTCCACGTTCGGCAATCGGTGGAGCTCGCGGATGAGGTAGTCGGACATCCGCGCCTTCAGTGAACTACCGCGAACCAGCAGCACGACCTTGTGCGCGTGCTCGGCGAGGTGCACCACCGCCTGTCCCGCCGAGTTGGCGCCGCCGATGACGGCGACCGTCCGGTCGCGCATCACGCGGGTGTCGGCACCCATCGACGTGTAGAACAGCCCCGCGCCCGTGAAGCGATCGAGCGACGGGATGCCGAGGCGCCTGTAGGTGGCACCGGTGACAATCAGCACCGCGCGCGCCGTGAGCTCCAATCCGTCGGAGAGCGTGACGATGCGCCGGTCGCCATCGACGCGGAGCGCGGCCGCGTCGCGTCCGAACACGTACTTCGCGCCGAAGAGCCAGGCCTGCTGGTACGCGCGCTGCGCGAGCTCGGCGCCGGAGATGCCGCGCGGGAAGCCCAGGTAGTTGCGGATGAGCGAGCTGGTCCCGGCCTGGCCTCCCACCGCCTCGCGTTCGATGACCAGCGTGCGCAGCCCCTCCGAGGCCGCATACACCGCCGCGGCGAGGCCCGCAGGCCCCGCGCCGATGATGGCCAGATCGCACGAGCGCTCGTGCAGCGCGCGGAGGCTGGTGGCGCCGAGCGCGTCCGCCACCTGTATGTTGCTGGGGTTGCAGAGCGCCTGACCGGTCTGCGTCGTCACGACCGGCTCGCGGCACGCCTGCAGGCCGAGCGACGTCAGCAGCTGCCGGCCCTCTTCCGAGTCCGAGGAGTACGCGCCGTAGGAGATCCCGTTGCGCTCGAGCAGCTCGCGCAGCTCGTGGCCGCGTGGCGAGACCTCGGGAGCAATCACCCGCACGACCTCCAGCGGTGGCCGGTTCTCGCGCGTCCACTCCGCGAGGAACTCCGTGATCGCCGGGTAGAGGTGGACCTCGGGCGGGGTGAATGGCTTCAGCAGGTAGTTGTCGAGCTGCCCGAACGCGCAGCCCTCGAGGATGGCACCCGCGGCGTGCCGGTCGCCCCACGCGACGATGAGCCCGCGCCGCGCACCGGGCGCGATCTGGTGCGCGCGTCCGAGAAGCTCGACGCCCTTCATCTCCGGCATCCAGAGATCCGCGAGGATCAGCGCCGTCTCCTCGCCACGCTGCTCGAAACGGGAAAGGACGTCGAGCGCCTGGTTCGCGGAGCGGTGGGCGACGATCCGGTAGTCGAGCGCATAGCGGCGCGTCAGCGCGGCCTCCAGCGTGTCCAGCGCGGCGGCGTCATCGTCCACGATCAGGATGATCGGCTTGTCCGGCACGGCCATACCCCCATGGCTCAATGTCCGGACCGATGGGCGAACACGCAACCGCCGCAGTTCACACGCAGGGCGCGCCGCCGCCCCGGTGAGCTCCGGGCCGATGCCTGCGGCGATGACGCGAATCCTCTCGGCGCCACGAGCGCGGCAACGCACCGATGGCCGCTCGCCGGCCGCTGCGCCGCTCGCATGCTTTTGCCCGGCCGCTCGTCGCGCGAAACCGCTGCGGCGTGCTCACCTGCACGCCTGACAGATCGGGCGGCTCCGCCGTTCACCTCGCCCGGGGCGCGCTGTGGCAGCTCTCTCCGCGCGTGGCGCGGCCCTCGTCGAGGCGAGACCGAACGGCACGCATGCAACGCGCTCACCTGCGCGTTCAGCCAGCCGAGCCTCTACGCCCCCGGCCTTGCAGCCGACGACCCGGAGTACGCTCT
>JADGHL010000152.1 GCA_019686135.1 Myxococcaceae bacterium | reverse complement strand
TCCCTCATCCCCTCCCTGTGCCGTTCGCCGCGGACCCGCTCTGCGCTTCGCTCGTGCTGGCACACATCTCTCCGCTGCCCATTTCGGTCGGGAGGCGTGCGCTCCGAGTCTGCGCCCCGCGCCGAGTGTCGTGGAAGGTCACGCGCTCCCGTGGCGCGTGCGCACGTGCGGCTCGGCCTGTAGCGAGTGCCGCGCTTCAGGGAATGCGGCGCGGTCGGAGTGGTGCCCGGCCCACGCCCGTCGGGGCTGCCGCGCTCAAGGAGTGCGCTCCTGACTCGCCACCGCACGTGCGGGCCGCTATCAGTAGCTGCGCTTGAGGGTATGCGCCGCGATTGCAGTGGCCCACGCCAGTGGTGGCTGCCGCGCTCAACGAGTGCGCTCCTGTGCCGCCAGCGCAGATGCAGCCCGGTGTTGGTCGCTGCGCTTCAGAATGTGCGCGCCGGTTCCGCTGGGGCACGTCCCACGCAGTGCTGGCTGCCGCGTTCAGGACGTGCGTTCCAGCCCCGCGATCCGATCGGTGCACCGCAGTGCCGACCGCCGCGCTGTAGTGGCGCGCGGTGCTGCCGCTGGCGCACCTCCGGTTGTGCCGGCCGCCGTACGCACCCGGTCGGTGCGCCGTCCGAGCCTCACTTCTTCGCTCGTCGTTCGCGACGCTCGAGCTGCTCGCTTCGCTATTGCTCCTGCGGACGTCGCTTCACGCGTCGTTTACGGTGATCAACTGAACTCTTCTGCGTGCAGTGTCCCGTCTGTCTCCCCGCGCGGTTCGACGCGCGCACGTCGTAAGCCCCATCTCCGGCAGGCGACTCGACTTCAGTTCTCGCTGCACCGCGCGCCAAGGCGGCGAACTCCTGTGGCGGCGGTGCGAGGCGTGCGATCTGGTCGTTGTCGTGCTGCTCGCCCGGGCGCCCGAGGATCCGAGGACCGCGCCCGCCTCGCGCGTGATTGACGGCTGAGTGGACCTGGTCGCGGGCGGACGCGGACCGTGCGATCGCGGACGAGCTGTTCGTCGTCGCACGGCGCCGGCCTCGCTCGCCGGCCCAACACAAGCAATTCGCTCCACTCCGCGCGACGCCAAGGCAATGACCGCGAAACGAAAACGACACCGCCGCTCACGTCACCCTCCTTCCGTCGTGTGTAGTGGGATGTGCCGCACCGTCCGGGCCTTGACCCGCGTCCCGGTGCTGCGTAGAAGCGGCGCACTTTCGGGTCGCCCACTTCGGGCGTCGCAAGAGGGAAGCCGGTGCGAATCCGGCGCGGTCGAGCCACTGTCACCAGGCGGTCCTGAAGTCGAGGGACCTGTGGTTCTCCAGTAGTCGCCACTTCGCGGCTGCATCGCGAGGGAAGGTGGGAGGACCTACCGGCGGACGCCACGGGGCGCCCCAACCGGACCTGGGAGCCAGGAGACCTGCCCGAGAGTGCGGCGAATCCGCCGCCTGGCCTTCTCTCTTCTCGGAAGAGAGACGAAGGCGAAGATGGTGTCGTCTCGCGCGGCCGCTCTCGTGGCGGCTGGACTTCTGGCAGCGCTGACGCCCGCCTCCGCGGTGGCGGAGGGCGATCGCGACGCTTCCATGGCGACCGCGCCCGCTGGCGCCTCCTCCGACACTGAGACGCACACGCTTCCACCGGTCGTGGTGCCGCGTCCGCCGCCGGACCCTTCAGCGCCCGCGCCGGAATCGCCCCTGCGGCGCGAACCGGCGGGCTCCATCTCGGTCATCGACGCGAAGGCTCACCGCGCGGAAGCGGTCGTCGCCGCGGATCTGGTGACGGCCGCGCCCGGCGTGCAGCTGCAGGATCGCGGCGGGCTTCTGCAGTCGAAGACGATCTCGGTACGCGGCGCCTCCTCCAACGGCGTGCTCGTGCTGCTCGATGGCGTGCCGCTGTCCGGCGCCGGGGGCGCGGTCGATCTCGCGCAGATCCCCGTGGCGATCGTCGACCGCTTCGAGCTCATCCGCGGTGGCGGCGCGCAGTACGGCTCGGGCGCGCTGGGCGGCGTGCTCAACGTCGTGACGCGCGCACCTCAAGATGGCCCGTCCGTCTCCGGAGCGGTGACCTGGGGGAGCTTCGGCACCGAGATGGGCAGCGTCACCGCCACGGGCGATCTGCTCGGCGGCGCGGGGGTGGTGATCGTCCACGGCGCGCACACCGACGGCACCTTCCGCTACCAGCGCGATCCGACCCCGCTGGACGACGACGCCTCCACCGTTACCGCGCTCCGGCAGAACAACGACGTCGGTCAGGCCGGCGCGCTCGTCCGCTACCGCCGCGCGCTCGGGTCGGACGCGAACCGGCTGGAGGTGATGGGCGAGCTCTCCTTCGACGATCGCGGCATCGCCGGCGACGTTCAGAACCCCACGCCCGATCGCCGGATGCAGAGCCAGCGGCTCATCGGCAGCGCCGCGCTCACCCACGCCTTCGCCGAGGGCGGCGAGGTGAGGATGCGGGCGTATGGCCGCCGCGAGCGCTCCACCTTCGAGGGCTTCTTCGGCCCGCCGCTGCAGACGCTGCTGTCGGGCGGGCTCGAGGTCGAAGGCCGACGACTGCTCGCCGACGTGCACGGACTCACCGCACGCGCGGAGGTCGGCTATGACGGGCTGGAGACGGCCGCGCAGTCGTCCTCGCCGCAATGGCTGCGGCTGAGCGCTTCGGCCGCGGACGAGATCCTCCTTCGCGACGGGACCATCTCCCTCGTCCCCGGCCTGCGCGTGGATCGCAACGGCCCGTTCACCGCGTTCTCGCCGAAGCTCGGCGCGAGCGTGCTCCTCCCCGCCGGGCTCACGCTGCGCGCCAACGCCGGCCAGGCGCACCGCACGCCGTCGTTCGTCGAGTTGTACGTCGTGCAGGGCACAGTGCTCCCCAACCCGAACCTGCGCCCCGAGCGGGCGCTGTTCGCGGATCTCGGCGTGGAGCGCTCCAGCGACGTCTGGCGCATGGGCGCGACCGGCTTCTACAGCCTCTACGAAGACCTCATCTCCTACGAGCTGTACCTGGGCCAGTCCGCGCGGCCGTACAACTTCAGCGCGGCGCGGGCCATGGGCGCGGAGCTCGAGGCGGCGCTGCACCCGTCCGCGCTGTGGAGCGCCACCGCCAGCTACACGCTGACCTTCTCGCAGAACCTCCGCGACGATCCGCGCTACTACCTCCAGGAGCTGCCGTACCGCCCGCGCCACAAGCTGAGCGCGCGGTTGAGCGGCGGCGTGGACTGGCTCAGCGGGCGCGTGGAGCTGGACGCGCAGTCCGAACAGTTCGTCAACCGCACCGGCACCACGTCCGTCCCCGCGCGAGCGTTCGTGAACCTCGGCGCCACCTGCCGCCTGTGGCGCGCGCCGGAGGTGCGGCTGTCGCTGGACCTCAAGAACCTCCTGGACGCGCAGGGCTGGGACTACGCGGGCTACCCGCTCCCCGGCCGCGCGGCCTACCTGACCCTGTCGTTTTCCCTCGATGCCGGAAATGGAGAAGGCAAGACATGAAGACCCACCTGTTGATTGGCCTCGTCGCGGCAACGTGCGCGGCGGCGCTCACCCTGGCCGGCTGCCCCGAGCAGGGCATCGTGTGCACCGAAGGCCTCACCGCGTGTGACGGGAAGAGCTGCGAGGACCTGCAGTCCGACAAGCGCAACTGCGGCGCGTGCGGACACGCCTGCCAGATCGGCGAGGTCTGTTCGGCGGGTTCGTGCATCTGCGCGCCCGGCGCCACCGAATGCAACGGCGCCTGCGTGGTGACGGACAGCGATCCGCAGCACTGCGGCAGCTGCGGCAACGCGTGCGGCCCGGCGCAGGTCTGCGAGTTCGGCGTGTGCCAGTCCACCTGCACCGCCGGCCGGACCCAGTGCGGACAGTCCTGCGTCGACCTCGAGCACGACGCGAACCACTGCGGCACGTGCGACTCTGTCTGCGAACAGGGACAGAGCTGCCACATGGGCGTCTGCGCGTGGGACGTCGTCGCCGCGTGCTTCACCAACGGCCAGGTGCGCGGGCTGCAGGACGGGACCTTCGTCACCGGGCCGTTGCAGCAGTTCGGGACCGCGCCCCAGGCGCTCGCGGTCTTCGGGCGCGAGCTTCTGCTGTCGGCCGATGGGCTCGACAACCGCCTCTACCAGGGCCGGCTGGGCGACCTCGCGAAGCTCCCCGTGCAGAACGCGCTCGGGGCGTCGCCGAACCACGTGCTGGTCGACGGTGAGTACGTCTACGCGCTCAGCTCCGCCGCCGGTTCGCTGGCGATCTTCCACGCCGAGGGCCAGGCGCCTGCCGACGGAGGCAGCTCGCTCGACGCTGGCACCGGGGCGGATGCCGGCAGCGCGTCCGATGCGGGCAGCGACCTCGACGCCGGTAGTGCCGCGGATGCGGGCAGTGAATTCGACGCCGGCAGCGACGCGGACGCGGGCACGGACCTCGACGGCGGCGAGGCGCCGGATGCAGGCGGAGACGGTGCGGACGCGGGGCTGTGGGCGGGCGGCGAGCTCCTCGACGTCCCCGCGCAGTTCCCGGCCGGCGTGAAGCTGACCCTCGTGAAGGAGGTGCAGTTCGGGGAGAACACCTGGCCGCAGGTGATGACCCAAGTGGGCACGCACCTGTACGTGACGCTCTACGGCGGGTTCTCCGCCGCCACCCTGGGCGCGGGCCAGAAGGTCGCGGACGTGGACGTGAGCGATCCGGCGCAGGCCACCTTCACGACGATCGATCTCTCCACGCTGCCGCTGCAGCCGTTCCAGCCGGGCGGCGAGTCGATCCCGCGGCCGCAGGGGATCGCCGAACGCAACGGCGTGCTCTACGTCGCGCTCAACCACCTCGACTCGTCCTACAACGTGGCCGGCCCGGCGTACCTCGCCACCGTTCCGCTGGATGGAGGCGCGCCGGGGCTGGTGGAGCTGCCGGCGGACGAGTGCCTGAACGCCGGCTGGGTGAAGACCACGCCGCGTGGCGTGCTCGTCACCTGCCAGGGGAAGACCGACTACTCCCAGTTCCCGAAGGTCATCACCACCCAGTCCGGACTGGCGCTGGTGGACGAGAACGACGCGGTCGTGGCCGCGGTGACCGTGGGCTGCCCGGAGGGAGACGACGGTTGCGCTTCGCCCTCGCTCGGCCGCTTCGACGTGGTCGGCGACACGGTGTACGCGGCGGATCAGTCCGCGGGCCGGCTGTACGTCTTCCAGCTCGGCGACGGGACCCTCACCGACGTGCGCACTGGCGCCACCGAGCCCGGTCCGCTCAACGTCTGCCCGGTGGAGGAGGCGACGGGATACTCGAACGTGGGCGACGTGTTGTCGGTGCCGTAGGCGCCGCAGCCTATGCTCCGGAGTGGACGACGCATGCACCGCACGGCCCATTCGCTTCTGCTGCTGATCGCGCTGTGCGCGACCCGCGCGTTCGCCGGCGTGGACGGCCCGACCTATCTGGGGCCGAAGCCACCCGCCGAGGTGAAGCGGATCGTCACCCTCGCGCCGTCGATCACCGAGATCGTGATCGCGCTCGGCGCGGGGGATCGCCTGGTGGGCGTCTCGCAGTTCGACGAGCTGGAGCAGGTCAAGTCGCTGCCGCGCGTGGGCGGCTTCATCGATCCCAGCATCGAGGCGGTGCTCGCGCTCCACCCCGACCTGTTGATCGTCCAGCCCGCACCGGGGAACCAGGCGCCGGTGCAGAAGCTGGCCGAGCTGGGCGTGCCGGTCCTGGCGCTGCCGCTGCACTCGGTCGAAGAGACCCTCACCTCGATGCGCGCGGTCGGCCGCGTGCTCGGGAAGGCGAAGGAGGCGGAGGCGCTCTGCCGCGACATCGAGCGCATGCGCGAACAGATCCGGGCGAAGGCGAAGGCACAGCCGAAGGTGCGTGTGCTGATCGTCTACGAGTGGCAGCCGCTGGTCGTGGCCGGGCCCGGATCGTTCGCGGACGAGCTGATGAAGGACGCCGGGGCGATCAACGCGGCCCAGTCCTCGGACAGCCCCTACCCGATGTACGCGGTCGAGGCGGCGGTGGCGGCAAAGCCGGAGCTGATCATCGACGCCGCGCACGATCCGACTCCGGCAGAGAAGCTGCGGCGGCTGAGCGGGCTGAAGGAGGCGCGCTGGGAGCGCATCCCCAATGAGGATCTGATGCATCCCGGTCCCAACCTCGGGCGCGCGCTGGAAGGGCTGTACGCGCTCATCCACCCGGGGGAACCGTCGAAGTGACGCGTGCGCGCATCGCCGGCGTCCTCGGCGCGCTGGCCGTGGCGACGCTGATCGCCCTGGCGCTATCGGCAACGTTCGGCCAGTTCCCCATCTCCCTGAGCCGGGTGCTGTCCGATCCGTCCTCGCAGGACGCGAACATCTTCTGGGAGCTCCGCGTTCCGCGCGCGCTATTGGCGGTGATCGTCGGGCTGGCGCTGGGTACGTCCGGCTGCGTGCTGCAGGGCCTGTTGCGCAATCCGCTGGCCGACCCGTTCGTGCTGGGCGTGTCTGGAGGCGCGGCGCTGGGGGCCACGCTCGCGCTGGCGGTGGGGCTCGCGTCGGTGGGAGCGCTCGTCGGCGGCAGCGTGGGCGAGGCGATCGGCAAGGTCTCCGCGCCGTCGCTGTTCGCCTTCCTCGGATCGCTCGGCGCCACCGCGCTGGTGTTCGCCGCGGGCAAGGTCGGCGGGCGGACCACGCCGTATGCCGCGCTGCTCTCCGGCGTCATCTTCAACGCGTTCGCCTCCGCGGCGATCACCTGCATCAAGACCCTGAGCGCGCCGGAGCGGGTGGGGGAGATCCTCTATTGGCTGGCGGGGACGCTCACCTACGAGCGCTACCCGACGCTGGGAATCGCCGCGGTGCTGCAGGCGGTGGCGGTGGGCACGATGTGGGCGTACGCCGGGCGGCTCAACCTGCTCACGCTCGGCGACGACGACGCAGCCTCCCTGGGCGTCCCGGTGGAGCGGACGAGGATGATCCTCCTTCTGGCCGCCTCCCTCAGCGTGGCCGGTGCGGTGGCGCTCTCCGGCCTGGTGGGCTTCGTCGGGCTCATCGTCCCGCATGTGCTGCGCCTGTGGCTGGGCCCGGACCAGCGCCTCTTGTTGCCGGCCAGCGCGATCGGCGGCGCCGGCTTTCTCGCCCTCTCCGACCTTTTGGCGCGCGTGGCCCTCCCGGTGGCGACCCGCGTGCTGCACCCGTGGACGCCGCTCATCCAGAAGGAGCTCCCGGTCGGGGTGATCACCGCGCTTCTGGGAGGTCCGTTCTTCCTCGTCCTTCTGCACCGGCGGATGACCCGAGACGTTCCCCTCTGAGCGCTCGGCAGTGCGATATTCTCGCGCGCGCGTGTGGCAGATCGTCATCAACGGTCCCGGGTATTTCGACACCACGTACGATCTCCCCGAGGGGATCACGCACCTCGGCCGCGCGGATGAGAACGACATCGTGCTGTCCGGCGACCTCGTGTCGCGGCGGCACGCGCGGTTCAAGGTGACCGGCGACGTGCTGGTGATCGAGGACCTCGGCTCGCGCAACGGCAGCCGCCTCAACGGCGAGCCGCTGCGCGGGACGGCGCCGCTCAAGCACGGCGACGTCATCCAGGTGGGAGAGAACGCGCTCGCGGTCCGGCAGCCGAGCACCGTGGAGATGGCGGCCACCGAGATGGTGGACATCGGCGCGGGCGGGAGCGTGAGGCGCTTCGGCCGCGGCGCCGACATCGGCGGTGCGGTGCTGATCTCGCGCGACGTCCGCGAGTCGGTCGTGCTGCGCGCGCTCGACAACGTCGTCCCCTTCGATCGCGGGGGCGGGACGGACGCGTTCGCGCCCTTCGAGCTGGCGGCGAAGAACGTCAGCTACGAGTGGCTCCTCACCCTGTACCAGGTGGCCGAGAAGCTCTCGAGCGCGAGGACCCTGCAGGAGTTCCTGGACGAGACGACCGACCGGGTGATCGAACGCGTCAACGCGTCGACGGCGGTGGTGCTGTTGCGGCATCCCACCGGGGTGATGGTGCCCGCCGCGGTCCGGCACCGCGGAAGGCTCGCGCGCGGCGAGGTGCCCGTCTCCGACGCCATCATCGACGCGGCGATCGCCAAGGGCGCGGCGCTGGCGGTGGCGGACGTGCGCGACGACCAGCGCTTCCGCGAGCGCGAGAGCGTGATCCTCTACGGCGCGGACCAGGTGCTGGCGATCCCCTTCAAGACCGGGGAGACGTTCGCGGGCGTGCTCTACATCAACCGGCCCAGCAACACGGACGACGAGCTGAACGGCCTGTTGGATCTGTGCAACGCGGTGGCGAACCTGATCGCCTCGGGCGTGATGCGCTTCCAGCAGGCGGCGCCCGCGGAGGACCGGATCAAGCGCGCGCTGGAGCGGTTCCTCGCGCCGGACCTCGCCGGGCGGAAGGCGCAGGAGCTGGCGAAGCTTCCGTCGGTGGCGCAGCTCGAGGAGCGGACCTGCACGATGCTCTTCGCCGACATCGCCGGGTTCACCGCGCTCGTGGGCAAGGTGCCGCCGTCGCGGATCACCGAAATGCTCACCGAGTTCTACCAGCGGATGACCGGGCTGGTGTTCTCGTTCGAGGGCACCGTCGACAAGTTCGTCGGCGACTCGGTGGTGGCGCTCTTCGGCGCGCCGTACGTGCGGGGAGACGAAGCGCTCCGGGCGGTGCGCTGCGCGCTGGCGATGCGTGCGGACTGGGAGAAGGCGATGAACCGCTTCCCGCCGAACCAGCGCTGCTACCTCCGGATCGGGCTCAACACCGGCAAGGTGCTGGTCGGCACCGTGGGCGCCGAGCCGCGGCTGGACTTCACCGCGCTGGGCGAGCCCGTCAACATCGCCTCCTGGGTGGCGGCCACCGCGACGCCCGGGCAGATCCTCATCACCGGCAAGACCCTGGCCGCGGTGGGCGCGCGGTTCGACGTGACGCCGCTGGGTGAGCGGATCATCCGTCCGCCGAAGGACCGCTGCGCGCTGTTCGAGGTGCTGGAGGAGGATGTGATGCACCTCACGAATCCGGGGATCAAATAGGTCTGCCGTCTTCAGCAATCGGATCATTGACCGGGGGTGCTGGATTCGCGCGGTGGGCCGCCCGGTCGCCTTCACCGACGGGCTGGTTCCTGCTTCAATCCGCCGCACACCCCACGCTGCAGATCGCAGACCCCCTTGTCGTCCCCGCCCCAGAGCGCCCGCCTCCGGCCCTTCCGCCCGGTCCCGTTCGGCCGGTACACGCTCTTGTCGCCGCTGGCGATGGGCGGGATGGGGGAGATCTTCCTCGCACGGCTCGAGGGCGCTCAGGGCTTCGAGAAGCTGTGTGTCATCAAGAAGATCCTCCCGCAGCTGGCGCGGGACGGGGAGTTCGTCGAGCGCTTCGTCAACGAGGCCCGGCTGCTGGTCAAGCTCTCGCACGGGTCGATCGCGCAGGTGCTCGACGTGGGGCTGCACGAGGGCGATCCGTACATGGCGCTCGAGTTCGTGGACGGCAAGGACGTCCGCAAGCTCGCCGCGCGCGCACGCGATCGCAACGTGCCGATCCCGCTCACGCTGACGCTGTACACCATGGGCCGCGTGCTCGACGCGCTGGCGTACGCGCACAGAAAGCGCGACGACGAGGATCGCGAGCTCGGCCTCGTCCACCGCGACGTCTCGCCGCAGAACATCCTCATCTCGTACGAGGGCGAGGTGAAGGTCATCGACTTCGGGCTCGCGAAGTCGACGCTCTCCACCGCGCGGACCCACCCGAGCATGATCCTCGGGAAGTTCCTCTACATGTCGCCGGAGCAGGCGCGGCACCAGAAGATCGATCGCCGGAGCGACCTCTACTCGGTGGGCCTGTGCCTCTACGAGCTGGTGTGCGGCCGGAACCCGTTCGACGGCGTGCCCCCGCATGAGCTGATGGTGCGGGTGGCCAACCCGTCGATCCCGCCGATCGGTTCGGTGGATCCGCTGGTGCCCGCGCCGGTCCAGGAGATGCTCGCGCGCGCGCTCGAGCTGGATCCGGCGAAGCGCTTCCAGACGGCCGAGGAGTTCCGCGCGAAGATCCAGGCCTGCCTGCTGGAGATCGATCCCACCGCGGGGCCGGAGAGCGTCTCGCGCTACATGCGCGAGGCGTTCAACGCCGAGTACCAGCAGGAGCGCAAGCTGCTCGCGTCGTTGCGGAGCGTGGCCCGCCCCGGCGAGGCGCTCGCGGAGGAGAAGGCCGAAGAGAAACGCAAGGAGACGGCGGTCTTTCAGCTCAAGGACGTGGCGCCCAGCGAAGAGCGTGCGAAAGCGCTCAGCGAGGCGCCGCCGCCGCCGTCACGCCCGCAGCCTGCGGGGAAGATCGAGCCTGCGCCTCTGTCGTTCTCGCCCACGCCGCGCACCCGGGAAGACGGCGGGCGAGCGCTCCAGGACGACACCACCGTGCCCGGGGTGATCGTCACCGAGGAGCTCCGTCAGGCGATGGTGGAGGTTCCCACCAGCGGGCTCAAGGCGTTGGCGACCCCGTGGGAGGATCGCTCCGCGCAGGCTCTGCCGAATCCGCCCGAATCGGATGCACTCGAACCCGAGCCCGATCCGCGTACGCAGCCCGTCGTCGCGCTCGCGCCGGAGATCGCGGCGGCGCTCGAGAGCCAGACACCGGGCGCGCTGCCCTTCGACGACACCCAGCCGCGCGTGGTGCTGGGAACGCTGCTCCCGGACGAGGCACCTCCGCTGCCGCCGCCGGGCCGGACGCGCACATCGCCGGAGAGCGGGTTGATTGCGGAAGGCCCGACCCCGCCATCCGCCCCGTCCGTTTCACGGACCGCCGCAACCGAGTCGGAGATCGAAGCGGTGGGTGTGCCGCGAATCGAAGAGCAAGACACCGGGGTCCGCCCCAATCCATTGCTGGTCGAGCCGTCGAAGAAGAGCGGGCTCTTCGGATTCGCGGTCGTCGCCCTGGTCGGCCTGACCCTCGTCGCCGCGGGATGGTTCGCGTACGACATGTTTCTCCGCGCGCCGGATCGGGTGCCCGGCGGTGTGGCCGTGCTCCCCTCCGAACCGAAGCCGATCCGCCCCGCGCCCACGCGTCGCGGTCCGCCGGGAACCACCGGGCCTGCGGACGACTCCAGCGCCGATTCGGACCACGGCGGAGGACTGAATGCGGGCGCGGGCGTCAACACGAACGCCGGCGTGGGAAATGGAGCAGGGCCGAGCGATGAAGCGAACGCGAACGCGGGAGTGCTCGCGGGCCCTTCTGGAGCGGGCGCGAACGGCGGCGCTGGTGCAAACGGCGGCGCTGGCGCGAACGCCGCCGTGGGTGCGAACGTTGGCGTAGGGGTGAACGGTGTCGCGGGTGTGAACGCTGGCGCAGGTGGGAACGGCGGCGCGGGCGTGAACGGCGGCGTGGGCGTGAACGGTGCCGTGGGCGTGAACGGTGCCGCGGG
>JADGHL010000151.1 GCA_019686135.1 Myxococcaceae bacterium | reverse complement strand
CTTCGGGCGGGTCGTCGTCGGGCGGCGGGGTGCTCCCGTCGCTCTCCCGCGTCACCGAGGTCACGCGCAAGCTGCTCGGGCGCGGCGGACGGTCGGGCGTGACCATCGGCGGCGTGGACGACGTGCTGGTCCGCTTCGGGCGCTGCTGCAACCCGGTGCCCGGCGATCCGATCGCCGGGTTCATCACCCGCGGGCGCGGCGTCACCGTGCACACGGTCGGCTGCGAGAAGGCGCTCGCCACGGATCCGGAGCGCCGTGTGGAGGTGAGCTGGGACGTGCGCGGCGACTACAAGCGCCCGGTGACGCTGCGCGTGCTCACCGCCGATCGCCCCGGGCTGCTCGCCGACATCTCCAACACCTTCTCGAAGAAGGGCGTGAACATCTCCCAGGCCAACTGCCGCGCCACCGGCGACGATCGTGCGGTCAACACCTTCGAGGTGACGATCAGCGACCTCAAGCAGCTTACCGAGCTGATGCGGTCCATCGAATCGCTCCACGGGGTGTTCTCCGTCGAGCGGATCTGACGGCAAGTGCGGCGTTGATGGTTCGCGCGCGCCGCGCTAGAGCCATCCGCATGACGAAGCAGATCCTCCACTCCGACGACGCTCCCAAAGCGATTGGCCCCTACTCGCAGGCGGTGCAGGTCCCTGCGGGCAGGATCACGTTCCTCTCCGGACAGATTCCCCTCGATCCGAAGACCGGCGCGCTGGTGGAGGGCGACATCGCCGTGCAGACCGAGCAGGTGATGCAGAACCTCAAGGCCGTGCTCGCTGCGGGCGGGCACGACTTCTCACACGTCGTCCGCTGTACCATCTACCTGCAGGACATGAACGACTTCGCGAGGGTGAACGAGGTCTACGGGAAGTACTTCCCAGAGAACCCTCCGGCGCGTGCCACCGTCCAGGTGGCGGCGCTGCCCAAAGGCGCGCGCGTCGAGATCGACGCGATCGCCGTTCGTTGAGCGGTGGGACCGGCCGGGCCCCACCCGCGTCGAGCCGGGGTGAACATGCGAGCCTTTTTCTTTGCCGTCGCAGGCGCGGTGCTGCTGGGTGGGTCGGTCGCCGCCGCCGAAGTGGCGCCGGATGCGATGCAGGCGCCGCCGCTGGTCGACGCCCCGCCGACCGATGCGCCCACCGCGCAGCCGCCGGCGGCGGGTCAGGAGGCGCCCACGCCTCCGCCGCCCGGCTACGTCCCGCAGGGCACCCAGAAGGTTCCGTATCCGTACTCGCCCTACGGCCAGCTCCAGCAGACGGAACCGCCCGCCGAGGTCGGCCTCATCATCACCGAGGCGCTCTTCGGCGCATTGACCGCGGGAGGCACCGTGGCGCTCACCGGCTTTCTGGTGCTCCCGTTCGTCGCCACCATGGGGTACCCGATCAGCGACATCATCCTCGTCCTGACGCTGTCCACCGTCCCATTGAGCGTGGCTCAGACGGAACAGTCGCTCGCCAACGGGAGCCGGTACTACGTGAGCGAGAGCTGGCCGGGGACGCTGGCGGCGCTCGTGGGTGAGGCCGCCTCGGTGGGGCTCTTCTACCTGGCCGGCGGCTTCAGCGGCTTTCTGCCGGGGACGATCTCCATCACTCCGAGCCTCCTAGCGCTGATCATCTCCAACACGGTGCTGGTGCCCGCGCTGGTCACCCTGGCGATCAACCTCACGAAGCAACCGAGGACCGCCGTGTTCGGCGGGATGGGCGCCCTGATGCGGTACGACGATCGGAACGGCCTCCGCGTGGGAGTCCCGGTGCCCTCGCCGATCGCCGTGATGACCCCGGGCGGCCCGGCGCTGGCGATCGGCGCGACGATCGCCTCCGCGCGGTTCTAGGAGTCCCGCCCGGTTCACCGCATCAAGCCGGATGCAGCGGCGCCTCGCGACGCGAGCAAACGAAACGGCCGCCGGTGCCCGAAGGCGCCGGCGCCCGTCGAGAGCCCTCAGCAGAATTTAGAGAAGGCTACTTGCCGGCCTTCTTCAGCTCCTCGTCGATGACCGCCTTGAACGCCTCGAACGGCTGGGCGCCCACGACCTGACGGCCGTTGATGTAGAAGGTCGGCGTGCCGTTGGCGCCCACCTTCATGCCCTCGGCGGAGTCCGCGTTGATCTGGGCCTCGAACTTGTTCGAGTCCATCGCCGCCCTGAACTTCGCCATGTCGAGGCCGATCTGCTCCGCGTACTTGTCGAGCGAAGCGCGGTCGAGGTGCTGCTGGTTCTTGAAGAGCAGGTCGTGCATCTCCCAGAACTTGCCCTGCTCGTTGGCGGCCATCGCCGCCATCGCGGCGATCTTCGCGTTCTGGTGGAAGGGCAGCGGCTGGTGCTTGAAGGCGATGCGGACCTTGCCCTTGTACTGCTCCTCGATCTGCTTCACGGTCGGGGCAACCCGGCCGCAGAACGGGCACTGGAAGTCGGACCACTCGACGATCGTCACGGGCGCGTTCTTCGGGCCCTTCACCGGCGCGTTGCCGATGTCGATGTCCTTCACCACCACCGGGGCCTGGGGCGCGGCGGGCGCCGGCGCGGGCGCGGCGGCGACGAGCGCCATCTGCTTCTCATAGAGGTCCTCGAGCTTCGTGCCGGAGGCGAGCAAGTTGTTCGCCTTCTGGATCTCCTCGTCGATGACGGCCTTGAAGGACTCGAACGGCTGCGCGCCGATGACCTGGCGGCCGTTGATGAAGAAGGTCGGCGTGCCGTTGGCGCCCACCGCGGCGCCGGCCGCAGCGTCCGCCTCGACCTTCGCGCTGAACTTCCCGCTATCCAGCGCGGCCTTGAACTTGTTCATGTCCAGGCCCAGCTCCTGCGCGTAGCGCTCGAAGGTGGCGCGGTCCAGCGAGCGCTGGTTGGCGAAGAGCTTGTCGTGGAACTCCCAGAACTTGCCCTGCTCATGCGCGGCCATCGCGGCCTCGGCGGCCGGCTTGGCGTTCTGGTGGAAGGGCAGCGGCTGGTTCCGCCACACGAGCCGGACGTCGTTGCCGTAGGTCTTGAGGATCTGCGCCAGGGTCGGCTCCACGCGGCCGCAGAACGGACACTGGAAGTCGGACCACTCGACGATCGTCACCTTGGCGTGCTTCGGGCCGCGGACCGGCGCGTCGGCGGGGATGTCGATCTTTCGGGCCTGCGCCGGCGGCGGGGCCTGGCGCGGCTGGGCCGGCGGCGAGGTGACGCCCCTCTCCATGATCTTCGCGTAGACCTGATCCGCCGGGGTGCCCGCGACGACCATCGCCTCTGCCTTCTTCAGCTCCTCGTCGATCACCGCCTTGAAGTTGTCGAGCGGCTGGGCGCCGGAGATCTTCCGGCCGTTGATGAAGAACGCCGGAGTACCGGTGGCGCCGAGCTGCTGGGCGACGGCCTGATCCTTCTGGATCACGGCCGCCAGCCGCGAGGACTCCCTGTCCTGCTTCCACTTCGCGATGTCGAGGCCCAGCTCCTTTGCGAACTTCTCGAGGTTCTCCTCGGTCAGCTCACGCTGATTGGCGAAGAGCTTCTCGTGCATCTCCCAGAACTTGCCCTGCTCACCGGCGGCGAGCGCGGCGAGCGCAGCCGGCCGGGCATTGGGGTGGAAGGAGAGCGGGTTGTGGCGCATCACCAGCCGGAGCTTGTCGCCGTACATCTGCTTGAGCTGGTTCACCGTCCCGTTGGCGCGGCCGCAGAACGGGCACTGGTAGTCGGAGAACTCGACCATGGTGACCAGCGCGTCCGGCCTGCCCTGGACGTATGCGCCGTCGATCGGAACCTTGAAGATGGTGTTGTCCGCGTTCGCGGCGGGGCGGTTGGGCACGGCCGTGGGAGTCCCGGTGGGGGCGTTCACGACGGCGCCGGTAGTGGTAGAGCCGGAGCCGGAGCTGGGGACCATGATCCGGCCGACGCCGAATCCGATCAGCGCTCCGACGAGGAGGGCGACGATGACACTGGGCTTCATCTGGACGGTGACTCCTTCAGGAATGTGCGACAAACAGGCGCGGCTACATAACCCGTGCCTTCCGAGCGGTGCAACTGCAGATCGGCCCGGAACTACGAGACTTTTTGCCCCGGCCGGCAGAGAGGACGGCCGTGCGGGCCGGCTCCATGCGGGATGAGTGACTCCATGTCCCTTCCGGTTTCAGACCCGGTGATCGACGCGCGGGAGAAGGCCTGTCCTCTGCCGATCATCGAGCTGTCCAAAGGGCTTCGGGCAGTGCAGCCCGGCGCGGAGGTCGAGCTCTGGGCGACCGACCCGGCGGTGGAAGAGGATCTGGCCGCTTTCTGCGAAGCCACCGGTCACGTGCTGGTGTCCTTTTCCGCGGAGGGTAGACTGCTTCGGGCGCGGGTCCGGAAGGTCGGGCAGGACCCGGCGGGTCACACAGCACCCGAGCGAACAACCCCCCACTGATGGCAAAACACCTGTCACCGCGCGGCCGCGGGAGCGCCGGGCCGCTGGACTTTTCCGAGGAGCCTCACCGTGCCGCGTCACCAGACAGCCCTGGCCGAATCCCCGCTCGAGCGTGAACAGCAGCTGCGCTTCGCCGAGCAGGAGATCGCCTCGAAGGAGGCGCAGCTCGCGCAGGAGGTCGCCCGTCTGCAGAGCGCTGCGGGCGAGCTTCTGGCCCGGCTGCAGCACATCCGGGCGGCGGCGTCGCAGGTGCAGCTGCAGGGGATGCGCGATCCGGAGTTCACCCAGCTGCACCAGCGCGTCCATCAGGCGCAGGTCCGGCCGCTGGACGTGACCGCGGCGTGGGAGCGTTCGCTCAGTGCCCGAACGAAGGCGGTGGAGGTGCGGCGCGAGGCGGCGGAGGAGATCCACCAAACGGTGCAGGTGCACGCGATGGAGCTATCGCGGCTGTCGTCCCAGCTCACCGCGGACGAGGCGGCGATGGCGACCTTCGAGGCGAAGGCGCGCGAGGCGGCGCAGCCATCCGGGGCGGTGACGATCCCCGACGGTCCGCGGGCCCCGGAGGCTCCCCGGGCCACGCCGGCTCCCGCCCGGGACGAGCGCACGACCCAGGTGACGCGCCCGCAGGGCCGCCGCGCCCAGTCGCGGGTGCGGATGCAGGCCGCGGTCGATCTCCACTCGGAGTCCAACTTCTTCACCGGCTTCAGCACCAACATCAGCGAGGGCGGGCTCTTCGTCGCCACGGTGCAGATCCCGCCGATCGGCACCGAGGTCGATCTGAGCTTCACGTTGCCCAAAGGCCAGAAGATCCAGGTGAAAGGCGTGGTCCGCTGGACGCGCGAGGTGAATGACCGCACGCCGGAGATCTTCCCCGGCGTGGGCATCCAGTTCGTGGGGCTGGATCCGCAGACGGCGGAGGTCATCCACCGCTTCGTGGCGGAGCGCGAGCCGATGTTTTTTCCGGAGTAGGTTCTGGGCGGCGGCGGTGGCTTCGGGCCTGCCGTCTAACGTCTGCCGCAAGCGTCTCGGCACGGGGCTCGTGCGTCCGATTTGAACGCCGGCATCCGGAACGAGGAGACGCTGCAGACGGAAGGCGGTTACCGCGTGATCTGCAGCACGCGCTCTTCGAGGCTCCGGCCCCGGCTCACCGTCAGCACCTTCACGTCCCGGTCGATCAGGTACTTGAGCGTGGCGGTGATCACCTCTTCGGAGGCGTGATCGCGGCCGTTGAACAGCACCGTGAGCGCTCCCGTCGCCGGGTCGTAGCTGGAGCTGGTGATGCCGGGCAGGAGCTTGAGCTCTTCGACCGGGACGTTCCCCTTCGCGATCTGGATCCGGAACTCGGCGGAGCGCGCGGTCAGCTCCGCCATCGTCCCAGCCTGCATCACCCGGCCGCGATCGAGGATCGCCGCGGTGTCGCACAGCTGCTCGAGTTCCTGGAGGTTGTGGCTGGAGACGACGATCGTCTGCCGGCCCTTCATCTCGTGGATGAGCTGGCGGACGTGCGCGGCGATCTTCGGATCCAGCCCGGCGGTGGGTTCGTCCAGCAGCACCACCGGCGGATCGCCCATCAACGCCTGCGCCATCGACACGCGCTTGGCCATCCCGTGCGAGAGCGCGCCGGCGCGCTTGTCCCAGACCTCGGGCAGCTGCACCCGCTCGAGCACGTCCTTGGCCTTCGCCTGTGGATCGGCCAGGCCGGACAGGTGGGCCCAGTACGTGAGCAGCTCGCCGACCTTCGCATACGGCGGCAGCACCGCATCCTGCGGGAGCACGCCGACCTTCTGCTTCAGCGCTCCGGGCGAGGTGGGATCGGCGCCGAGGATCCGCACCTGCCCGTCGTTCGGGTAGAGGAACCCGCACATGATCGAGAAGGTGGTCGTCTTCCCGGCGCCGTTGGGGCCGATGAGGCCGAAGCACTCGCCGCGGTTTACGGTGAACGTGACATCGTTCACCGCGGTGAGCGGGCCGAAGCGCTTCACCAGGTGGGTGACCTCGATCGCCGCGTCGCTCATAGGTCCCTCGCGCGCAGGATCCCGTACGCCGCGCCCGCGAAGAGCAGAGTGAACCCGGCGTACGCCGCGCCGGACAGTGCGAAGGTCTGGATGGCCGGGTTGAGTAGCCCGGTCGCGTAGTACGACGGGGTGAAGTAACGCAGGTACGCCACCCAGGACGTGATCTGCTCGGGGCCGGGCAGCCCGTTGGGCAGAAGCTCCCGGTGCGTGCCGAAGCCGGCGATGAAGTTCACCAGCCACAGCACGAACAGGCTGATGAAGTTGACGATCAGCGAGAGCGCCCACTGCCGGAAGAGCGCCGAACACAGAACGCTGAGCGCGAGGTACGCCAGCGCGTACACCACCGAGGCCAGCCAGAACTTCAGCAGGGTCACCAGCATCAGGCCCCAGCCGAAGTCCGGGTGGGTGACCTTCGCGTAGACGAAGATCGCCACGTCCACCACGAAGACGAGCGCGGCCAGCACCAGCGCGTGCCCGAGGAACTTGCCCAGAAGAATCGAAGAGCGCCGCGCGCGCACGGTGAGGAAGCGGATCGATCGCGGGCCGACCTCTCCGGAGATCGTGTCGAACGCCATCAGCACCACGTACGGCGGGAGCCAGAAAAGGGTGGCCTTGAAGACGATGATCACCACCAGCGGGACCTGCTGGAGCGCGTCCAGCACCGCGCTGTCGCTGTCCAGGAACCAGCTGAGAAACCCGGTGCGCAGCTGGTTCGCCGCCTCGGCCGCCTTCTGCGGATCGGCGCCCTCCAGCGAGGTCTTCAACTGCTCGCCGATGGCCTGGGAGATCGACCCGATCACGAGGAGGATGAGCGCAGAGAACATTACGTAGAGCGCCAGAAGCACGATCACCCGCGCGCTTCTGAACGTGCGCCCCGCTTCGTGGCGCGCGACGACGCCGATCTCCTGAAGCCCCTCCATTGCGGCGGCACCGTACTTGAGCAGCCGGGCGGGCTCCATAAAGTTCGCGCAGCGCGCGGATGCGGGTAGCATCGTCGCGATGCCGGGGGCACGACTCCTTTTCATGGCCGCGCTCCTGGTCGGTGCCGGCGCGTACGCGCAGACGGCGGTCGTCGTCGCGTCGATTCCACCGATCGAGGCCCCAGCGGAGCAGACGGAGGGGACGCCGGAAGGCGCGGATGGCCCGGCCCCGACGACTGCCTCCACGGACCTCTCCGAAGATGCGCTGAAGGTGCCGAGCCGGACCGCTGCCCCGCCGATTGCGGACGCGCGGCCGCTCAAGCCCGAGGACGATCTGATCGCCCGCGCGTGGCTCGACGGCGAAGGCCACCTCGCGATCGGCCCGCGCAACCAACCGCGGCGGCTCACCATCGACGTGCCGCTGCAGAACAAGCTGACCGCGATCCTTCGGCGCTACCAGACGCCCTATGGCGCCGTGGTGGCGCTCGACCCGAAGACCGGGCGCGTTTGGGCGATGGCCGAGCACTCCGAGGCGCGGCCGGATCTGCGCGGGCTCGCGGTGAAGGCGATCTTCCCCGCAGCCTCGGTGTTCAAGCTGGTGACCACCTCCGCGCTGCTCGTTGCCGGGCTGACGCCGGAGACGACCGAGTGCTCCCACGGCGGAAAGCGCAAGCTCACCGAGGCGCAGCTGAAGGACAGCGAGGACGACCACGCGTGCCTGACGCTCTCGGACGCGTTCGCGTTCAGCGCCAACGCGATCTTCGCCAAGCTCACCTCGCGCCACCTCACCGCCGACGCGCTGAGGACCTGGGCGGAGCGCTTCCACTTCAACCGCCCGATCGACTTCGCCGAACCGACGGAGCCGTCGCTGTGCGCGGTTCCGCCGTCCGGCCTGCCGCTGGCGAAGACCGGCGCGGGCTTTGGTGACGTGTTCCTCTCGCCGCTGCACGGTGCGGCGATCGCGGCGATGGTCGCCAACCGCGGGCTGTGGCGGGATCCGGTCCTGTTCGCGGACATGCCGCTCGCTGAGCCGACGCGGGTGATGGACGAGGACGACGCGGCGGCGCTGGTGGAGATGATGGCGGAGACCGTGAAGGTGGGCACGGCGCGGCGGGTGTTCCACGAGCGCGGCTTCCAGCTCACGGATGCCGCCGGGAAGACCGGCACTCTCGCGGACAAGCGGCCCTTCCGGGACTACTCGTGGTTCGTCGGCTTCGCGCCGAAGGACGATCCGAAGGTCGCGGTCGCGGCGGTGATCGTCAACGACTACGACTGGCGGATCCGCGCCAGCTGGCTCGGCCGCGAGGCGATGCGCCTGTTCCTCGAAGCCGAAGCGAAGAAGGCGAGGGCGGCAGAGAAGGCGATGGCAGCGGAGCTGGCGGCGACGAAGCTCGCATCGCCATCCGGATCGGACGCGCCCGCATCCGGTACCCGGGAGGCGTCGAGACCGTGACGCCGGATCGTCGGGCGCAGGGGTGAGGGACGACGCGGTTGTGCAGCGCTCTCTTTTTTCTTTGCCCCAGGGTCGAAACCGTATGATCGCGGACATGGAGCCATACGTCTTCTCTGAGGGCACTTCGAACAAGTTCTGGGAGATTTCGGTTTCCGGAAACGTTTTGACCACCCGTTGGGGTCGTATCGGCGGCGCCGGGCAGTCGAAGAGCACGACCTTCAAGGACGCAGCCGCTGCGCAGCGAGAGCACGACAAGCTGGTCGCCGAAAAGCTCCGCAAGGGCTACCAGCTCGAGAGCGGTCGCGGCGCCGCCGGCGCGGCCGCGAAGAAGAAGACGACGAAAGCGAAGCCGCCGGCGGCCGCGACGAAAGCCGGTGGCCGCGCCAAAGCGGGGAACGCAACGAAGCCGGACAAGAGCGCGAGCGACTGGTGGAAGAAGATCGGCTGGGCGTGCGACACGAAGTCGAATTCGCTCTACCACAAAGACGACGCGCCGGACGAAAACCCCTTCGACGACAAGCTGCTCGCGAAGGTCGGCGACCTGCTCGTCGAGGACGTCTCCTCGCTTCAGGAGATCCCGCTCGCAAAAATGCCCGCGCTCAAGCGGCTCACGATCAACTACCCGGAGCGCGGCCAGGCGCGCCTATCCAGCCTGGAGGGTGTGGAGCTCGCGCCGAAGCTCGAGGAGCTCGAGGCCGAAGGCCACGGGCTCACCGACATCAGCCCCGTCGCCAAGCTCTCCGGGCTGCGGAAGCTGAATGTGCGCCACAACAAGATCCGGGATCTCGCGCCGCTCGGCGCGTGCAAGAAGCTCGAGGAAGCGTCGCTCTCAGACAACCGGATCGCGGACGTGGGGCCGCTCGCATCGCTCACCCGGCTCACGCACGTCTTCATCGACAACAACCCGGTGCGCGACATCGCAGCGGTGATGTCGCTGCCGAAGCTCGAGCACCTCTCGATCCCGGTCAAGGTTCCCACCGAGCAGGTCGAAAAGCTGCGCTCGTCGAAGAAGAAGCTCCAGATCTCGTTCTGACCGTCGTCACCCGCTGATCCAGACCGACGGGCCGCAGGCCGTCATACTCACTCCTCACTACCCGCTGCTCACAGCCGGTCAGCGGCGTTCGATGCGGACGAGGCCCTGGTCCACGAAGCCCTGGAAGAGTTTCATCGCTTCCAGTTCCTGCAGCGGGGAGACCTGGATGATGGAGGGCACGTCGCGGGTGCCGTCGATGCGTGAGAGCAGGTAGCGCTCGGGCGCGGAGAGGTTGAGGGTCTTCAGCTTCGACGGCGGCACTTGCAGGGTGGCGATCGGCTTGCCGTCGATCAGCGAGCGCCGGAGCTCGGCGAGCAGCCCCGCCTCGGCGCGCCGTAACAGTGCTTCGGTGTGCGCGTTGGGGCCCATCTCCCAGGCCCTGCGCGCCAGCCGCTCGGCGTCCGCGTAGTTGGCCTGGGCGAGGAACATCTCGGCGTGGGCGAGGATGTCGGCGAGGTTGGTCTCCTCTCCGAGCGTGGACGGCACGCCATCCTTCCCCGTGGTCAAGGCGTCTTCGTCGTCCTCTTGCGCCAGCGGTTCGTCGTCCTCCTCGTCCAGCACCCGGATCGCCTCCAGCCGGTACAGCGCGTACAGCCGCTGGTAGAGGAAGAAATCGGTGGCGTGCAGGGCGAGGATGATCTCGTCGATGGTGTGCCCGGCGCGGATGAGCTTGAACAGCCGCTCGTCCATGCTCCCGGGCCGCGCCGGCTCGGGAAGTTTGTGTTCGTTGAGCTCGAGCCGCACCCGCCCGGTGGGAAACGCGGCGCGGATCGCCTGCCACGCGGTCTCGCGGAACTCGCCCTCGCGGTGCACGTCCAACAGGTCGATCTGCAGCTCCATCCCGTCCGGTAGCTCGGGCGTGTGGTCGGGTGAAAATTCGAACGACCCCTCGGTCCAGTGGAACGCCTGGAGCAGCGTCTCCCGCAGCTTCATTGACAGCGCGTTCTGGATCGTCTCCTCCGAAACCGCGCCGATCATCACGAGGATCTTCCCGAGGAAGATCTTCGTCTCCTTCTGCGTCTCGTAGGCCTTGTTGAACTGCTCCTCGGTGATGTGGCCGAGGTTGATCAGGAACTGGCCGAGGTACTCGCGCGGTTCGTTGGACGAGGCGTTGACCACGCATCCTTCGCGGATCACGATCTGTTTGCGTTGGTCTTCGTGCTCGAGCGCAAGCAGCCCGGTGGCCCGCTTGTTGCCGAGATAGAAGACGAGGTCCTTCAACGGCATCGTGGAAAAATCGCCCGCCAACCCGCGCATGCTGCTTCGACTCTACTCCAAGCGCCGCTGTCCGCTCTGTGAAGTTGCGACCCGGATCGTCCACGAGCTTGCCCGGCGCTACGGCAGCGCGCTCCGGATCGACCTCCGCTACATCGACGACAGCCCAGCCGACTACGCCCGCTTCCGCTACGACGTCCCCGTGCTGTTCATCGACGAGGAGCGGGCGTTCGAGCTCCGGTTCACGCTCGAGGAGGTGGAGGCCCGGCTGCGCGCACGTGGCATGCGGGTTGCTGAAGCTCCGCCCGGCGATGCGTAGCCGGGTGCCGCACGAGGGAAAATCGCGGGGATAGGAGTGGATGCCCTGTAAATGGTGCGGTGGGTCGGGGGG
>JADGHL010000150.1 GCA_019686135.1 Myxococcaceae bacterium | reverse complement strand
CACTCGAAGCGATGAACCCGAAGCCGGTTATCAAGAAGTCAGCCTGAAGCACTCACACGATGGCGTGAGCTCGAACACCACTTGACGGGACACAACCTGCCCTCCGCGCGTGGCTCGGCACCGGGCAACCACAGTCCGCGCCTGGCTACTTCGTCGCAGGCGGTGCGTCGTCCGGAAAACCGGCGCCAGCGCGGCGTCACCGCCGGAGAACCCACGCCACCCACGCCGCTCCACCAGGGCTCGCAGCCAGGCGGCGTCTGCGCGGGGCCGATCGGTGCCCTCCGCGCGTGGCTCGGCACCGGGCAATCACAGTCCGCGCCTGGCTACTTCGTCGCAGGCGGTGCGTCGTCCGGAACCGGCGCCAGCGCGGGCGTCACCGCCGGAGAACCCGCGCCACCCACGCCGCTCCACCAGGGCTCGCAGTTGGGTGGCGTCTGCGCGGGGCAGACGGGCGCGGGCCGCGCGTGATCGGCGACGCGCGACTCCATTCCCGTCCCGGTCGCCTTCGGGGCCACGGTCAGCGCCGGGTTGGGGCCGGCGCTGTGGGACCGCTGAGACGTGGACCGCGTGCTCTGGCGCGAGCTCTGCGACGACTGCGTGGACCGCGTGGTCGCGGTGCCGCTGCTCGTGGCGGTGGCCACCGCGGACGGGCCCGGCCGTTTCGCCGCCTCGCCGAGCGCGCTCGCCATCTTGTCCGAGTGCTCCCGGAAGAAGGCGCGGTCCTCATCGGCGACGCGCTTGTACTGCGCGCGATCCTCGGCCAGCTCGCCGATCCGGTTCTTGAGCGCGTCGTTCTCGGTGACCATCGTCGCGGCCGCCTGGTCGATGCAGGCGTGGAGCACCTCGCCCTCCGAACGCTGCGCGGGGATTGGCTGATTCTTCGAGAACGCCTCCAGCGCGTGCGTCTGCCACCGGTAGTCCTCGTGCGCCACGCATTCCTGCACGAGGCGCGTGATCCTATCCTCCGACCACCTGGGCTCCGCCTTCGCGCACGGGCCGACCTCTTCGAGGACCCTACCGGGGAACTTCTCCGTGTGGCGGATCCAGCACCCGTCCCGTTGGACCATCCGCACCGACGTACACCCCGCCCCCAGGGCGACCATCGCGCCCACCGCCAGCCACGCACCGATTCGCATAGGTCCCCCTCCAACGACTCTGAACCGGCACGTTAGGGACGAACGCCCGACGGGGAAGGGCGGTGTGACAGTGCGGGGGCCGCCACGTCGGCTGGATGACCGGGACCGTGAACCGGGGTCGCGGCCATCTGTGCATGGCCTCCGCCTCGACTTCGGGGAGACGACGCGACGGCGACGGTTCGCGCCTAGTTCACCGTGCCGGTGAAGTCGACCAGCTGGATCGGCTCGTCGCTCACGCGCATCCGCAGCTGGTCCCGGTAGCCCTCGGCGTCGCCGCCGATCTGGAACGGCATCGGCCGGGCGAAGTGGACGGTGACGTCGCGGACATAGAAGTCGTGGATCCGTTCGTTGAACCAGCGGCCCTTCCACAGCCTGCCCAGGTTCGCCAGCACCTCCGCCGCGGTGACGTGCGCCAGCCGCAGGTGCATCGTGCCGGGGCGCTTGCCGGCGAAGGGGAACATCTTGAAGTTGAACCCGTAGAACGGGATGGTCCCCGCCGCGCACATCATCAGCTTGCCGCGGAAGAGTGTGTCGCCCGGCCCGAACTCGGCGGTGACCGATCCGTCGGCGTCCAGCTTGTACGCGGCGTGGTGGCCGTTGACGACCTCGCACTCCACCAGCGTCGAATGGGCGAAGTAGTGGGGGACGGTCTTGAACGCGACCGAGGTGAAGTACCCGCCCGGGCCGGTGAGCACGCGGCTGAAGGCGCCTCTGCCCAGGTTCTCCTTCACCCAGATGTAATCGTTGAGCAGCTTCCCATCCACGCCCAGCCCGGCGAAGTGGGTCCGCTTGCCGTCGATCTCGATCAGATCGAGCGCCCGGTAGCCCGGGACCTCGCCCGCACGCGCGCGGAGCACGTCATCGAGGATCCCGTCCCCGCGCAGCGGCGACGCATTCACCAGCGCGGAGAGCCCGTTGCCGGTGCCCAGCTTGAGCACGCCGAACCTTGGCGTGGTCTGCGGGAAGTAGCGGCGGCGCAGCTCGAGCTGCTTGTGAATCTCGTTGAGGAAGCCGATGAAGGTCCCGTCGCCTCCGCCGGTGAACACCACCGTGTAGCGCCGGTCCACGACGGTCTGGGCGATCCGCCGCGCGTCCAGAAGCGTCCGCGAGACGAAGAGATCCTCGGCCGGCACCACGTGCGATAGCGAGCGGATCACCTTATCCGTCACCTTGCGCGCGTTCGCGTTCAACAGCACCGCGACTTTGGGTTCGATCCGCGGTTCAGCGGGCGGGACGACGGGCAGCTCGGCGGGACGGAGGGGATGAACCAACATGCGGGCGGCCTCGTGTAGGTCGGTGTCGTTACGCACTGCGGCAACCGGAGGCGCCCCGTGCAGGTTCCGGGCCTCTTCGACGCGCTGCATGACGTTCGGACAGCGCCAATCATTCCGGAGGTTTAGATGGCCTCGGGGAGCTCGGTAGCCCGGCAGGTCCGCCGGGCTCTGCAACGGCTCGGTGGCAGAACTGCGTAGTCCGTTGCGCATCCGACGCTTGGGTCCACACCCTAGCTGGAGGATTGCCGTATCAGCGCAAGCTGGCCGCAGGTTCGTTGCGTGCCTGGCTGCCTGTGTGGGGGCGGGTTTGACACGTCATGTCGGGTGGTTAGGTTGCGCCTGTTCCCGGAGTACATCGAAAAGTTAACGAATTCAGGAGGATATGACTTTGGGTAAGATCATCGGAATCGACCTGGGCACCACCAACTCGGTGGTGGCGATCATGGAGGGTCGCGAACCCAAGGTCATCGCGAACGAGGAGGGGAACCGCATCACCCCTTCGGTGGTGGCGTACACCAAGGACGGTGAGCGGCTGGTGGGTCAGGTCGCCAAGCGCCAGGCCATCACCAACCCCGACCGCACCATCTACTCCATCAAGCGGTTCATGGGCCGCCGCTTCAGCGAGGTGGGCGAGGAGACCAAGCTGGTCCCCTACAAGGTCGTACGGGGCCCCAACGACGACGCCCGGGTGGAGATCGACGGCAAGCAGTACTCTCCGCCGGAGATCTCCGCGCAGGTGCTGCTCAAGCTCAAGCGCGCCGCGGAGAACTACCTGGGTGAGAAGGTCACCGAGGCGGTGATCACCGTCCCCGCGTACTTCAACGACGCTCAGCGCCAGGCCACCAAGGACGCCGGCGAGATCGCCGGGCTCACGGTCAAGCGCATCGTCAACGAGCCCACCGCGGCGGCGCTGGCGTACGGCCTGGACAAGAAGAAGGACGAGAAGATCGCCGTCTACGACTTCGGCGGCGGCACGTTCGACATCTCCATCTTGGAGGTGGGCGAGAACGTGGTCGAGGTGCTGGCCACCAACGGCGACACGCACCTGGGCGGCGACAACATCGACCAGCGGATCATGGACTGGCTGATCGCCGAGTTCCGGAAGGACACCGGGCTGGACGTCAGCAAGGACAAGATGGTCCTGCAGCGCCTCAAGGAGGCGGCGGAGAAGGCGAAGATCGAGCTCTCCTCCACCATGGAGACGGAGATCAACCTCCCGTTCCTCACCGCGGACGCGTCGGGGCCGAAGCACCTCAACGTCAAGCTGACCCGCGCCAAGCTGGAGTCGCTCGTCGACGATCTGATCGAGCGGTCGATGGAGCCGGTCCGCAAGTGCCTGGCGGACGCGGGCCTCAACCCCTCGCAGATCAACGAGGTGGTGATGGTCGGCGGCCAGACCCGCATGCCGATCATCATCGAGAAGGTGAGGAAGTTCTTCGGCAAGGAGCCCAACCGTTCGGTGAACCCGGACGAGGTGGTGGCGGTGGGCGCGGCGGTGCAGGCCGGCGTGCTCTCCGGCGAGGTGAAGGACATCCTGCTTCTGGACGTCACCCCGTTGTCGCTCGGCGTGGAGACGCTCGGCGGCGTGATGACGAAGCTGATCGAGCGGAACACCACCATCCCCACCCGCAAGAGCGAGGTCTTCTCCACGGCGGCGGACGGCCAGACCCAGGTGGAGATCCACGTGCTGCAGGGCGAGCGCGAGATGGCCGCGGGCAACCGCACGCTGGGCCGGTTCCACCTCACCGGGATCCCGCCCGCGCCGCGCGGCGTGCCGCAGATCGAGGTGACCTTCGACATCGACGCCAACGGCATCCTCAACGTCAGCGCGAAGGACAAGGCCACCGGCAAGGAGCAGAAGATCACCATCACCCACTCGTCCGGGCTGGATAAGTCCGAGGTCGAGCGGATGGTGGCCGACGCCCGGGCGCACGAGGCCGAGGACAAGGCGCGCCGCGAGCTCGTCGAGGTGAAGAACCGCGCCGAGCAGCTGGTCTACCAGATGGAGAAGCTCCTCAAGGAGAACGGCGACAAGCTCGCCGCGGACACGAAGAAGTCCGTGGAAGACGCCATGGCCGAGGTCAACAAGGTCCGCTCGGGCAACGACAAGGCCGCCATCGAGTCCGCCGTCTCCAGGCTGGAGCAGGCCAGCCACAAGGCCGCGGAGGAGATGTACAAGACGGCCGGTGCGGCGAGCGCCGCCGGCGGCGCCAGCGCGGGCGGGACCGGTCCTCAGCCCGGCGCGGATCAGGGCAAGAAGGACGACGTGGTGGACGCGGAGTTCCGCACCAACTAGCCGTCCCGTGACGAACGGATGAACCGGACCCCGGAGGGCTGCGCGCCTTTCGGGGTTCAGCGTTCTGGGCGCCTTCAGGTCCGGCGGGCAGTCTGGTGCAGCTCGAGGACGATCGACCCTTCCTTGAAGAGGCGGACCGCGCCGCTGGTCTGGCTGACCACCAGGGCGATGCAGTGGGTCGACGCGGTGATGCCTGCCGCGGCAGCGTGCCGCGCGCCCAGGCCGAGCGGGACCTTGAGCTCGTCGCTCGGAGGGGAGAGGTAGCGCCCGGCGGCGAGCACCACGCCGTCCTCGCGGATCACGAACGCGCCGTCGAGCACGCTGAAGTTCTTGATCGCGTCCCGGATCTTCGGGTCGAGCACGTTGCGCTCGGCCTCGCTCAATCCCTGGAACGGGTTGATCGTCAGCTGGCGGCTCTTCTCCAGGACGTTGTTGTGATCGCCGATGGTGATGATCGTCCCGATCGGGTGACCCTCGAAGCCCTCCATCCCAATCTGGAGCGCCAGCTGGATCAGCGCGTCCACCACCTGCGAGTTGAACTGCTCGCCCAGCTTGACGCCTTCGATCGCCAGCCGGTCGTCGAGCGAGCCGCCGATCTTCATGTGCATCAGCGTGTCCGGCTGGCGACCGACCCTGCCGGTGAGGGCCAGCACCCGGTCGCCGTCCTTGAAGGCGCCCTGGGAGATCGCCGAGACCAGCGCCACCTTCACCCGTTCGACGCGCGAGTAGTCGTAGGCGGGGATCACCAGGGCGCGGAACTTCCGCTGCATCAACGCCTCGGCGAGCTTGGGGAGCGTCACCGCGTAGACGAGCTTGTTGCGTGCTTTACGTCCGCGCAGGTCCTCGGGCGCGATCGGTTCGTCGGAGATATAGAGGAAGTGATCGACCTCGCTGTTGCTCGCGAGGGCGAGTGCCTGCCGGAGGAACACCCGATCGAATTTCGAGCCGTCGGACATGACTTTGCCTTGCTTGACACCCCGGGGCTCGTGAATAGACTGCGCGGCCTTTTTTCGGGACGCACAGCACATCACGTCTTTGGCCGGGAGCAAGACTCTTGAATCAGAAGGACCTCAAGCGCTTCAAGAAGATGTTGGAGGATTCGAAGGACGCGCTCCTCCAAAGCGCCAAGAAGACGATGATGGAGGAGTCCAACTTCGACACGGACGACCTCCCCGACGAGATCGATCTCGCCTCCTCGGAGTACGCCCAGTCGATGGTGTTCCGGCTCCGGGACCGCGAAAAGTTCCTCCTCAAGAAGATCGAAAAGGCCCTTCAGCGGATCGAGGACGGCACCTTCGGGATCTGCGAACGCTGCGACGAGGAGATCTCCCCCAAGCGGCTGGAGGCGCGCCCGGTGACGACGCTCTGCATCCGCTGCAAGGAGGAGCAGGAGAAGAAGGAGAAGTCGTACGGGTAGCGGCGGCGCCCGCCCCGCGCGGCTTCAGCGCTTCTTGCGCAGCTTCTTCATGAACCGGTGATCGGCCTCGGCCGTTTTCGGCGCGTCGACCGGTTCCGCCCCGGCGAGGATCGGCACGTCCCGCGCGAGCGCGTCGAGGTTCCGGTCCCCGGGGAACTCCCGCCTCAATTTTGCGTACAGCTCCAGTCCGCGGTCGGGCTGACCTCCGACGACGTACGCCCGGACCAACCACGCGCGCACGAGCGATCCGTCGTCCATCCCCGAGGCGGCGCGCTCCAGCGAGGCGATCGCCCGAGCGAAGTCCCCGGCCTGGAACGCGTTCACGCCGCGGACGAAGTGGAACCATGGATCGCCCTCGGCGATCTCTGCGGCGCGGGTCTCGAGCAGGTGCGCGAGCGCCTCGTCCCCGCCGGCCCGCGCGGCCCGCACCGCGTTGCTCCACAGCGGCTGGTAGTCGGGGAACTTCGCCAGGCTCTGGCGCGTGAGCACCAGCGTGTCGTGGTACCGGCCCTGCCGGTTGAGCACCGCGCCCAGATTCGCCCACGACTCGCGGACGTCGGGGGCGAAGTCGATGACCCGGCGCAACAGCGTCTCCGCACCGCGGACGTCGCCCGCCACCAGCCGCTCCGCTGCGCGGTTGTTGAAGAAGAGCGCGGCAGCGGTCGCGTCGTCGACCCGCTGATAGACGGAGCTGGACAGCCCGTTGCCGTTCCCGGTGAAGTCGATCACCAGCGAGTGGGGCCCGCTGCCCAGGCCGATGGCCATGTGCGTGGCGGAGAAGAGCCACTCGCCGTCGTCGTAATAGACGGGGAGATCCTTCACGTAGACGAAATACGTGGGGACGCCGAGGCTGCGGCTCATCGCCACGGCCAGCGCCGCATAGGTCATGCAGTCGCCCGAGCGGCTGTCGAACGTCTGCTGTGCGGTGCGGGTGGTGTTGCGCTGGTAGACGAAGCCCTGTCCGGTGTCCCCGTTCAGCGAGGCGATCACCCGGGTCAGGCGCTCCTCGGGCGTGCCGAACGTTCCGATCGTCCGCCGGACCAGGGCGGCGCGCGCTTCGTCGAGCTCGAACGGGTGCTCGTGCTCGAGCCCCGCGTCATGGAGCGCGGCGACGAGCGCATCGACCGGACGTTCGCGGGTGGCGCGGGGACCCTGGCACCCGCACGCCGACACAGCGGCGATCACCGCCAGCATTGGTGCGCGGATCGGGCCGGGGCGGAACATTCGCCGAGGATACTCCGCGCCAATGGGGCGCGGGCTCAGGCCGCGGCGGATTTGACCTCCACCCGCACGAGCTGCCGGCCGATCAGGAACTGGTCGCCGTCCTCCACGAACACGGGCGCGCCCAGGCGCAGGAACGTCCCGTTGGAGGAGTTGAGGTCCTTGATGGTGAGCCGGTCCTGCTTGACTGAGAGCAGCGCGTGACGGCCGGAGACGAAGCCGTCGGTGGGAAACGCGAGGTCGCCGTTGTCACGGCCCAGCAGGTTCTCGCCCTCCTTCAGCGGGAACGCCGCGCCGCGCACACCGCCCTCGAGGATCTGGACGATCCGCAACCGGACGCCCGGATCGGGCGAGCCCCACTGCATGACTCCGCCCGGGCCGGGCGCGGCGGCAGGGACCGGCTCCAGTAGAAGGCGCTGGCGGCCCACGCGAAGCTCGCCGCCGACGCCGAACTCACGTTCGCTGCGGATCCGGACGAACACGCCGTTGCCGCCGCCCACGTCTTCGATCGCCAGGCGGCCGCCCGAGAAGAAAAAGCGCGCCTGCGCGTCGGCGACGAACGGATCGTCCGGGAGCGGCAGATCGCCGCGGCGGCCGCAGACCAGTTGGTCGGACTTCATCTCCACCTGGCTCTCCGGACCACCGTCGGCGCGGACCACGCGCAACGACACGCGCGGGCGGGGCGCGAGCGTCCGCTGGGCGCCCATCACGATGGTCCCCCGGGTCATCGGTGCCCCGCAGTGGGAGCAGACCGTCGCTCCGGGCGGGTTCCTGGTATCGCAACGGGGGCAATAGTCCATTCGGGGCGCGGCGATTCTCCACCACAAAGGGGGGACATGGCGAGCGCCGGATTCGTCATGTTGCCGGTGGGGGCCGCGGCGTGAGAAGTTTCGCAGCGTCGTTTCGTTCCCAATTTCGCGCCCCCCGTCGGAAGACCTTGCTCTGCTCCACTTGCGGCACTGACGCCGGCGATGTCTCGAAGTTCTGCCCCTCCTGCGGCGCGCCGGTCGTGCGCGCGGCGGAAGCGGACGACTACATCGGGCGGGTGATCAAGGGAAAGTACCGCGTCGAGGATATGATCGGCGAAGGCGGGATGGGGAAAGTCTACAAGGCCCGCCAGGTGATGCTGGACAAGCCGGTGGTGCTCAAGGTGCTCCGGCAGTCGCTGCTCTCCGACGAGCGCACCGTGCAGCGCTTCCAGCGCGAGGCGAAAGCCGCCAGCCGGCTCCAGCACCCCAATTCGATCTCAATCGTCGACTTCGATCAGGCGGAGGACGGCGCGCTCTACATCGCGATGGAGTACGTGCAGGGCAAGGACCTGCACCAGATCCTCTCGCGGGAGTGGCCGTTGCCCGAGGCGCGGGTGGTGCGGATCGTCAGCCAGGTGCTCTCCGCGCTGGCCGAGGCGCACTCCGCGGGCGTCATCCACCGGGACCTCAAGCCCGAGAACATCATGGTGGAGCAGCGCCGGAACGAGCCCGACTTCGTGAAGGTGCTCGACTTCGGCATCGCCAAGATCCAGGACGCCACCGGCGACGAGGGGCCGGCGCTCACGCGGGCCGGCTTCGTCTGCGGCACGCCCGAGTACATGTCTCCGGAGCAGGCGCGCGGGGCGCCGCTCGACCATCGCTCGGATCTGTATGCGGTGGGGGTGATCCTCTACCAGCTCATGACCGGACTTCTGCCCTTCGAGTCCGACTCGGCGGTGGGGTTCGCCACCAAGCACCTCACGGAGGAGCCGCCGCCGCCCTCGCGCCGCCGGCCCGAGGCGAAGATCTCCCCGGGGATGGAGCGGCTCATCCTCAAGGCGCTGTCGAAAGATCCCAACGACCGGCCGCAGACCGCGGAGCAGTTTCGGGCAGAGCTCATCGCCATCGACAAGGAGCGGCGCAGCGCTGCGCAGCGGAGGCCCGGGATCTCCTCACCGGTGCTCTCGCCGATCCCGCGGAAGGTGACGCCGGCCGATCAGCTCGAGACGCGGGTGGACCCGCGGGCGAACCCGTGGTCCGCGTCCGAGGCCACCGTGCGGCAGGACGCCGTGGTCATCACCGCCGCCGGGGGCGCCGCCACGGCCACGCACACCGACGGGGTCGAAGCGGCGAGCGCGGGCCTTCTGGCGTTCAAGATCGTCACGGTGCTGCTCGTGGCGATCTCGGTGGGGCTGGCGGGCTGGTACCTCTACGGCCTCTACTTCGGAGAGAACGCGCCGCTCGCGGACACGCTGAGCAGCAACGCGCCCGTCCCGCGCGAGTCGCAGGACCCGGTGACGATCCAGCCCACCGACACGCGGCCGCTCTACGAGCGGGAGATCGTCCGGAACGAGGCGATGCACCCGAAGGCGGAAGCGCTGGCGCGGGACGCAGATCGAGCCGTCCGCAACGGGAAGCTGGACATCGCGCTGGCGCACTACCAGGAGGCGTACGAGAAGTACCCCGATCCGGAGTACGCCCTGAAACTGGGCGAGCTGTACTACCAGCGCAACGACATGAAGATCGCCCGGGCCTGGTGGGAGCGGCACCTCGCCCTCAAGCCCGAATCGAAAGCCCGCGCCTACATCCAGGAACGACTCACATCGATGTAGTGGGTGGTCTGTCGTGTGTGGTGCGTGGAATTGCGATCGCCGCCTGGCGCTCGCGGCCGCGCGGGTGCTTCGGCGTGACGTGCTGACCCAAGACGGGTGCTGGGGCGCTGAGGGCGCCGTGTGTCGCGTGTCGCGTTTGCGAGGTCGCCGTTCGCTCACGCTCGTGCGGGGCGCGTTGACCTGAAGTGCTCACCGGCGGTGGCTCTGATGCCCTGCGGGCGCGGTGGGTCGCCGTCCTGTGGCGTGTTCGCGATCGCGGCAAGCGCGCCCGCACCCCCGCTTCGACGAGTGCGCTGTGATCCGCGGTGGCGCCGAAACGGGCCAATGTGGTTCGGCAGTCGTGTCGTGTTCGCGAGCCCCACCTGGTTTTCGCGCCAACTCGGGTGCTGCGAGGAGCCGTTCCGGCCGGCGGCCTGGTGGAGCACTCCGGGCAGCCAGAGGTCTGCGGTCCTGCGGCGCGAGTCGTGATCGACGCCAGCGCCCTGGGCGCGATGCGGCCACGAGCTGCGCCGGTGGCGTGCAGGCACGTCCCGCGCGGAACGTGCGCTGCGCTCAGAGCCGGGCCTACTGCAGACGGCAGACGGTAGACGGCAGACCCAACGTCGTCACACCGCCTCCACCTGCAACACCTGCTGCCCCACGCGGAACCGATCGCCCGGATTCAGCGGCCTCTCCATTCCCGGCGCGATCCGGACCCACGTTCCGAGCCCGCCGCTCAGATCGCGCAGCGTGGCGGTGTTGCCGTTCGGCGACAGCTCGCAGTGACGCGCCGCCAGCGTCTCGTCGCCGGGATACGACAGGTCGCAGTGGTGCTGGCCGATCGTGATCAGCGGTCCGCCCGAGATCGCCGTCCGCCCGGACCGGCCTCCCACCAGGACCTCTTCGAGCGCGTACAGTGCCTGGCTCTGCGGCACCGGCGCGCCGTAGGTGAGCGGCCGCCCGGGGATGGGCGCAGGCGGCGGTGGCAGAGGTCCGAGGAAACGGAACAGGCGCTGACCGGCTGCGAAGCTGGCGCCGGCCACGAGCGGCTCGGGACCGACGCTCACGCTCACGAACACGCCGGAGAGGCTGCCTTCGTCCCGGATGTACAGCCGCCCGTCCCGGAGGATCAGCGTCCCGTGGTGCGCGGAGACGAACTGATCGTCGGGGAAGAGGATGGCGCCTTTGCTGCGGCCGATCATGCAGCCGGCGCCGCCCAGCCGGAACCGCTGGCCGGGCATGTGGCCGCTCACCACGGTGATCCCGAACCGCGATGGCGCTGCGCTCGAGCGCGCGGGCGGCGCAGACACGGATGCCGGCCGCGATTTGAGCAGCTCGGTCGCGGGGATCGGTGCGGGTGAGGGACGTGGCGCAGCGACAGGCGTCGCCGCCGGCGTGGGCGCGGAGGGGACGACCGTCGACACCGAGCCGGGCGTGGTCTCCTGGATGCCGACGGGTTCGGGCTGCGCGGGCGTCAACTGCGGACGCGCCACCCTGGCCGCGGGTCGCATCCCGGGAGGGAACGCGGCGTCGGTCCGCCCTTCGGACGCGGGAGCGGCGGGGCGG
>JADGHL010000149.1 GCA_019686135.1 Myxococcaceae bacterium | reverse complement strand
GGCCGGCGTGGGCGATCTGGGTGGGCGCGCCGGCGTGGCTGGTGGGCTGGGGACTCATCGGCGCCTCCGTGCGGCGCACGAAGGACCCGGAAGTCGTGGAGCCGCGGGGCCGCCGGATGTCCCGCGCGGACGCGTTCGCGCTGATCGTGATCGGCGCCGCGGTGCCGCTCTTGCCGGGCGGGCTGGCCGCGGTGCTCGTGCTGCCGGACGCCCGGTACGGAGGCCGGCCCATCAACTGGGCGGTGGCCTTCGGCCTGTGGGGCCTGTGGGCGGCGCTGGCGATCCTCCTCGCGCTGATCGAAGCGGCGGCGAGGAAGAAGGACCCACCGCCGCCGCCTCCGCCCACGGACAACCCGCTCCATTCGCCGCTGCACCCCGCGCTGGCGCGCTACGTCGACTTCTACTGGGGCACCCTGGCGGCGTACGGGCTGGGGATCCTCGCGGCAGAGGTCGCGGTCATCCTCGCGCATTCGCTGCTGGCCGGGCGGCTGGGCGTGGCGCCGCCCATCGCCATCGCGCTGGCCGGTGTGCTCGGCGTGGCGATTGCCTTCGTGAGCGGGTTCGTCGGCGCCGCCAACGGCCGGCGGCTCGGCTCGCCCGAGGCGACGATCGGCCTTCTGTACCTCGGCGTGCCCATCCCCGCGCTGTTGACCGCGATGAGCCGGGTGCCCGATCTCCAGCTCAAGCTCGGCTACCTGCTCCGCGAGCTGCAGTACGTGGCCGGGCTGATCGGCCGGCCGGAGCTCTCGTACTGGCTCGGGTTCAGCGTGCTGGTCCTGGCGTTGGTGTTTGGCATCACCACCGGGTTCGTGCTCACCGGGTCGGGGCGGATGGACCTCCGCGCCGGCTACGAGCTGTTCGTCGCGCGGCGGCACGTCTCGATCTTCCGCTGGCAGCTCCTGCTCGGCGCGTTCCTGGTGCTGCTCACCGGGGTGATCCCCGCGCTGGTGATCATGGGCATCGTCCGTGCCGCCGAGTTCGCGGTGGAGCGCACCCGCATCAAGCAGCTGGGGCTGCACCACCCGCTGCAGGCCAGCGAGGCACAGAACGCCGCGCGCCTGGGCGAACAGACCCCCACCGCCATGATGACGGCGCTTTCGGTGGGCGGCGTCGGCGTCGGCGTGATGGCGCTCATCATCGTGCTGTCCGTGATGAGCGGCTTCGAGGACGACCTGCAGCGGAAGATCCTCGGCGCCAACTCGCACGGGGTGGTGCTCAAGTACGGTACCGACACCTTTACCGACTGGCCGCAGGTGCTGGAGAAGGTGAAGCAGACGCCCGGCATCGTCGGCGCCACGCCGTTCATCCTCAACGAGGTGATGCTCTCGTCGGAGGACCAGATCGCCGGCACGGTGATCAAGGGCGTGGATCCGAAGACCGCCGGCACCGTCACCGACCTCAACCGCAACGTCACCCCCGCCGACGGCGTGGAGAACCTCCTGCACCCGGAGCGGATCGTCCGGGACAACCGGCTCAACGAGTCGGGCGCCGGGGTTATCGACGAGCGCCCGGCCGGGGAGGGCAGCGGCGCGAAAAAGGAGGGGCGCCCATCCGCCACCCCCACCGAAGAGGATTGGGACAGACTGATCCTCGGGACGCCGGAGCTGGACCGGACGCCGCGGAAGGAAGAGAAGAAGGGGCCCGTCCTGCCGGGGATCATCCTCGGCAAGGAGCTGGCGCAGCAGCTCCACGTGGTGGTGGGCGATCGGATCAACGTCGTCTCGCCGTTGGGCGGCGAGCTGGGCCCGCAGGGGCCGATGCCCAAGAGCCGGCCGTTCCGGGTGGCGGGGATCTTCTACTCGGGGATGTACGAGTACGACTCGAAGTTCGCCTACATCTCGCTCTCCGCCGCGCAGGACTTCTTCGGGCTGCAGGGCGTCAGCGGGATCGAGGTCAAGGTCGACGACATCGACGACGCGCGGCGGATCATGAACACCATCCTCACCGAGCTGGGGAACTACCCGTACCGCGTCCGCGACTGGGGCGAGATGAACCACAACCTCTTCTCCGCGCTCCGGCTGGAGAAGCTGGTGATGGGGATCATCCTCTCCATCATCGTGGTCGTCGCAGCGGGGCTGATCGTAGCCACGGTGATCATGCTGGTGCTGGAGAAGCGCAAGGAGATCGCCGTGCTCAAGGCGCTCGGCGTGCCGGACGGCGGCGTGCTGAAGATCTTCCTCGCCGAGGGCCTGCAGATCGGCATGGCCGGCGGGCTCCTCGGGCTCCTGGCGGGGCTGGCCTGGTGCCTGTTGATCGAGAAGGTCGGCATCAAGCTCGACCCCGAGGTGTATTACATCCCCAGCCTGCCGGTGAAAGTGGAGCCGCTGCAGACCGCGGTGCCCGTCGTGATCGCGGTGCTGGTGACGTACCTCGCGTCGATCTACCCGGCGCTCAAGGCGTCGCGCGTGGAGCCGGTGGAAGGATTGAAGGCGGAATAGCGATGGCGCTGCTCGAGGTCCGCAGGATCTTCAAGAGCTACCACCTGCACGGGAAACGGATCGACGTGCTCCGCGGTGTCGATCTGGACGTGGAGAAGGGCGAGCTGGTCTCGCTGATCGGCGCGTCGGGCGCGGGCAAGAGCACCTTTCTGCACGTGATCGGCACGCTGGACGCGCCGGCGGCCGGCACGTTGCACTTCAACGGCCGGTCGGTGCTGGACATGAACGACGCGGAGATCGCCGAGTTCCGCAACCGGACGATCGGCTTCGTCTTCCAGTCCCACTTCCTGCTGCCCGAGTTCACCGCGCTGGAGAACGTGGCGATGCCGGCGTTGATCCAGCGGCAGTCCCCGGCGAAGGCCTACGCCTGGGCGCGCGAGCTCCTCGAGCGCGTGGGCCTGGGCGCGCGCGTCGACCACCGCCCCGGCGAGCTCTCCGGCGGCGAGGCGCAGCGCGTGGCGCTGGCGCGCGCGTTGGTGCTCCGGCCCGCGCTTCTGCTCGCGGACGAGCCCACCGGGAACCTGGACCCGGCCACGGGCGAGGGCATCCACCAGCTGTTGCGCACGGTGAACGAGGAGCTGGGGATCACCGCGATCGTGGTGACGCACAACGCGGAGCTGGCGCGGTCGATGCCGAGGCAGCTCAGGCTGGTGAACGGGCAGGTCACCGCCGCCTGAAACGGTTACGTCGCGGTGAACGGTTCGAACCGTTTTCGCATTGAGCAAGCGCATACCTCCTCCTATGGTGCGCCGCCCGTCACTCCCCTGGCTCCACGCTTGAGGACCCACCACTCGACCCGCGCACTCGTCCTGCTGACCGCGCTCGCGGTGGGCCTGGGTGCATCCCGCGGTTTCGCGCAGGGCAACCCGGACGCAAAGCCTGCGACCCCGCCCGGCCAGAACGCGCCGGGGACGCCGGCGCAGCGACCGGATCCGTCCGGCGCGGGCGACGCTTCCGGCAACTCCGCGCCGGGTGAGGAGGACGCGGCCCAAAAGCCCGCGCCCACCGACGTCCCCGCGGACGTGGAGGCGGGGGAGAACCGGATCGTCGACGTCCGGGTGGAGGGCAACCGCCGGGTGGAGGCGGTGGCGGTCGAACGCGCGCTCACGCAGAAGCGCGGGGACGAGTTCGATCCCACGAAGACCGCAGACGACCTGCGCGCGTTGTGGCGCCTGGGTTTCTTCTCCGACATCCAGCTTCTGGTGCAGCGCCTGCCGCAGGGCGGGCTCATCTACGTCGTCCGCGTGGAGGAGCGCCCCTCGGTCCGCGAGGTGCGGCTCGAGGGCAACAAGGAGCTCGGCAAGGACGAGTTCAAGGAACAGCTGGAGATCAAGCCCGGCGGGATCCTCGACGTCGAGCAGGTGCGGCGCTCGGCGAAGAAGATCCAGGAGAAGTACGTCGACAAGGGCTTCTTCCTCGCCGAGGTCGACTGGCGCACCGAGAAGGTCCCGGAGACCAACCAGGTCGACGTGGTGTTCGAGATCCGCGAACACTCCAAGGTGCAGGTCCGGGAGATCCAGTTCATCGGCAACGAGCACGTCCCGTCCAACGTGCTCAAGGACGCGATGCAGACGAAGGAGGCGAGCTTCATCTCCTTCCTCACCGGCGAGGGCACCTACCGCGAGGAGCTCTTCCAGCGCGATCTCACCTTCATCCAGGCGGCCTACTTCGACCGCGGCTTCATCAACGCGAAGGTCGAAAAGCCCATCGTCACCATCAGCGCCGACAAGAAGGACATCTTCATCACGATGAAGGTGGAGGAGGGCGAGCAGTACCGGATCGGCAAGCTCGACTTCTCCGGCGACCTCATCAAGTCACGCGAGGAGCTCCACCGGCTGATGACCTCCCATGAGGGTGACGTCTTCAGCCGCACCACACTGATCAAGGACCTCTCCGCGCTCACCGACGTCTACTACGACGCCGGCTACGCCTACGCGAACATCAACCCGGTCACCCAGGTGCACGCGGACGAGAAGGTGATCGACCTCACCTTCGACGTGCAGAAGGGCCGCCAGGTCACCGTCGAGCGGATCGAGATCACCGGCAACGTCAAGACGCGCGACAAGGTGATCCGCCGCGAGATGCGGGTCTACGAGGGCGAATTGTTCAGCGGAACGGGGCTGCGCCAGAGCCAGGAGCGCATCAACGCGCTCGGGTTCTTCGAGACGGTGGAGGTCACCCACAAGCCTGGCTCGACCGACGACCAGATCGTCGTGCTGGTCAACGTGAAGGAGAAGCCCACCGGGACCTTCCAGCTCGGGCTGGGGTTCTCGAACGTGGAGCAGTGGGTGTTCACGCTCCAGGTGGAGCAGAACAACTTCCTCGGGTGGGGTCAGGCGGTGTCCGCCTCGGCGCAGCTCTCCAGCC
Source organism: Myxococcaceae bacterium (assembly GCA_019686135.1). Lineage (GTDB taxonomy): Bacteria > Myxococcota > Myxococcia > Myxococcales > Myxococcaceae > JADGHL01. Next base: position 6,722 of record JADGHL010000149.1, on the reverse strand, counting down.
TGCGCAACTTCGTCCAGCTCAGCTTCTTCGACCCGTACTTCCTGGACAGTCCCTTCATCTTCTCCACCGATCTGTACCGGGTGCAGGCGGACTACCTCGGCTTCGTCCGCGATTCGCTCGGCGGCAGCGTCAACGGCGGCTACCACTTCGCCTTCGACCCGGACCTGCAGGTCAACCTCACCTACACGCTGGAGCAGGTGAACGTGCAGGAGAGCAACCTCGGCATCTCGAGCAGCGCGCTGCTCTCCAACCGCTTCCGTTCCGGCGTCACCTCGTCCATCCGCCCGTCCATCACCTGGGACAAGCGCGACAACCGGCTCTTCCCCTCGAAGGGGTTCATGCTCTTCGGATCGGTGGACTACGCGCCGTCGTTCCTCGGCGGGAACTTCAACTTCGCGCGCTACACCGCGTACGCGCGCTACTACAGGCCGCTCATCCTCGGCGCGGTGTTCAAGGTCAACGCCAACGTCGGCTACGTCCAGCAGCTGGATGCCGACAACCCGCTGCCGATCTCCGAGCTCTACTTCGTGGGCGGCATCAACACGGTGCGCGGGTACTTTTTGCGCAGCATCACGCCCACCACCCGAGTCGGTTCGACCGCCTCGCCGGACACCGGGGTGACCGAGTTTCCCATCGGCGGCGACAAGCAGCTCATCCTCAACGTGGAGCTGGAGTTCCCCATCTTCGAGAAGGTCGGGATCCGCGGCGTGGTCTTCTACGATGCGGGCAACGCCTGGGGGACGGACGAGCGCTTCTTCGAGGACAAGCAGGACAATCTGCCTTTGGGCCTGTTCCACTCGGTGGGCTTCGGCTTCCGCTGGTTCTCGCCGATCGGCCCGCTGCGCTTCGAGTGGGGCATCCCGCTCAACCCGCGCAAGTTCGTCCCGGGCCTCTCCAGCGAAGGCGACCAGCCGGTGCTGTTCGAGTTCACGATCGGCAACTTCTTCTAGCCGCCGGACGCAGAAGGGCCGCCCAGGCCGCCCCCGGCCGGTCAGCCCGCCACCATTCCTTGAATCTTTCCGCCCGCTTGGCTCACCCCCCGGCAAAGGTGTCGGTTCTCGTTTGCCGCGGGCCGCCAGTGGACTATGGGTCAACGACACACATGGCCGACCCCAGACCCTCGGACGCCGGAGCGCCCCGACCTGACGCCGGCGCCACAGCCTCCGAAGACAAGGCGGAGCCGCCCAGTCCGGCTGTCGCAGTCGACTCCGGCGCGCATCCCACCCTCGACACCGCCCACTCCCACATCGCCAACGCCCGGGGCAGGGCGCTCATCGGGCTGAGCATCGCGGCGCTGGGGATCGTCTTCGGCGACATCGGCACCAGCCCGCTGTACGCGCTCCGCGAGTGCTTCTCCGGCAGGCACGGCGTGGCGGCGACGCCGGAGAACGTGCTCGGGCTGTTGTCGCTGATCGTCTACTCGCTGCTCATCGTCATCACCGGCAAGTACGTGGCCTACGTGCTACGCGCGGACAACCGGGGCGAGGGCGGGATCCTCTCGCTCATGTCCCTGGCCGTGATGGGGATCCAGAAGCAGTCGAAGCTGGGCCACAAGACGCGGCTCACGGTGATCTTCCTGGGTCTGTTCGGCGCGTCGATGCAGTTCGCCGACGGGCTGATCACCCCGGCGATCTCGGTGCTCTCCGCGGTGGAGGGCCTGCACGTCGCCACCGACGTGTTCGACGCCTGGGTCCGCTGGACCGCGGTGGCGATCCTGATCGCCCTGTTCCTGATGCAGCGGCGCGGCACCGGCACGGTGGGGCGGATCTTCGGCCCCATCACCCTCACCTGGTTCCTGTCGCTGGCCGCGCTGGGCGTCTACGGGATCGTCCAGCACCCCGCGGTGCTGGCGGCGTTCAACCCGGTGCACGCGGTGCGCTTCTTCTTGAACAACGACGTCACCGGCTACTTCGTGCTCGGCAGCGTGTTCCTCGTGCTCACCGGAGCGGAGGCGCTCTACGCCGACATGGGCCACTTCGGGAAGAAGCCGATCCGGCTGGCCTGGCTGTTCATCGTGCTCCCCGCGCTGGTGCTGAACTACTTCGGGCAAGGCGCGGCGGTGCTGGCGGATCCAGCCAACGCGGAGCACCCGTTCTACCACCTGGCCCCTTCGTGGGCGGTCATCCCGCTGGTGGGACTTGCCACCGTGGCCACGGTGGTGGCCTCCCAGGCGCTCATCTCCGGCGCGTTCTCGCTGACGCAGCAGGCGGTGCAGCTGGGCTACTCGCCGCGCTTCGCGATCGTCCACACCTCGGCGGAGACGATCGGGCAGATCTACGTGCCGGGCATCAATCGCTTCCTGCTCGTCGGCGTGATCGCGCTGGTGGTCGGCTTCGGCACCTCCAGCGGGCTCGCCGCGGTGTACGGCCTGTCGGTCAACGCGACGATGGTGATCACCACGCTGCTCTCCTGGGTGGTGGCCCGCTACCGTTGGGGCTGGCCGCTGCCCGCGTGCACGCTGCTCACCCTCGTGCTCCTCGCGGTCGACCTCGCGTACTTCGGCGCCAACCTCGGCAAGTTCTTCGACGGCGGCTGGTTCGCGCTCGCCATCGCCGCGTCGCTTTTCACGCTGATGACCACCTGGAAGAGGGGCCGGACGATCCTCGCCGACCGGCTGCGCGGGCAGACGTTCCCGCTCGACCTCTTCCTCTCCAACCTCGCATCCAGCCCGCCGCTGCGGGTGCCCGGGGTGGCGGTGTTCATGACCAGCAACCCGGAGGGCACGCCGCCCGCGCTGATGCACAACCTCAAGCACAACAAGGTGCTCCACCAGCGCGTGGTGCTGCTCACCATCTCCACCGCGGAGGTGCCGCACATCCGCGAGAAGGAGCGGGTGGAGGTGGAGGCGCTCGAGCACGGGCTCTACCGGGTGATCGCCCGCTACGGGTTCATGGAGACGCCGGACGTCCCCGAGCTGATCGCTCTGCTCCGCAAGAAGGGGTTGGAGCTGAGGATGATGGACACCACCTTCTTCCTCGGACGGGAGACGCTGATCCCCAGCAAGAAGCCGGGGATGGCGTTGTGGCGGGAGGCGCTGTTCTCCTGGATGAGCCGCAATGCGCAGCCGGCGACCAACTACTTCAACCTGCCACCCAACCGGGTCGTCGAGCTGGGCGCGCAGGTGGAGCTGTAGATGCCAGATGGCGCGGACGACGGCCAAAGAAGCGGGCAAATGTCGCGCTCCCGCCGGGCGCTCGCGGCCCTGACGCTCGGCGCGCTGGGCGTCGTCTATGGCGACATCGGGACGAGCCCCCTGTATGCGCTCAGGGAGTGCTTCTCCGGGACCCACCCGGTTCCGCCGACCGAGCACAACGTCCTCGGCGTCCTGTCGCTGATCCTCTGGTCGCTCATCCTGATCATCTCGATCAAGTACATCGCCTTCATCATGCGAGCGGACAACCGGGGCGAAGGCGGGATCCTCGCCCTGATGGCGCTGTCGCTGCAGTCGAAGGTCGCGGGGCCCAGGCAGCGGAACCTCCTCGTCCTCGTCGGGCTGTTCGGTGCGGCGCTGCTGTATGGCGATGGGGTGATCACCCCGGCGATCTCCGTGCTCTCCGCGGTGGAGGGCCTGCGCGTCCCGCACGAGGAGACCGCCCATGCGGCGGCCAAGGCGGCCGGGGAGCCGATGTTCGAACCCTCCGGGGTCATCCGCCGCCTCGAGATCCACACCCCGTTCGACGACTTCATCGTGATCATCACCCTCGGCATCCTTTTGGGGCTGTTTCTGATCCAGCGCCGCGGCACCGCCAAGGTGGGATCGATCTTCGGCCCGATCATGCTGATGTGGTTCGTCGGGCTCGCCGGGCTGGGGATCCACGGAATCGCCCAGTACCCCGCAGTGCTCGCGGCGCTCAACCCCTGGGAGGCGTGGCGCTTCTTCATGGAGGTGCCGCAGAAGTGGCACGCCTTCCTCGTGCTCGGCGCCGTCTTCCTCTGCGTCACCGGCGGGGAGGCGCTCTACGCGGACATGGGCCACTTCGGCCGACGTCCCATCCGCCTGGCGTGGTTCGGGCTGGTGCTGCCGGCGCTGATGCTCAACTACTTCGGCCAGGGCGCCACGGTAATCCTCGAGCCCGACGCGGCCGTGAACCCGTTCTTCCGCCTCGCTCCGCAGGGGCTTCTGTACCCGATGGTCGGGCTCGCCACCCTGGCCACGGTGATCGCCTCGCAGGCGTTGATCTCCGGCGCGTTCTCGCTGACGCGGCAGGCGGTGCAGCTCGGGTTCTCGCCGCGGTTCGAGATCGTCCACACCTCGGCCTCGGAGATCGGCCAGATCTACATGCCCAGCGTCAACGCCGCGCTCCTGTTGGGCGTGAGCGCGCTGGTGCTCGGCTTCCGTTCCTCGAGCGCGCTGGCCGCTGCCTACGGCGTGGCGGTGACCACGACGATGGGCATCACCACGGTGCTCGCGTACTTCGTGATGCGCGATCTGTGGAAATGGCGCCCTGGCTGCGCCCTTTTGTTGTGCGGCGTGTTCCTTGCGGCCGAGATCTCCTTCTTCGTCGCCAACGCCGTGAAGTTCCTCGACGGCGGCTGGGTCCCGCTGTTGGTGGGTGTGTCGGTGTTCACGCTGATGAGCACCTGGAAGAAGGGGCGGGCCATCCTCTCCGAGCGGATGCGCAACCGAACGTTTCCGCTCGGCCTCTTCCTTTCCAACCTCGCGTCCAACCCGCCCTTGCGGGTGCCCGGCGTGGCGGTGTTCATGACCAGCAACCCGGAGGGCACGCCGCCCGCGCTGATGCACAACCTCAAGCACAACAAGGTGCTCCACCAGCGCGTGGTGCTGCTCACCATCTCCACCGCGGAGGTGCCGCACATCCGCGAGGAGGAACGGGTGGAGCTGGAGGCGCTCGAGCATGGGCTCTACCGGGTGATCGCCCGCTACGGGTTCATGGAGACGCCGGACGTCCCCGAGCTGTTGGCGCTGCTCCGAAAGAAGGGGCTGGAGCTGAGGATGATGGACACGACGTTCTTCCTCGGAAGGGAGTCGCTCATTCCCAGCAAGAAGCCGGGGATGGCGCTGTGGCGGGAGGCGCTGTTCTCCTGGATGAGCCGCAACGCGCAGCCGGCGACCCACTACTTCAACCTGCCACCCAACCGGGTCGTCGAGCTGGGCGCGCAGGTGGAGCTGTAGGCCGGGCAGCCGGGAACAACACGCCGTGACCGTTGTTGCGCCCTCGGGCCGTTCAACCGGAGCAGGGCACTCCGCGACGCACAACCCATGACCGCTCTCGGCCGAAGGCCCGCCCAAGCCTTGACGCAAAGGTCACAGCCCCCTACAACGCCGCGGCTTCGACAGATGGGAGTCTCCGAAATGTCCCTCCGCTCAACCCTGACCGCCCTCGCGCTGGTCTTGCCGCTGTTCGCCGGCCGGATCGCCCACGCCGAGTTCAAGGCGGCGTACGTCGATCTGCAGCGGGCGTTGCTGGAGGTGGACGAGGGCCGGAGCGCCAAGGCGCGCCTTCAGAAGATGCTCGAGGAAAAGCAGAAGGACCTCGACCGGGAGCAGGAGGCGCTGCGCAAGGAGAAGGAGCTGTTGGACAAGCAGGCCTCGGCGATGAGCGAGGAGACACGCATCCAGAAGCAGACCGAGCTGCAGCAGAAGCTCTTCGCGCTCGCCCAGAAGTGGGAGAAGGGCCAGAAGGAGATGGCGCAGAAGGAGCACAACGAGCTGCAGGCCATCTTCGCCAAGATGGATCCGATCATCGCGGAGATCGCCCAGCGCGAGAACATCACCATGGTGTTCGAGAAGACCGACTCCGGCCTGGTGTACGCGCCCGCTTCGCTGGACCTCACCAACGAGCTCGTCCGCATCTACAACTCGCGCAACACCGGTAAGGGCCAGGGCAAGAAGCCCTCCGACGCCCCGACCGCGGACAAGAAGAAGTAGGCGGGAGCCGGTAGTGCCCGCCGCGCGCACCCTGGCCGAGCTCGCCGCCGCCGTCGGTGGCGAAGTTCTGGGCGATGGCTCGCAGCCCATTTCTGGCGTGAACGGGCTGGAGGAGGCCGGCCCGGGCGAGCTCTCCTTCTTCGGCAACAGCCGCTACCGCAAGCAGCTCGAGGCGACGAAGGCCTCGGCGGTGCTGGTGCCCGCCTCCGGCGAGCTGCCCGCGCGGCGCGATCTCGCGTTCGTCCGTGTGCCCAACCCGCACCTCGCGTACGCGAAGATCTCGGCGATCTTCCACCCGCGCCCCACGTTTGCGGCGGGGATCAGCCCGAAGGCACACGTCCACCCGGAGGCGTCGGTCGATTCGTCGGCCACGGTGATGGCCGGCGCCACCGTGGAGCGCGGCGCGACCGTCGGCGCGCGCGCGGTGCTGTTCCCCGGCGTCTACGTGGGCGAACAGGCCGTCATCGGCCCCGACACGCTGCTGTACCCGAACGTGGTGGTGCGCGAACGCTGCCGCGTGGGCGCGCGCTGCATCCTGCACGCCGGCTGCGTGATCGGCGCAGATGGGTTTGGCTTCGCGCTGGACCTCGAGGTCCCCGAACACTTCAAGATTCCCCAGGCGGGGATCGTCCGCATCGAGGACGACGTGGAGATCGGCGCCTGCAGCTGCGTGGACCGCGCCACCACCGGCGAGACGGTGATCGGCCGCGGCAGCAAGATCGACAACCTCGTGCAGGTGGCGCACAACGTCACCATCGGCCCGCTGACGATCGTCTGCGCGCAGGCGGGGATCAGCGGGTCGGCGAAGATCGGCAGCGGGGTGGTGCTGGCG
>JADGHL010000148.1 GCA_019686135.1 Myxococcaceae bacterium | reverse complement strand
TCCGGGCTCGTTCAACACGGCGATTCTCGGACGGACCTGCTACGCCATGCCGAGTCTTCGGGCGCTGATCCGCCGGTCGTCCGAGAATCGCTCATCGTTGAACGAAGCCGCTGCGCGGCGGGGGTCGTGCCCGTCGGCGACGTTTCGAGCCTGATGACGTAGTTGCCTGGGGTATGCTTCGCGCCGTCGCGGGAAAGCGGCAGCCTCCTTGGCCGCGGTGTTCGCAGCACCGCCAACCAAGGAGACTGCCAATGGGTCAACTACGCGACAGGATGATGCACGATCTCGAGCTGGCCGGCTACGTGCCGAAGACGCGGCTCATCTACCTCAACGCGATCCGCGACTTCGCCGCGCACTTCCGGCGGTCGCCGGCCGAGCTCGGCGCCGACGACGTGCGCGCGTGGGTTGGGCGGCTCGTGAAGGAAGGGAGCATCGGTCCGCAGCGGATCCGGCAGCACATGGCGGCGCTGAAGTTCCTCTACACCAAGACGCTGTGGAGGCCGGACGCGGTGTCGTTCCTGTCGTGGCCTTCGGATCCGCGGAAGCTGCCGACCGTGCTCGCGATCGGCGAGGTCGAGCGCGTTCTCGACGCGCTCGAGCGACCGAAGTACCGGGTGTTCTTCACGGCGGTCTACGCGACGGGGCTGCGCATTCGTGAGGCCTGCCAGCTCGAGACGCGCGACATCGACGCGGCTCGCGGTGTCATTCACGTCCGACATGCGAAGCGAAAGAAGGAGCGCTTCGTCATGCTCAGCCCGCGGCTCTTGTCGATCCTGCGTGCGTACTGGGCACTCGAGCGACCGCCGGCGCCGTGGATCTTCGCGGCGAGTACGAGCGCTCGCCATCTCCGTCCGGACACCGCACGCAAGGCGCTCAAGCTCGCCGTCGCGAAAGCTGGCCTCGAGAAGAAGGTCACGCCGCACGTGCTTCGGCACAGCTTCGCGACGCACCTGCTCGAGGGCGGCACGGACCTGCGCGTGATCCAGGTGCTGCTCGGGCACAACACGATCAAGACCACGACGCGTTACGCGCGCGTCTCGACGGAGCTGATCGCCAAGACCCCGAGCCCCCTCGAGCGGCTGAAGACGGGCTGAGCGTCGGTGACGTCTTGCCCGGCACCCGCCGGGCGGCCACGCTTCGACATCGCCGACATCGTGCGGCAGCACCGCGCTGCGCTCGACGCCGAGGTGCACCTGACGCTCGCCCAGCGCCGGGTGCTCTCGGCCATTGCGCTGTGCCGGACCGCTGCGCTCGGTGGACACGTCGACGTGTGCCGCTCGTGTGGCTTCGAACGCCCCGCGTACAACTCCTGTCGCAACCGGCATTGCCCCAAGTGCCAGGCTCTGCGGCAGGAGAAGTGGATCGCTACGCGCACAGAGCGCCTGCTGCCGGTACGCCACTTCCACGTCGTCTTCACTCTGCCGAGCGAGCTTCGCGCACTCGGCCTGTGCTACCCGCGCGAGGTCTTCGGCGCCCTCTTCTCTGCCGCGAGCGAGACGCTGCTCGAACTCGGCGACACGCGCCTCGAGGCGCGACTCGGCATCACGATGGTACTGCACACGTGGACGCGCGAGCTGCGCTTGCACCCGCACGTGCACGCGCTCGTGACGGCGGGAGGCCTCGCGACCGACGGCTCGCGTTGGGCGCCAAGCAATCGAAAGTACCTGTTCCCGGTCGAGGTCATGGGCACGCTCCTACGCGGCAAGATGATGGCCGCGCTGCGAGCGCTCCACGCGCGCGACACCTTCGCGAGCTTCGAGGAGTTCGCCGATCCCGAAGCCTTCGATCGGCTCATGAGCAAGCTCGCCCGCGCGAAGAAGTGGATCGTCTACGCGAAGAGGCCCTTCAAGCGCATCGACCACGTGCTCCAGTACCTCGGGCGCTACACCCACCGCGTGGGGATCGCGAACAGCCGGCTCGTGGATGTGCGTGACGACACTGTCACCTTCCGGACCAAGAATGGCAAGACCGCCACGGTCACGCCGGTCGAGTTTCTGCGCCGCTTCGTGCAGCACGTTTTGCCCGACGGCTTCCACAAGATCCGTCACTACGGCCTCTACGCGGGCGCCGCCGAGGACGCGCGGCTCGTTGCGCAGGAGCACCTCGGACCGGCGTCACCACGCACCGAGCTTGCGACGGCGACGACGTGGCGCGACCAGCTCCGCGACGTCACCGGGCATGACGTCGAGCGCTGCCCTCGTTGCGGCGAGCACGTTGAGCATCGCCCCGTACCCGCCGCGATCTGCCGCGCGCCCCCGGTCGAGGCGGTGGCCACATGAACCTCCGCGCCCGAACCTCCGCGTGCTCCTGAACGACGGCATGAGTCGAGCCTTGTCACGCGACCCAATCGGCGTGGTCATCGACGCCGCCGACCGCGTCCGCGCTCACCAGCGACACCACGTCGAGCCCATGCGGCGACGGCTTACGTCGCGTCGGCCCCCGTCGACGACGGCGGTTGCGACGAGCCGAGCGCCGAAATGCCCATAGCGTGACCTGCGGCCGCCTTGCGCCCCGCCGCTCCGGGCTCGTTCAACACGGCGATTCTCGGACGGACCTGCTACGCCATGCCGAGTCTTCGGGCGCTGATCCGCCGGTCGTCCGAGAATCGCTCATCGTTAAACGCTCTCGGCTTCTCTCTCCCCGCAGGCCAGAGGAGAGAGCGCGAACGCCGTCCCACGCGCCCCGGTCGGGCACCCGCAGCACTCTCTGCACGAACACCGTCCCGGCGCACGCGACGCTCGCCGACGCGCAAACCCTTGGGAAAACAGGGCAGAAAAGGCAACGGCCCCGAGGATTGCTCCTCGGGGCCGTTGTTGAATGGTGCCTCCCGCGAAGTTCGCAAGGAGGAGGAAATGGCTCCTCGACCTGGACTCGAACCAGGGACCCACGGATTAACAGTCCGTTGCTCTACCGACTGAGCTATCGAGGAATATGGGTGCTGTGGAAAAGCGGGCGCCTAATTAGGGGAAGGTGCCCGAGGTGTCAACCGTGCTCGAGGGGCCGCGGGTGGCGGTCCTGACTGATCGTCTGAACAGGACCCGCTGGGCGCGTGTTCCCTGGGCGGCGCTGGCGTCGATCCGCCCCGGGGTGGAGGCGGCGATCCGCGAGGTGCTCTCCGGGGCTGCGGCCGAGCGAGTGCTGGATGTCCTCTTCCGTGCGGACCGGTCGCTCTCTGCGGATCGGCGCGCCGCGGTGGCGGAGGCGGTCTTCGGGGTGGGGCTCTGGCGCCGCCGGCTGGCGTGGCAACTGGGCGCGGACGACGCGGATCCTTCGGGCTGTGACCCGCGCGCGCTGCTCTTCAGCCTGATGCGCGACCTGGCGGGCGTCGCCGAAAGCGCAGCCGCGGACATCTCGGGGCTGGAGCTCCCACCGCCGCCTCGCGGGGTCCCTGACTCCTGGCGGGTCCGCGAGTCCTTCCCGGACTGGCTGGCGGATCTTCTGGAGGCGGAGCTGGGCCCCCACGGTGCGGCGGACTTCGCCGCGGCGGTCAATGTCCGTGGACCGGTGGTGCTCCGCGCCAACCGGCTGGTGTGCGCGGACCGCGACGCGCTCGCTGCTGCCCTCCAACACGAGGGGGTTCCGACCGTCGCCGGCCGCTGGGCTCCGGATGCGCTCATCGTCACCGGCACGCGTCCGAATCTCCTCGGCCTCGAGGCGAACCGAAACGCTTCCTTTGAAGTGCAGGACGAGGGGAGTCAGCTTCTGGGCGAGCTGGTCGGCGCGGCGCCGGGGATGCGCGTGCTGGACTTCTGCGCGGGCGCGGGCGGCAAGTCGGTGCAGCTCGCCTCCATCCTGCGCAACCGGGGAGAGCTCCACGCCTGGGACGTCGACACGGCCCGCCTGGAGCGGCTCCGGGTGCGCGCGCAGCGGGCGGGCGCGACGTGTGTGCGGATCCACCGCGCGCCGCCTCCGTCCTCGCTCCTCGTGGACGCGGTGCTGGTGGATGCGCCCTGTTCGGAGCTGGGTCCTTTGCGGCGGGGTCCGGATGTGCGCTGGCGCCTGGATCCGGGCGTGCTTCGCTCGCTGCCACAGACGCAGCAGGCGATCCTCACTCAGGCGCAGGCGCACGTTCGTCCGGGCGGCCGGCTGGTCTACGCCACCTGCACGATCCACCGCGCAGAGAACGAGGACGTCGTCGCCTGGTTCGAGCGGACCTTCCCGGACTTTGAGCGCGCGACGCCCGACGCGCCGTCCGACTTCATCGGCGCGGATCGGCTCTTCCGCGCGCTGCCGCACGTGCACGACACCGACGGCTTCTTCGCCGCGGTGTGGACGCGCACGCGCTGAAGCTCAGTCTGACCGGCCGGGCCGCCGCCGCTGGCGCGCCCGATCCTCCATCTCACGCTCCAGCTGCTGCAGCTTGTCCTCGTTCTTCTCCGCCGCGCCGCGCATCGCCCCGAATCGCCACCACGCCCACAGCGCCACAATCAGCAGCCCGCCCACCGGAGACCATTTCGCGACGGTGGCCGGGCCCTTCAGCACTTGATCCGGCGCCCAGCCGCGGTCGCGCATGCCCACGACGAGGATCGGCTCGTTCGCCTGCTGGATCTTCTGCCAGGTCATTGCCACGGCCTCGGCGGCGTGGCGCAGATCCTCGGGCACCTTCCAGCCGTGCTCGTCGAAGCGCCAGTTCAGCGACTCGAGCTGGTCGTGCACGTCGCGGATCTCGGGCTTCAACCGCGCAACCTCGAGCAGGTGCCGGTACGCGGCCTCGAGCTGATCGCGCGTGGCGGTGCGTCCGGCCTTCGTCGGTTCGAGGATCCGCCACGCCTCGCGGTAGTGCTCGGCCGCCAGGTAGTCGGGCGCGGTCCAGTACGTCTTCCACACATACCCGAGGCACGCGAGCGCGTAGAGCCCGAGCGCGACCAAAAGGCCATATGGGAAGCCGAGCCCCTTCCGGGGCGCAGCCGCGTGCGCGGGGCTTTCGGCCCTGGGCATGTCCTCGAGGGTGTCCGACCGTTGGGGAACCGCCATGCGGCCGAGTCTACCGGCAGCCGCCGGGTCTGCATGCCTCCGCCCTACGTCGCGCCTCGACAAGCCTTCGGCGATTGGGGATGAAGTCACCGTGTTCGCACCACCGTCGGCGCTCCGCGCCCAGGACACTGTTCAGCTCGTGGCGCCCGCGGGTCCGTTCGATCGCGCCAGCTTCGACAGGGGGCTGGAGGTCCTCTCGTCTCGCTACCGTCCGCGCTTCGACGACGGCATCTTCTCCCGCAGCCGCTACCTCGCCGGCGACGACGACCGCCGCCTCGCCGAGCTCACCTCCGCCTGGCGCAACGACGAGGTCCGCGCCCTCTTCGCCGCTCGCGGCGGCTACGGTGTGATGCGGCTGCTCGCACGCCTCGACGTTGAGGCGCTGCCGCACAAGCCCATCGTCGGCTTCAGCGATCTCACCGCGCTCCACCTCGCGCTCCAGGCGAAAGGGCGCATCAGCATCCACGCGCCGGTCGTCACCCAGCTCGGCCGCAGCTCGCCCGAGGTGGTCCAACGTCTCTTCGATCTATTGGAGCGTGACGTCGTGGCGCCGCCCTTGACGGCCACCGAGACGTTCGTCGGCGGCCGCGCAGAAGGTCCGCTCATTGGCGGCAACCTCTCGGTGCTCACGCGGCTCATCGGCACGCCGTACCTGCCGGACCTGACGGGGGCGATCCTCCTGCTCGAGGACGTCACGGAACGGCCCTACCGCCTGGACCGGATGTGGACGCACCTGCGCCTTGCCGGCGTCTTCGAGAAGGTGCGCGGCATCGCGCTCGGCGAGTTCACCCACTGCGAGGAGAAGGGCGAGGCGTGGGGCCCTCTGGACGTCCTGCGCGACCTGGCGCGCGAGGTGAACCTGCCCTGTGCGTCGGGCTTCCCCATCGGCCACGGCGAGGTGAACTGCGCGGTGCCGCTGGGTGTTCGGGTGCGCTTGGATGCGGACGCGCGCACCCTCGAGTTCCTCGAACCGGCGGTGCGGCGATGAACGATCCGATCCAGCCGCTCCTCGAAGAGGGCGTTCGTTCCGGCGTGTTCCCGGCCGCGCAGGCGGTGGTCTACCGCTTTGGCCGGCGCGCGTTCCAGGGCGTCGCCGGGGATGCGCGCGCGAACACCTTCTTCGACCTCGCGTCGCTCACCAAGGTGATGGCCACCACGCCGGTGTTCATGCACCTGTGGGCGAAAGGACGGCTCGGGCCGGACACCGAGGTCCGCCGCTTCTTTCCGGACGCGCCCATCGCGAAGGCGGGCGCGCGCCTGTCGGACCTGCTCTACCACCGCGCAGGCCTGCCGGCCTTCGTCCCGTTCTTCTCCGACGTGGTCCGCGCACATCCGGGTCTGCTCGACGAGGGCTGCCCCGCGGCGCTCCGGGCACAGGTGCGCGCGGAGGTCGTCGCCCGCGCCGTGGCGACCGAGCCGGTTCAGCGGCTCGCGCAGGCCGCGCTCTACTCGGACGTCGGCTTCATCCTGCTCGGGGAGATCCTCGCGCGCGTCGGCGACCGTCCTCTGGACGAACTCTTCGAAGCGTACGTCGCCACGCCACTGGAGCTGGGCGCGCATTTCCGGCGCCTGTCCCGCGGCCCCTCGGCAAAGCCGCAAGACGTCGCGCCTACCGGGCACACGCGGCCGCGCGAGCCGGCGCCCGGTCAGGAGTCGCTCTGGCCCGCATTCGAGCGGACGGTCCCGGCCCGCCCCGGCGAGGTCGACGACGACAACGCGTGGGTGCTCGACGGCGTCGCCGGCCACGCCGGGTTGTTCGGCACTGCGCACGACGTGGCCCGCTTCGGGCAGGCCATCCTCGGCGAGCTGGAGGGCGACTCGAAGATCGCCCCCGCCGTCCTGTGGGAGCGCGCGCTCAACCGCGACCCGAAGACGCCCGGCTCCTCGCGCGCGTTCGGCTTCGACACGCCGGCTGAGCCGAAGAGCTCGGGCCGCTACATCGGCGACGCCCCGCCCGGCGCGGTGGGGCACCTCGGCTTCACCGGTTCCAGCCTGTGGATCGACCGGGCGCGCTCGCTGGTCGTCGCGCTCTGCACCAATCGGACGTACAACGGCCGCGGCAACACGCAGATCCGCGAGTTCCGGCCCCGCTTCCACGACGCGGTCGTCGAAGCGCTCAGACTGTGATGCCTTTTTCAATGAGCCAGACGCACGACACCTCGAACGACGACGGGAACGTCCTGAGCGATCTCGACCCGGCGTCCGTCCGCCGCATCCACCTGGTCGGCGTGGCCGGCACGGGCATGGGGAGCTTCGCGGGCATGCTGAAAGCGGCGGGCTACGAGGTCACCGGCAGCGACGAGAACGTCTACCCGCCGATGAGCGACATGCTCCGCGCCTGGGGCATCCCCGCGCTCACGCCGTACCGGCCGGAGAACCTGGACGTGGCGCGGCCGGACCTGGTCATCATCGGCAACGTCATCCGCCGGGTGAACCCGGAGGCCACCGCGGTCCGCGCTCGTCGCCTGCCGTCGATGAGCTTCCCCGCCGCGCTGGGGGCGTTCTTTCTGCGCTCCAGGCATCCGGTGGTGGTGGCGGGCACGCACGGGAAGACGACCACCTCGTCGTTGTTCGGCCACGTGCTCGTCGAGGCGGGGCGCGATCCGTCGTTCCTCGTCGGCGGCGTGACCCGGAACTACGAGGGCAACTATCGGCTCGGCAAGGGGCCGCACTTCGTCGTCGAGGGCGACGAATACGACACGGCCTACTTCGACAAGGGGCCGAAGTTCCTCCACTACCAGCCGCGCACGGTCATCCTCACCAGCGTGGAGTTCGACCACGCGGACATCTACCGCGACCTTCCGCACTACGAGGCCGCGTTCGAGCGCTTCGTCCGCCTGGTGCCGGCGGACGGCTTCATCGCGGTGAGCGCGGCGTACCCGAACGCGGTCCGCATCGCCCGCGCGGGCGTGGCCAAGGTGGTCACCTACCAGGGCGACGAGGGCGCGTCCGCGGACGTGGTGCCCCGCGCGCTCCGCTTCGGCCCGGAGGGCGCGCGCTTCGAGGTGGTCGACCACGGCGTGCCGCAGGGCGAGCTGTTGCTGCCATTGGGCGGGCGGCACAACGTGGAGAACGCGCTCGGCGCTTACGCGGCGGCGCGGTCTTTGGGCCTGAGCCATGACGAGGTCCGGCGCGGCTTTTTGACCTTCCGCGGAGTGAAGCGCCGCCAGGAGGTGAGGGCGGAGGTCGGAGGCATCACGGTCATCGACGACTTCGCCCACCATCCCACCGCGGTGCGCGAGACGATCGCTGCAGTGAGGGGCCGGTTCCCGGGCCGCCGCCTCTGGGCGGTGTTCGAACCGCGCTCCAACACCTCGCGCCGCAACATCCATCAGGAGGAATACGCGCGCGCCTTCGACGGCGCGGCGCTCGCCACGCTGCGCGTGCCGGAGAAGACCGACCGCGTTCCCACTGGCGAGGAGTTGGACGTACCGAAGTTGGTGCGGGCGCTCCGCGCGCGCGGCATCGACGCGGAGGGGGACGCGGACGTCGAGGTGCTGGTGCAGGACGTCCGCCGTCGCGCGCAGCCGGGGGATGTGATCCTGGTGATGAGCAACGGCGCGTTCGGCGGCTTCATCGAGAAGCTGATCGCCGCGCTGAAGGAGGGGAGATGAAGCGCTCGAAAGCCATCCTCGGACTTGTCGCCGCGCTGTGGCTGAGCGGCTGCGTCACCACACCGCAGCCGCCGCCGCTCACCGGGCCGCTCCCGAATCCGGACGGGGTCGCCTTCCGCGCGCCGATCTTCGGCACACAGGACACCTACGACCTCACGTCGGATCGCGGCCACGTCGTGCTGGTGGACGTCTGGGCCACCTGGTGCGAACCGTGCCGCGACGCGCTCCCGCTCTGGGAGGACGTGCAGAAGGAGTACGCCGCGCGCGGCCTCAAGGTCTACGCGCTCAGCGTCGACGAGGACCCGAACATGGTGGCGAAGTTCCTCTCCGAGACGAAGCTCAAGCTCCCGGTGCTGATGGATCCGGAGGGGACAATCGTCGGTCCAGTGCTGGAGGTGAACCTGATGCCCACGACCTTCCTCATCGATCGCAAGGGCGTCATCCGCTTCAAGCACGAGGGCTTCGCCCCCGAGTTCCTGCAGAAGTACCAGTCGGAGATCGAGCAGCTGCTTGCGGAGAACCCGTGAGCGTCGCCACGGAGCTGCTCGGGGCCGCAGAGGAGGCGGCCCGCCGCGCCGGCGCGATCCTCGCCTCGAAGTTCGGGACGGCGCTCACCATCGAGTACAAGGGCGGGATCGATCTCGTCACAGACGCGGACAAGGCGTCCGAGGCCTCCATCCTGGAGTTCCTCCGTGCCCGCTTTCCGGACCACGCGGTCCTCGCGGAGGAGAGCGGCACCCGCCGCGGCGAGGGCTTCCGCTGGATCGTCGATCCCCTGGACGGCACGACCAACTACGCGCACCGGGTGCCGCACTTCTGCGTGAGCATCGCGGTGGAGAACGACGAGGGGCTGCAGGCCGGGGTGATCCTCGATCCGCTGCGGAACGAGTGCTTCGCCGCCTCGCGTGGTGGCGGCGCGACGCTGAACGCCGCGCCCATCCGGGTCACCACGAAGGACTCGCTGGACGAGGCGCTTCTGTGCACCGGCTTTCCCTACGACGTGCGCGAGAACCCCGCCGCGCCGGTGGGCCTGTTCAACCGGTTGATCACCCGCGCCCAGGGGTTGCGGCGGATGGGGAGCGCCGCGTTGGACCTCGCCTATGTCGCCTGCGGCCGGTTCGACGGCTTCTTCGAGTTCGGGCTCAAGCCGTGGGACATCGCCGCGGGCGCGCTGATCATCCAGGAAGCGGGCGGCAGGATGACCCGCATCGACGGCGCCCCGCTCGATCTGGCGATCGGCGACGTGCTCGCGTCCGGGCCGGGGCTGTACGACCGGCTTCTCGCGGAGACGGGCACGTTCCTCGAACAGATCCAGTGGACGCCTCGTCCGCGTTGAGCCCGCTCTTCCGTTAGGATGAGGCGCATGGGGAAGCCGTTCGCGCTCGGGGCGCTCTTGGCGGTTGCCCTCGGCGCCTGCAAGCCCACCGCGATCGACGAATGGGCGATCCGCGTCGTCGTCGAGGCGACGGCGCCGACGGACTGCATCCGCGTCACGGCCTCCGACGAGCACAAAGGACCGCCCGCCACCGTCGAGTTCTCCGCTCCGACGTCGCCCGGCACCGAGCGCACCTTCGTGGTGGCGATCTTCCGTTCGTCGCCGAGGACATCAAGGGCGGTTGCGCGGGTACCGTGGTCAGCGCCGCCGCGCCGCAGGTCGCCTCCTTCCAGCCGAAGGAGACGCTGCAGACGCTGACCTTCCGGCTGAATGGGATCGACGCAGACCAGGACGGCTACGTGGCCCTGCTCCCGTCGGGCGCGGCGTATGTCTGCGACGACAAAAATCCGCACCGCCACCTCGACGCGCCCGAGACGTGCGAGGACGTGAACGATCTCGACTGCGACCACCGAAAGCGATGCGCAGTGCAGTGGAGCCGCGCCCATCTGCGACGTCGCGAGAGGCCAGTGCGTGGGGTGCCTGAGCAGCGCGGACTGCGCAGGCGGGGAGGTGTGCCGGAACGTCGAATGCGGAGCGTAGAGGCGGTCTACCGTCTTCAGCAGGCGTCTACCGGGACGAGCAGGGAACCCGGGACGGGGGGCTGCAGACGGAAGACGGCAGACGGAAGACGGTCAGAAGAAGCTCTCCGGCACGAACACGATATCCCCTGGCTGCAACAGGAAGTTCTTCTCGCGCCCCACGCCGATGTCCTCCACCGGGATGCGGATCTTCACTTCCTTGCCGCTCACCAGCCGGGTCACGTTGGTGTTGTTCTTCGCCGCCAGCTTGGTGAACCCGCCCGCGAGCGTGATGGCCTGGATCACCGACATGTTCTCTTCGTAGGGGAACGTGCCCGGCTTCTGGACCTCGCCGAACACGAACACCTTCTTCGAAGTGTACTCGCGCACCAGCACGGTCACCTGCGGGCGCTTGAGGTAGCCGTTCGCGAGGCACTGCCTCAGCGCGTCGGCCGATTCGCTCGAGGTCTTGCCCTGCAGCCGCACCTTGCCGCAGAGGGGAAAGTCGATCGTCCCCTCGGGGGAGATCCGGTACGCGCCGGAGAGATCCGGCTCCTGGAAGACGCGCACCTCCAACAGGTCGCCTGAACCGACGGTGCTGACTTCTCCGCGCGATGTCGTCGGCGTCGCGACGCCGCTGTCCGCCTCGAGCGTCTCCAGCTCGTGGGGCGTCACGGTCGTGCCGCCGCCCTGTGACGAGGGCGTCTTGCAGGCGGCGACGGCCCAGAGAAGGGCAGCGAACGAAACGGTGAGGAAGGGGCGAAGGGACATCGGCTCGAAGAATCAGTACTGCAGCGTCAGCCGAACATACCCTTCGTGCCGCGTATACGAGGCGATGGCTCCCAGCCCGCTCGCCCGGTAGCTGAGGACGTAGCCGCCCGCGCCCACCAGCCACGGGGTGAACTGATACTCCGGGCCCAGATCCAGCGTGTAGTTCTGATCCTGGGCCCGGCCCTCCTGGTAGTAGCTGAGCAGGTCGAAGCCGGTGTACCCGTGCAGCGTCAGTCGCCCGCCCAGAAG
>JADGHL010000039.1 GCA_019686135.1 Myxococcaceae bacterium | reverse complement strand
GTGGGCGGGTACGGGTGGTAGTTGGCGATCTTCTTGTTCCGGATCACCACGTGGTGCGAGAGCACGCCGCGCACCGCCTCGTGGAAGCCGCAGCCGATCGCCTCGTCCGGCACGTCGAAGTCCTCGAAGACTTTCACGTCGCCTTGGTCGATGCGCTCCATCGCGCGCTCCACGAAGTAGAACGCCATCGCCGCGGCGTAGGCGATGAAGTACACACGCGCGCGATCGCGCTCGATGGTGTTGGCCCACTTCGGCACCTTCCACTCGAACTCGCGCTCGGGGAAGTTGGCCGTCTTCGGCAGCACCATCTTCACGCTGCGCCCTGTGGACTTGACGTACGGGGTGTCCACGAGCCGCGCCAGCGCGGTGACCCACAGTCGCGCCAACGGCCCGCCGCCGGTGTCCAGCGCGAGGTGCTCGCCGGTCTTCTCGTAGTACCAGCGCGGGCTCATCACCCAGCTGTACGGCCCGTGCTCGAGATCGCGCTTCTGCGGCCTGGGAATGGTCGTCTGGTTCCACGGGTGCCGGCGGTCCACCGGGTTCCCCAGCGGGTCCTTCTTGACGAAGACCTCCTCGTTCTCCCAGTCGTCGTAGAACGAGTTGCCGAGCAGGATCCGGATCCCGAGGTTGATCTCCACCAGGTCCGTGGTGATGAGCTCGCCGTCGAGGACGATCCCGGGCGTCACGTACATCGCGCGCCCCCACCGGGTCATCGTCCGGTACCGGTAGTCGCAGACGTCCGGGTTCTGGAACGCGCCCCAGCAGCCCAGCATGATCCGCCGGTTGCCCACCTGCTCGTAGCCGGGGAGCGCCTCGTAGAAGAAGTCGAACAGATCGTCGTTGAGCGGGACCAGCCGCTTCACGAAGTCGGCGAACTTCACCAGCCGCGAGAGGTAGTCGGTGAACACCTGCGGCGTGGCCACGGTGCCGATTCCTCCCGGGTACGGCGTGGAGGGGTGCACGTGCCGGCCCTCCATCAGGCAGAACATCTCGCGGGTGAGGCGGCTCATCTGCAGCGCCTCGAGGTACGTCGACCCGGTGAACGGGTTGAACGACCGCATGATGTCCGCGATCGTCCTGTGCCCGTGGATGTCCGCGTGCGGCGCGCGCGTGTTCTCGGCCCGGGTCAAGAGCGAGGGGTTGGTCTCCTTCACCATCCGCTCGCAGAAGTCCACGAACACCAGGTTATCCTGGAAGATCGAGTGGTCGAACATGTACTCGGCGGCTTCGCCGAGGTTGTAGATCCACTCCGCCAGCGGCGGGTTCTTGATCCCGTACGCCATGTTCTGCGCGTAGACGGAACAGGTGGAGTGGTTGTCGCCGCAGATCCCGCAGATCCGGCTGGTGATGAAGTGCGCGTCGCGCGGGTCCTTGCCCTTCATGAACACGCTGTAGCCGCGGAACATCGACGAGGTGCTCCGGCACTCGGCGACCTCCCGGTTCTCGAAGTCGATCTTCGTGTAGATGCCGAGGTTGCCGATAATGCGGGTCACCGGATCCCACGCCATCTCCACCAGCTTGCGTTGGGATCCCGCCAGGGACGCGTTGGCCATGTTCGACCTCTTGGAGGGTGAAGGGGCACTTCAGGGGGTGTAGCGGGGGTCGTAGCCGGTGGTGAGCGCAGAGCCGTTGTGACGCCACTTCGGCTCCTTGTTGACCGCCCGGTTGGTGAGGCCGCGCAGTCTGCGGACCAGCGTTCCGTAACCCTTGTTGAGGCTGGAGGAGACGATGCCGCCGGGCGGTTCGTCCATGAACGGCATGAACTTGTCGGGGAACCCCGGCATCGTGCAGCCGATGCAGATGCCGCCGACGTTGGGGCAGCCGCCGACGCCGTTCATCCAGCCGCGCTTGGGGACGTTGCAGTTCACCACCGGTCCCCAGCAGCCGACCTTCACCTGGCACTTGGGCGAGTTGTAGTCGGAGGCGAAGTCGGACTGCTCGTAGTAGCCGGCGCGATCGCAGCCCTCGTGCACCGTCTTCCCGAACAGCCACGTGGGCCGGAGCATCGCGTCCAGCGGGATGAGCGGCGCCTGCCCGGCGGCGTACCGGAGCATCCAGACCAGCGTCTCCATGAAGTTGTCCGGCTGCACCGGACAGCCCGGGACGTTCACGATCGGCAGACCGGCGGTGGAGCGGTAGTCCCAGCCGAGGTAGTCCGCCAATCCCATCGAGCCGGTGGGATTGCCGGCCATGGCGTGAATGCCGCCGTACGTCGCGCAGGTGCCCACCGCCACCACTGCCCACGCCTTCGGCGCGAGGCGATCCAACCAGGTGGTGAACTTGATCGGCTCACCGGTGTTCGGGTCGGTGCCCATCGCCGACCAGTAGCCTTCGACGTTGACGTGCTCGTTGGGAATGGAGCCTTCCACCACCAGGATGAAGGGATCGAGCTTCCCCTCCGCCGCTGCGAAGAACGGCTCCATGAACTCGCGGCCGGTCTCGTACGCGAGCACCTTGTTGTGCAGGTGCACCCGCGGCAACCCGGGGATGATCCCGTTGACCACGTCCTCGAGCAGCGGGTTCATCCCGGCGGTGACCGAGACGCTGTCGCCGTCACAGCTCATCCCCTCCGAGGTCCACAGGATGTGGACCTCCTTGACCCCGACCCTCGGCGTGGCGGCGACCTTCGATTTGGACATGGCGTGCCCCCGGCGGAGTTGGCACGGTGTTCATCACGGCGGCTCGTGGCCAGCGCCCCGTCCGCGCGACGGTCCGGTGGAATTCGGACACGGGCTTCGGTCAATCGTCCTGCGCCGACACTTCGGTAGACCACGGAGCCAATTGAGCGCGGATCCGTTCGAAGCCGAGGCTCGAACGCATGAACCAGGCGCGAGCCCGCGCGGCGCAGGATCCCGGTGAACGCATCCAGCAGCTGCTCGACGATCTTCAGGCGAGCGCCGGTCCGGCGGTGTGGCGGAAGGTCGAAGCGCTGGTCCAGGACCTCACCGCGCTATACGGCGACGGGCTACGGACGTTGATCGACCGTGCGGAGATCTCCTCCGAACGGCTGTGCGCGGCGGCGGAGGATCGCGCACTCCATGCGCTTTTGGTCCTGCACGGCCTCCACCCGCTTCCGATCGAAGAGCGTATCCGCCGGGCGCTCGAACAGGTCCGGCCGTACCTCGGCTCCCACGCCGGCGACGTGGAGCTGCTCTCGGTGGATGAAGCGGGCCGCGCGACGCTGCGGCTCCTCGGCACCTGCCGCGGCTGTCCGTCGTCGCGCCAGACGGTGGAGGGGATGCTGCGACGTGCCGTGGAGGACGCCGCGCCCGAGCTCACGGCGATCGACGTGGAGGGTGTCGCTGGCGCAGAACAGTCCGCTCCTTCCGCACGCGCCACCGCGCGCTGGACGCAGCTTCCAGGCATTCCCGCGCTGTCGAGCGGCGAGCGGTGCGCGCTGGAGGTCGAGGGCGTCCCGGTGCTCCTGCTCGGCGGGGCGAACAATGTGCTCGCCTACCGCAACGTTTGTCCCGGCTGCGGCACGCGGTTGGATGGCGCCACGCTCGCCGCGGCCGAGCTGGTGTGCGCAGGCTGTGGGCGCCGCTTCGACGTGGTCCACGCCGGCCGTGCGGTCGATGCGCCGGGTCCGCATCTGCAGCCGTTCCCGGTGCTGCGCGATCCGGACGGCGTGCGGATTTCTCTGCCGGGAGCGGCGCGATGAGCGTGGTGCGTGCGCTGGGGCGCTTCACCCGGGACGCCGGCCACCGGCAGAGCACGGGCACGGTCTGCGAGCTGTGCAGCCAGCCCATCGGCGAACCTCATTCCCACGTCGTCGACCTCGAGGCGCGGGCCATCTGCTGCGCGTGCCGCCCGTGCGCGCTGCTCTTCGAGACGCCCGGCGCGGCAAAGGGACGCTGGCGCACGGTCCCCACCCGCTTCCACCGCTGGGAGCCGTCCGCGGAAGAAGAGGCGGTGCTCGCGCGACTGCAGCTTCCGGTGGGGCTGGCGTTCTTCTTCTTCAACTCCCGCCTCGGCCGCTGGGTGGCGCACTACCCAGGCCCGGCCGGACCGATTGCGTCCGAGCTGCCGCTGGAGGCGTGGGAGGCGCTGGCGAAGGTGAACCCGCTCTTGTCCGCCGCTGCGCCGGACGTGGAGGCGGTGCTGGTCCACACGCCGCGCGGTGCGGCGCGTGGCCGCTGGTTCCTAGTGCCGATCGACGCCTGCTACGAGCTGGTGGGCCTGCTGCGCACGCACTGGCGAGGCTTCGACGGCGGCAGCGAGGCGAAGGCGCAGCTGGAGGCGTTCTTCGCCTCGGTGGATCGACGAAGCCGGCCGCTTCGCGCGGACTCTCCCGGAGGTGCCTGATGTCGTTCGATCGCGCGCGCGCGCTCGCGGATGCCGTGCTGCTGGAGGGTTACGTCCTCTACCCGTACCGCGCGTCCTCCACCAAAAACCGTTTCCGCTGGGCGTTCGGGATCCTCGCGCCGCGCGCCTGGAGCGAGGCGGATGGATCCGAACCGTGGTGGCTGGAGTCGCAGTGCCTGGTCCGACCGCGCGGCGCCATGCCGCGGATCGACGGACGGCTGCGCTTCATCCAGCAGCAGACCCGCCGCATCGAGCAGCAACAGGGCGGCGGCTTCGCTCCGGTGGAGACGCTCGAGGTCGACGGGAAGCTGCACCTGCCCTGGGAGGAGGGCGTGATCCAGGAGCTGTCGTTCGCGCACGCGCTGGGCGGCGCGCCGACGACGCAGCGCTGGCACATCGAGGGCGGGCGGCTCGTCGAAGAGCTCCGCGATGCCAGCGGCGAGCTGCGCGGCCGCGTGGTGCGTGAGCGCAGCCCGCTGGAGGGGACGATCGCCATCCGCTCGGAGCCGTGCGGGGACGGGCTGCACCGCGTGAGCGTTCGGGTGGAGAACGTGGCCGGTACGCCCGCGCCCGGCGCCCACCGCGAGCAGATGCTCCCGTTCGCCTGCATCGCCACGCACCTGTTGATGCGCGCGGCGGACGCCGGGTTCGTGTCGTTGATCGATCCGCCCGAGGCGGCGAAGGCAGCGGCGGCGCAGACAAGGAGCGTCCGCACCTTCCCGGTGCTGGTGGGCGAGGAGGGCCGGGACGACCTCGTCCTCTCCGCGCCGATCATCCTCTACGACCACGCGAAGCTCGCGCCCGAGAGCCCTGGCGACTTCTTCGACGCCACGGAGATCGACGAGCTGCTCACGTTGCGCACCGCCACGCTCACGCCCGAAGAGAAGCGCGAGGCCCGCGCGACCGATCCGCGCGCGGCCGAGTTGATCGACCGCGTGGAGCGGATGACCCCGGAGCAGCGCGAACGGCTCCACGGCGCGCTGCGCGACGTCCACCGCGGTGAGATGATCCCCCGCCGCGATCCGCCGCCCGACCACTTCGCCGCCCCGGGGAAGCGGGTCCGCCTCAAGCCCAACCCCGCCCGCCGCACTGACGCGCAGGACCTCCTCTTCGAGGGCTTCACGGCCACGGTGGAGGCGCTGCTCACGGACGATCAGGATCGCCAGTACGCGGCAGTGACGCTGGACGCGGATCCGGCGGCGGACCTGCACCGGTGGTACGGCCGGTACTTCTACTACTACCTCGACGAACTCGAGCCGCTGGAGGCGCCCCCCCGGTGACCGCGCGCATCCTGGTGGCCGGGGTGGGCAACGTCTTCCTCGGCGACGACGGCTTCGGCGTGGAGGTCGCCCGGCGACTGTTGTGCGATCCACCGCCCGGCGCGCAGGTGGTCGACTACGGCATCCGCGGGCTGCACCTCGCGTACGCGCTGCTCGAAGGATGCGACCTGTTGATCGCCGTGGACGCAATGCCACGAGGGCAGCCGCCCGGGACGCTGTACGTGCTCGAACCCGGGGAAGTCGACGCGCTTCCGCCGATCGCAGCGGAGGGACACGGGATGAACCTCCCGGCGGTGTTCGCGCTGGTGCGCCAGCTGGGCGGAACGCTCCCGCGCATCCGGATCGTCGGCTGCGAACCCGCCTCGGTCGACGAACGAATGGGACTGGGGGAGGAAGTCGCCGCCGTCGTCCCTCAGGCGGAGTCTCTCGTGCGCCGCCTCGTGGAGGCGCACCGTGAGTCGTGACTCGCGGAACCCGTGAGGAGTGACGGGTGAGTGGTGAGTAGTCCCGGGTCGCGCGCTCTGCCCGCAAATTCTGCCGGACGCGCATGCTCAGCTCGCTCGAGTGGGTGCCTGTCGCGTCGAGCCCGCGGAGCGAGACCACGAGCGCGTACACGCCGTACCCAGCGCCGACGATCGGCACCCCCGGACGGATCGCGAAAACGAAGCCCCGGGGGCTCCTTCGGCGGTCGTGCTGATGCCATGGTGTTTCCTAACGTGCGAATCGCTCGTGCCGCAGGGCTGTGCCCGCTCAAGTCGAACAACCAGTGAGTCGTGACTGGTGGGGGTGAGTAGCGGTCGCGGTTTTGTTGGGCTGCACCTCGACGGTCGCCTGCTCGACGGTCGGACGGACCGGGGCCGTCGCGCTGCCATGCTTTTCCGGGCGGGTCGTGCAGATCCTTCCGCGAGGGAGGGAAGACCATGAAGCACAGACGTTCGCCGTCGTTGTCGCGGCTCCTTTGGATTCCCGTGGCGTTGCTGGGCGCCATGTTCGTCGTTCAATCGATGCCCGACCTGGTGCGGTACATGAAGGTTGAGTCGATGTAGCGGCGACCACCTCCCACAGACCTGCGGGAGGAACGAGACCCGGGACGGATTCCGCCGTTCGGGTGGAGGGTTCAGCCTCCGCGCGGCCCCAGGTCAGGGGTCACTCACGAGGAGAGGTCATGGGTCAGAACAGCGGAAATATCCCGGGCGGGAACCAGGGCGGCAGCAAGGGCGGCCAGGGCGGCCAGAGTGGTAGCAGACCCGGCGGCGGCGGGCAGTCCGGCGGTAAGGGCACCGGCTACCCGAACACCACCGGAAACCCGTCCGGCCCTGACCGCACCAACGGACCACGCAAGTAGCACCTCCGACGTTCGGCATCACGGCCGCTCCCGGCGCGCAGCGTTTCGCCGGGAGCGGCCTTTCTGCAGACGGCAGACCGTAGACCGTACACAGCAGACCGCTACGCTGCGCCGCGTCCACCGTGTCCGCTGCACTGGAACCCGGCGCAAGCCTTCCTCCCGCCTTGAACGATCCCTTCCGCGCGCCGCCGCCGCCGTTGGCGCGCGAAGCCGCCGAGGCGTTGGTGCGCGACCTTCGCGCCGGGCGCGTGCCGATCGGCGCTGCGGATCTGGCGCGCGGGAAGATGTTCGGCGTGCTCGTCGTCGAAGCGGCCGGCGGCGCCGTTCAGACGTTGCGCGCCTTCTCCGGCCAGCTCGGCGGCCGATGGGAGGTGCCGGGCTTCGTCCCACCCGTGGTCGATGAGGCGAGGCGACTCCGGGAGATTGCTCCCGGCGAAGCGCAGATCGCCGCGTGCACGGCGCGCATCGAGGCGCTCGAGAACGACCCCGCGTGGGCCTCTGCACGCGCCGAGCTCGAGGCGCTGCGGGCCCGTCATCAGCGCGCGCTCGCGGAGCTGAAAGCGCAGCACCAGCGCGCACGCGAAGCGCGGGCTCGCCGGCGCGCGGCAACGGACGCCGACTCCGACCGCCTCGCGCAGCTCTCCGCCGAAAGCTGGGACGAGGACGTGGCGCTCCGCCGGATGAAGGCCGCCTTCCGTGCGGAGCGCGCGCCGCTCGAAGCGAAACTCGCGGCCTTCGCGTCCGCGCTCCGAACGCTCAAGGCCGAGCGCGTGGCGCTCTCCCAGAAGGTGTCGTGGCGTCTGTACGAGCTCTACCAGTTCGTCGACGCGACCGGACGCACGGCCACACTGCGCGAGCTGTTCGCCCCCGAGGTCCCTTCGTCGGGCACCGGCGATTGCGCGGCGGCGAAGCTCCTGGCCTTCGCCAACCGCGCGCGCCTTCGCCCCGTGGCGATCGCCGAGTTCTGGTGGGGCGCGCCCACCGCCTCCACCGGGAGGACACCGGGGACCTTCGCGCCCGCCTGCGAGACGAAGTGCCGACGGCTCTTGCCGTTCCCCCTCCACGGCGTCGACGTCGACTGGGCGCAGCCCGCGTTCCGCTAGCCGGACGGATCAGATCGACAGACCGACGATCGCCCGCGTCCACACGCGGCCGAACGCATCGCCGTCCTGCGCGGGACGGTTCCACGAGTCCGTGCGCACGTAGGCGCCCGCGGACAGCCACAGCCGCTTCCACTGGTACATCACCGCCGGGCCCACGAAGAGGTGCGGCGCGGCGTTGAACGACCCTTCGGCCTCGGGGTTCCCGAACTCCATGTGTAAAAATCCCTCGAGCCCGAGCGAGAACGACGCGCGCGGCGACCACGTCACGCCCAGGGTCGGCGCGAACACCCACTCGCGTTCGCCCGAGTAATAGAGCTCGTGCTCGAGCACGAGGTTGGTCGCCACCCGGAACGGCCCGAACCGGCGCTGCAGCAGCACCTTCCCTTCCAGCTCCAGCTCGTCGTGCAGCTCCGCGACCTCGCCGTAGAACGCCACGTCCACCGGCCACTCACCCGGATCCGCCAGTCGGTAGCGCAGGCGCTGCTTCACGCCGTCCAGGAACACCGGCGTCACGCCGGTCCCGAGTGAGGGATCGCTCGAGAGCTGCAGGTACAGCCCCAGCTCGAGCGCGTCGGTGATGCCATACTCGAGCTCGGTGGTGAGCACCGCCAGCGGCTGCAGGCTGCGCTCGCCCTCCAGGTTCAGCCCCGGCACGGGAGTGAGATCGACGAACTGCTCGAACTCGATCTCCCCCTCCGGGAGGCTCTCGGTGGGATAGGTGAACGGGAGCGCGCGCGGGTTCGCCGCCGCCACGCCCGCGAACAGGCATCCGGACAACACGAAAGTACGAAGCATCATGGTGAGAGGTCCTTCAGCTGCAGCGCCGGGGCCTTGACGAAGTCGTTGGCCGCGGCGCTTTTGTGACAGTCATTGCAGGTGGTGCCGGCGTTGCCGTAGCTCTCGCCGACCGGCGGCCCCAGACCGCGCCAGACGATCGCCACGCTGCCGTCGGTCGCCGTGGCCAGCTCGAACCACTCCCAGCCGGTGGCGCCGGCCTGGTTGTAGGTCCCTCCGCGCTTGACCATCGCGAACGTTTGGCGCTCTTCGGCGCCCTCGCCGGTGGGCGCCTTCACGATCATCGTCCCCACCGGGAACGCAGTGCTCCCGCCCGGCGGGCGCCGATTGAGGTAGATGGTGCGCGGCCCGCCGGAGTGTGGATCCGCCGGATCCACCGCGTTGGCCGGCAGCGGGAACGGCTCCCAGTCCTCGAACCCCTGGAAGTCCTTCGCCAGGGCGATGAACGTGGTGCGCTGCCCGCCGGGTTCTTCGGCAGGGCCGCACGCGCCCACGACGAGCGCGGCGGCGATGAGAAGGTTCCGAACGACGCCCATCCGCTATTCCGGCAGCTCGGGGATGCCCAGCGCCTCGGCGGCGTGGTTCATCTCGTGGGCCGTCGACCCTTCGAGCCCAGGGTCCGCCTCGTCGCGCACCACCTTCCACAGCTTGCCGAACGGGGTGGCCAGGTCCGCCTCGCTCGGGTTCTGGGAGCTCCAGGTCTGTGGCACCGGCGGGAGCGCGTCGCCCTCCACCGCGGCGTACGCGGCATCGAGCCGGTCGAAGCCGCCCTTCACGCCGTCATCCAGCTCCTTGCCGTGCTCAGTCCCCAGAAGCCACGGCGAGAACGCCTTGAAGATCTCCCGCCCGCCCTCGACGTTGGCGCGCATGTCCGCGAGCGTGTGCTGGGCGTAGCGGGACTCCTCTTCGCCGGTGGCGGCGAGGTTCACCTTCTCCACCTGCTCCTCGATGGAGCCGATCACCCCGCGGAACGCCGCGGCAGGGTCCAGCTCCAGCGGCGCGAAGTCGTCCCTCATCTGCTTCGTGTCCGCCTCCAGCCGCGCGAGCAGCCCGTCCTTGAACGCGGCCGCCTCCTCCTGGGTGGCGGGGAACGCCGCCGGGCGGTAGTTAGGCAGGCCCTCCTCGAACTCCCGCACCGACGCTGGAATCGAATCCGACCAGAGGATCCGCTCCACCGCGTGGATGCCGATCACGCCCTCGCCGTCGAAGAGGTTGTCGTCCGGGGCCTCGGCGATGAAGCCGTCGTAGCGCTCGTCGGTGGAGACATCGAGCTCGGGGAAGAGCACGGCGATCGCACCTTCGATGCGCTCGTAGGCGACGCGGGCCTTCTTCCAGTCCTCCTTCATCTTCGCCACCGCGGCAGCGTCGTCGGTGGCGTTCCAGCCGTCCGCGTCGGGCGCGGGCGCGTCGTTGCGCAGATCGACCGCCGCCTGGTGGAGCGCGTCGAGGTTGGTCTGCACGTACGTCTTCACGTCGTTGAGGGCCTGCTCCTTCGGGTCGGGCCCGCAGCCGGTGGTGAGGAGGGCGCCCAGTCCGAGGGCAGAGAGGATCGAGAGCTTCTTCACGGTGGTGTTCCTTTCAGGGTCAGAGGCTGCCGACGAAGTCGGTCAGGCGTTGGCGCTCTTCGGCCGAGAGCGAGAGGTAGCGGTCCACCGAGGCGTTGGCCTCGGAGCCTTCGGATTGGTGTGCGCGGATGGCCTCGTCGATCGTCTGCGCGCGGCTGTCGTGCATGTACGCGCGCAAAAAGCGTAGGCCGATCAGCGGGGCGGTGCGCCACTCGGTCGAGCGCGCGTCCTCGTCCTCCAGCCCATCCGACAGCGCGGTGCCCATCTCGTGCAGCAACAGGTCGGTGTAGACGGGCGCGTCGATGTCCGCGAGCGCGCCGATCGGATAGTCCGCGCGCGTGTGCAGCGACGGTACGTGGCACTCGGCGCAGCCGATGTCGGAGAAGAGCTGCACCGCGGCGGGATCCGGTTCCTGGCGCTGGGGGATCTCCACCAGGCGCACGTAGGTGGCGAGCGCGTTCACCGTGTCGAGATCGACGTCGATGCCGGGGTGGAGATCGTCGGTGAGCCCGTCCGGGTTGGGAAGCTCCTCGGGCCGAAGCGGCGAGGTCATCCCCATGTCGCCCTGCAGCGCGTCCGCGGCGAAGTCGTCCAGAGTGGCGACGCGCGCCTTGGCGCCGAAGCGGCCGACGAGCCCGCTGTCCCCGAACTGGAGATGGTGGGTCGGATCGTCCGGGTTGGCCTGCGAGTGGCGCGTGACGCGGTTGATGCGCCCGGTCACCTGCGACTCGCCGCGCCGGGCGCGTTCGGACTGCAGCGCCTCCACGCGTTCAATCTCGTCGTCGCGGATCGCCTCGAGGTACCCGCGCCCGAGAATCGGCAGCCCCACGCGTTGGGTGACCTTCAGGTCCGGACCGGGCTCCACCGGCGTGGTGGCACCGGCCGTCACGTACGGCCGCACCGACCGCCCATACGGGAAGTCCACCGGCTTCGGCGTGATGCCGTCGTCGTAGACC
The DNA here is from genome assembly GCA_019686135.1 of Myxococcaceae bacterium. Lineage (GTDB taxonomy): Bacteria > Myxococcota > Myxococcia > Myxococcales > Myxococcaceae > JADGHL01. The sequence continues at coordinate 28,429 of JADGHL010000039.1, read as the reverse complement.
GCGGCCATCTTCTCCACCACGCCCGGACCGTTGGTCGCCTCCTCGTGGCAGGAGGCGCACGAGCCCCGGATGTACAGCGGCCCGAGCCCGTCCACCGGCCGGTACATCGCGTCGAAGGTGGCGTCGCCCGCGAAGAAGGCGGCACGCTCGGCCTCGGTAACGCCCCGGAGCGGCGTGTCCAACGCCTCGTCCGTCACGAGCTTCCGGCCGTCGTCCGGCATCGGACCACACCCGAGGAAGAGCGCGGCGGCGAGTGCCATTTTGAAAACGATTCTCATTTTCAGAGCCTCTTTAGTTGAGGCGCCCAGGGAGATCAAGAGGTCCTGAAAACGAAGACCCCCTCGCCGCGGGATGCGGGAGGGGGTCGTCGGAAGCGGCGTCTTCTGATGCGGCGGCTACTTCGTCTCCGCGCCGGCACCGCCCGTGGCGGCGCTATCGCCGTGCCCCATGCCGCCCCAGCCGGCCTCCTCCATCGTCTTCCAGAGCCACTGGCCGTTCTTCTTCACCAGGAAGCCTGAGTTCTTCCCGCTCACCTTCTGCTTGCCGATGGTCATGGTGTACGCGTCGGTCACGTTCGCCATGTTGTCGGAGAGCACGGTGATGGTGGGCTTGTGCGTCACCTTCATGTCCTTCGGCATGTGCTCCATCATCGGCTTCATCATCTCGACGTACTCGTCGCGGGTGAACAGCTTCGCCTCGACGTTGCCGTTGGCGTCGTCGGTGATCATGAACACCGGGAAGTCGTGCAGGGCGACCATCGAGTCGAAGTCCTTCGCCTCGTCGGCCTTCTTGAAGAAGGCCATGATCTCCTTCTTGATGGCCGCCTCGTTCTTCGGCTTGCGCGCCGCCGGGCCCACCTTCGTCATGTCCACGCCCTCTTGCGCGGCCTGAGCGAAGGCGAAGGTCGAACAGCACACCACTGCCAGCGCGATCAGCTTCTTCATGTCGCAAACCCTCCGGAAGGTCGCGCGTGGGCCTAGCGGTCGGGTAGCCCACAGGTCAAGCCACCCTGCCCGATTCTGAACACCCCGCACCGTTCGGCTCACCCGCGGCGGCGGATGATCTCCTCCAGGATGCGGTGCACGCTGGCCACGTCCGCCACGCGGAACCGCGCCATCGACGGCTTCGGGCCGACGTGGATGGCGATGCTCCCTTGGGGGAGCGCGGCGAACATGTCCTCGTCGGTGCGGTCGTCGCCCAGCGCCACCAGAAGCGCGTCCGGCGCCATCTCGTGCACGCGCTGCGCGCTCAGCGCCTTGGAGATGCCGTGGGGGCGGACCTCCACCACCTTGTCGCCCGACATCACCTCCACCGGGAGGTTGGCGAACACCTCGGTGAGGTGGAGGTAAAGCTCGTTGGCCTGGTGCGCGCTGTACTCGGCCTCCGCCATCCGGTAGTGCCACGCCAGCGAGGCGGTCTTCTCCTCCACCAACGAGCCCGGCACCAGCGTGGCGAACTGATTGAGGATCGGCCGCACCTTCTCCTTCCAGTCACGCGGCACCTCCCGCACCAGCCGCCAGTCCTGGCCGCGGCCGTCCTTGGACCACAGCCCGTGTTCCGCGTGCAGCCCGAGCGGGAGATCGCCAAGCCACCGGTCGAGCTGTTCGCGCTTGCGGCCGCTCACGAGGTGCACCTGGGTGTTGGGCAGCCCGCTCAACCGCGTGAGCAGCGAACGCAACGCCTCGCCGGGCGCGGCGAGTTCCGGCAGTCCCACGAACGAGACGAGCGTGCCGTCGTAGTCGAGCAGGAGCGCCAGCTTCGGCGCCTCGGCGATGACCGACACGACCTCGGAGAGCTCGTCCTCGCTGGAGATGCGCAGCGCCCTCGGCTTCGGGGCGATCTTCGTCTGCTCCAGCGTCTCGATGAAGGTCTTCGCCCAGTGGTGCACGTCGAAGTCGTTCACTCGCTGGCGGAGCGCGTGCATCCGGACCTTGCGCTCCTCCTCCGGCATCTCCAGCGCCTGGACGATGGCGCGGGCGATGGTGTCCACGTCGTATGGGTTGACCAGCACCGCCTCGCCAAGCTCGTCGGCGGCGCCGGCGAACTCGCTCAGCACGAGGACCCCATCGTCGTCGGTGCGCGTGGCGACGAACTCCTTGGCCACCAGGTTCATCCCGTCGCGCAGCGCGGTGACCAGAAGCACATCGGCGGCCCGGTACATCGCGCACAGCTCCTTCTGATTGAAGGACTGGTAGAGGTAGTGGATCGGCGTGGAGTCGATGGTGCCGAAGGCGCCATTGATCCGCCCCACGAGCTCGTCGACCTGCTGACGGAACTGCTCGTACTGGTCGACGCGGGTGCGGGACGGCACCGCGACCTGGATCAGCCGGAGCTTCCCGCGCAGCGAGGGGTTGCGTTCCAGCACGCGCTCCACCGCGAGCAGCCGCCGCGGGATGCCCTTCGTGTAGTCCAGCCGATCGACGCCGAGGAGGATCTTCGCCCCCGCCGCCTGCTGGCGGATCCGCGCCACCTGTTCCTTCACTTCATCGAGCTCGCCGCAGCTGGCAAACGCCTTCGCGTCGATGCCCATGGGGAAGGCGCCCACGCGGATGTCGCGGCCGCGGTACTTGACGCGGTCCACGGCGATCTGCACGCCGAGGATCCTCAGCAGCGAAGTCCCGAAGTGGCGCGCATAGGTGAGCGTGTGGAAGCCCACCAGGTCCGCGCCCATCACCCCCTCGAGGAGCTCCTGCCGCCAGGGAAGGATGCGGAAGATCTCCGAAGACGGGAACGGGATGTGGAGAAAGAAGCCGATCCGCGCCTCGGGCAGCTTCTGGCGGATCATCCCCGGCACCAGAAGCAGCTGGTAGTCGTGCACCCAGATGACGTCGCCCTTCTCGTACCGCTGCACGACCGCATCGGCGAACTTCTCGTTTACCTGCCGGTACGTCTCCCAGTCGCGCGAGTGCAGCGGGATGCGATCGAGCAGGTAATGGAACAGCGGCCAGAGGACACGATTGGAGAACCCTTCGTAGTACCGGTTCACCTCCTGCGCCGTGAGGTAGACCGGCGCGCAGCGGAGGTTGGCCAGCTGCGCGTCGACGTCGCGCCGCTGGCTCTCGGTGAAGCGCGACACCTCCCCGGGCCAGCCGATCCACAGGCCGCCGGACTGCTGATGTGGACCCTTGAGCCCGGTGGCCAGCCCGCCCGTCGAGGGCGTCACCGCGACCTTCTCGCCATCGAGCTTCACCGTGACAGGCAACCGATTCGAAACCAGGAGAAGCCGTGACATTCCTAGGGCATTAACGAAACGCCCTCGGGATTGTCCACGGCGACCTCGGGCGGCTGTTCTTTAGCCCGCGCGGTTGCCCAACCCAGTCTCGTCCGCAGCGCGCGATCGCGCCCCGCCTTCCAGATGAAGGCATCCAGCACGTAGTGCGTCGCCTGCGGCACGGCCAGCAGCGGAACCACGAAGCCGAGCAGCACCGGCTCCAGCGCGAACGACGAGGCGCCGAAGAGCTGCGCGTGCTCGTGCCACACCAGGCGATCCCAGAGCAGCTCCTCGGCGAAGGCGAACGCGAACAGGACGGCGAGGAAGCCGGGCACACCGAAGCGCAGCAGCACGCCGAACGCACGGTAACCACCGTCACTTTCCGCGTGGCGGCCGCGCGCGTAGCGGTACAACAGCGCGAAGTACGGCACGCCGTGGAGGACGACGTTCATCACGGTGAACGCGTAGTCGCTCCGTGTCAGGACGATCCCGCCGTACCAGGCGACCCACGTGGCCGCAACCAGGAGGAGCTTGCCGGGGACGACGCCTTGTCTTCGCACGGCCTGCTGTCCCTGACGCAGAAGCCACGCGCCGAGGATCGCCCAGTGCAGCGCGAGCGCGACCGTCCCCACCCAGTGCGGCAGGCCGACGAAGTCGCCGGTGACGAACCACCAGAACGGCCGCGGCAGGTTCGCGTGCCACCACAGCGCCGGGCCGAGCGTGCAGGCGTAGATGACCGCGGCGTCGAGCCGACGGTCGAACGCGGGTGTGCGCGCTTTGCGGCCGTAGAGCGCCATCCAGCCATACTGCTGGCGGATGAAGTGGAAGAGCGCCGCGTACGCGAACAGCCGCCAGAAGGTGAGCGCGGACTGTTGAAAGGCCGCGAACCCCAGCGCGTACACGGCGATCGGCACGCCCAGATAGAGCGCGAGCCGACGGCGGAGCTCGGCGGCGTCGAAGTACACGCGCCACAGGGTCGACCAGACGTGCGCCACGTCCACGCAGACGACGAACAGCACGAACGCCCACAGCGGGAAGTCGTCCCGCACGCCGAGGACGGGCCCCAACGCGACGAAGAGCGCGGAGATGGCGGCGCTGCCGGCGAACACGGCGAGATCGACCGGCGCGGAGAAAAGCCACGCCGTCTCGGATGATGCGACCGGGGCGTCAGACGCGCGCAGGAGTCACCTCTACTGTTGAAGCACCATCACCGTCAGCACGCCCTGCAACTGCGGCGAGCCCCCGCTGCTGACGTTGGCGGGCGCCGACCCGGGGATACCGCCGATCGCATACACCTCGAACGTGTGATTACCGGGCGCGAGCGAGTAGCTGCGGCCGAACGACCAATTGCCGATGAGCTGCGCCAGGGAGGAGGTGTTGGCGATCGCCACCCGGCGCTGTCCGGCGGTGGTGCTGATGACGCCGTCCACCACCAGCACCACGTCCACGACCGACCAGGTGCTGCCGGTGGCGCCGGTGCTCTGGATGCCGCCGTTGCTCTGCACGTACACCGTGGCGCCGGGAGGCACGTTCACCGTCTCGGACAGCCCGGGGATGGGAACGGGGCTGGTCGTCGCGGCGGAGACGACCACCTGGCCTGTGCCGTAGACCTCGTAGATGCCCTGGCCGGTGGTGCCCGGCGGTCCCATCGGCCCAGTGGGGCCCACAGGTCCGGGCGGTCCCTGCACCACGGTCACGCCGCCTTCGACGAAGACGGTGCCGCCGTCGACGAGCAGCACGGTGGCGGTGCCCGGATCGCCCTTGTCTCCCTTCTCGCCCTTCGGCCCGGGCGCTCCCGGCGCGCCAGGTGCTCCAGGTGCTCCGGGCGCCCCCGGCGGACCCGGCGGGCCCATGGGGCCGGGATCGCCCCGCTCGGCACAGCCGACGACGAGGCACGACGCCAGCATCGAACACAGGATCGCGCGGAGGAGTGTGGCCACCCGCGCCATCCTAGGACAACTTCTACGGGTGCACGTCCGCGCGGTTGCGCCGGGCGATGTCCTCGTAGTTCTCCTCCGACGCCGGGTTGCGCGACCACGGCACCCACGTCCCGTCGCGCAGCACCTTCGCCCGCACCATCGAGAGCCCGAAGATGGCCAGGCCGCAGAGGATGTTGTTCCACATGAGGAACAGGTCCCTCGTCAGGAAGAAGCCGCTCAGAATCAGCAGCACGGCGAGCGCGCTGGTCCAAAAGCGGTACCGGTCCCGGTAGAAGGCGGCCACCTCGGACGCGAACGTCCCGAACGCGACCACCAGCATCAGCACGAAGATTCCCCGGGGCGGGCCGAACGCCGCTGCGGAGACCAGAATCCAGGTCGCCAATCCCATGGTGATGAGTCTTGCGAACACGGCAGCCTCCGTTCGTTCCTCCGGGTAGGTTGGGGACGGAGGGGTCCGGTCCGCACCTCGGGACGGCCCGCCGCCTGCGTGCCCGCCCGCTGCACGGAGGACACCTGCTCGCTATCCGAGCCAGCTGGAGACGCTGCGGCCCAGCGCGGCGAGCACCTGCTCGGCGGCGCGGACGCCGTGCCAGTTCGCCTCCTCGAAGAGCGCCAGCCCGCCGAGGTCGCTGTGCGCGAAGTGCAGACTTCCGCCGATGCTCGCCTGCGCCTTCGTCCGCGCGCCGCCCCAAACGAAGCCGGGCACCGGGCGGATCATCGCGTGGCCCCAGCGCATCACCTCGATGCGGGTGACGAGGTCGTCCACGCCGGGGTGCGCGGCGCGCAGGTCCGCCATCACCAGCGCCTCCCACGCGTTGTAGTCCGCCTGAAGGAGCCGCTGGCGCTCGGCACGCACGTCCGCGCCGTCGAGCGGGTAGTACCAGGTCAGCACCGTCGGCCCGACGTCGGTGGCGACCTCGCGCTGGTGCGTGGCGACGACGTAGCCGAGGCTTCGGCTCTCGTAGAAGACGTTGTCCCAGCAGATGGGGTAGCCGCGGCCCAGCGGGAGCTGGTTCAACGTGACGTTGGCCACCGCCCACGGCCCGTACACGAAGGCGTCGAGAAACCCGGGCCGCGCGGTCCGCCAGGGCGCCACCACGTAACCGGCGACGAAGCGCGGCCCGGCGAAGACGACCTGACGCGCGAAGAACCCGAGCGGCGCCTTCTTCTGCGCATCCCACGCGTGCGCGAGCCAGCCGCCGTCTTTGGGCTCGAGCGTGTGCACCAGCACGTTGGTGCGGTGCTGCTTCGGCAACAGCGACGACGACAGCTGCCGCACCAGACGCCCGTTGCCTTCGGGCCAGGTGAGAAAGCCCGCGTTCTCCTTCTCTCCGTCGCGCCGTGCGCAGAAGTACCAGAGCCCGGCCCAGGCGGAGATCCGCTCGGCCGGCGCGCCGTAGTCGTCGCGGCAGGCGTAGTCGACGTACCAGCGCAGCCGCGGGGAGGTGAAGCCCTCGCGCTCGAGCCACTCGGCCATTGAGATCCGGTCCAGCGCGGTCCACTCCGCATCGTCGCTCCCCTCCTCCAGCGGCACCGCGAACACCTTGCGGCCACGGCCGTCGCGGAGCGCGGAGAGCGCCACCATCCGCCGTTCGAAGCGGTGCAGCTGCGCGAGGTCGTCCGCCGACGCGCCGGCGCGCAGGTACAGGCCCGGGTACCACGCGCCCCGGTAGAAGAGGCGCTCGTCCGGCTCGCACACGAGGAGCTGTTCGGCGATCTCTGGCGTGCCGTCGTCGCGCGTGCCGGTGATGGCGCCCATCTCGTGGAGCAGCTTCGCCGCCGGGCCGCGATCCTGAAGCGGCGCCGGCAGGTAGTGCGCGCCCCAGGGGAACGCGGAGACGGCGTTCTTCCCCGAACGCGCGGTGCCGCCCAGCGCCTCGTCCAGCTCCAAGAGGAGGAGGTCCTTCACCCCCGCGCCCCGGAGGCGCCACGCCGCGGAGAGCCCGGCCACGCCGCCGCCGGCGATCAACACCTCGACGTTTTGGATCTCCTTCGCGCGCGGGAGCGGCGCGGTGCCCGATCCGGGCCGGAGCCGATGCCCGGTCTCCACCGCGCGATCGACCAGCGCGCCCGGCACCTGTGCGCGCGGCCGTTCCTTCCGGCAGGAGGCGTTCGCCACCGCCGCGCCGAGGAACGCCGCCACCAGCTCGCGCCGGGTCAGGCCCCCGGTCAATCCCACTTCCGCCACTCCTCCTCGAAATAGTGGACCAGCACCTGGTTGTTGAGGCGGTTCACCTCCGCGGGGACGCGTGACATGTCGGGCGGGAACTTCGTCATCCCCTCCAGCGTCTCGTCGTCGAGGAACCTGAGGCCGGGCGGGAGCGGGTGGACGCGCGAGCGCGGCTCGGGCGCGGCGAGCACGTAACCCCACTCGCCGAAGCTGGGCACGAGCGCATGGTAGGGCCGAGTCCAGAAGCCGGCGGCCTCCAGCGTCTGCACCACGCACCAGTAGGTCTGGCGCGCAAAAAGGGGCGAGGTGCTCTGGATCACCACCGTCCCGCCGGGCGCCAGCCGCCGTTTGAGCAGGCGGTAGAAGCGCGTGGTGTACAGCTTCCCGAGCGAGAAGTTGTTCGGGTCCGGGAAGTCCACCACCACCACGTCGTACTTCCCGTCGCCCTCGGCGAGGAACTGCATCGCATCGGTGTTGACGATCTTCAGCTTCCGGTTGGTGAGCGAGTGCCCGTTCTGCTCGGCGAGCTCGTCCCAGGTGGTGCCGAGCGTGGTCACCGCGTCGTCGAGGTCGACGAGGGTGATGGTCTCCACGTCCGGGTAGCGGAGCACCTCCCGCGCGGCGAGCCCGTCTCCGCCGCCGAGGATCAGCACGTGCCGGTGTGACGGCGCGTACACCATCGCCGGGTGCACCAGCGCCTCGTGGTAGCGGTACTCGTCCACGCTGGCGAACTGCAGGTGCCCATTGAGGAAGAGCGAGAAGCCGCGCCGCCCGCGCGTGACGACGATCCGCTGGTACGGCGAGGACTTCGCCATCACCACGTCGTCGGCGTACAGCTGGTCCTCATAGAACCAGGTGAGCCGCTCACCCATCACGAAGCCCACGAAGAGGAGCGCGCACACGCCCACCGCCTTGAGCCGGAGCCTTTGCACCTCGCCCAGCGCCGGGCGCAGAAGCCACGTGCTCCACAGCCCGACCGCGCCGTTGACCAGCCCGAACAGAAGCGAGGTGCGTACCAGCCCCAGCTTCGGCACGAGGATCAGCGGAAAGAGCAGGGACGCCACCAGCGCGCCCGCGTAGTCGAAGGTGAGGACCTGCGAGACGAGATCCTTGAAGCGGACCAGGTCCTTGAGGATCCGCAACAGAAGCGGGATCTCCAGCCCGACCAGTGTTCCGATGGCGATGACCACCAGGTACAGCGCCACCCGGAAGCCGCCGGTAAAGCTGAAGCAGAGGAACAACAGCGGCGCGGAGATGCCGCCCACGAACGCCACCGCCAGCTCGATCTCCACGAAGCGCCGCGCCACCGCGCGCTCGATGAACCGGGACAGGTACGCGCCCAGGCCCAGCGCGGAGAGGTACACGCCGATGGCGGTGGAGAACTGCGTCACCGAGTCGCCGATGAGGTAGCTCGCCAGCGTCCCGGCGATGAGCTCGTACACCAGCCCGCAGGTGGCGATGACGAGGACGGTGAGGAAGAGCAGGCTGCGGTTCATCAAAGGCCCGGGCGCGGGCGATCAGCCGTGGATCGCCGCCGCGATGATGATGGCGAGCCCGAGGATGAAGGCGCCGATCACCAGGCCCAGCGCGGTGTTTTGGTCCGCCTCGATCTCCTTGTGGACGTCATACGGAAGGATCAACCGCAGCACGTAGAAGCCGGCCACGAACACGACGAGGCCGATCGCCGAATACACCAGCGAGTTGACGATTCCCTTCAGGAGCAGCTCGTTGCCCATCACTTCCCTCCGAGAAAGCCGCTGTGCCAGATGAGGACGCCGCCCGGCCCGCGCCGCGCGTCCGCCGGGACCCGGCCGCGCTCGCTGGAAGCGAAGGGCTCGTATCCCCACAGGTTCATCGCCGCGTAGAGCAGGACGATCGCCCCGCCGACGTACTTCACCATCTCAGTCGTCTCCCCACTCGATGTCGTCTTCCCCGCCGAGGTTGGACTCGCTCCAGCGCTTCGCCTCGAAGCCGGCCGCCGACACCGACATCGCGAGCGCCATCGCGAACAGTCCTCCGACGCCCAGCGCCACCCAGAGCAGCCGCGGCACGCCCGAGGTCAGCCGTACCCGATAGTGCGACGGCTGATGGTCCCACGTCGGCACCAGCCTGAGCGTGTAGCGGCCCGCTTCGACGTGCGAGAGGTAGTCGCTCGCGTCGGTCGAACCCTCGGACCAGGCGCCATCGGCGTCGACGCCCGAGTAGTAGCTGAGCTCCTGATAGAACGATGTCACCTCTCCGGTGTCCGTGTTCACCAGGTCGCCTTCGATCCCCACCCAGGAGTTCGACAGCGGGGTTGCGGACACCTCCACGAGCACGTTCCCGGTCCTCGGGATCTCGAAGGGCTCGGAGAAGTACATCGCGCTGGGCGCGCCGCTTTCGACGTGGCCGAGCGGCAGGTCGATCATCTTGTCGAACACCACCGCCTGCGGCATCCACAGCAGGAAGAAGATGAAGAGCGCCACCAGCGCGCCGCCCCAGATCAACGCCCACTTGAAAGCGGCGTTGATCTTCGCCTGGGAGGGGTTCGGCTGGGACGGCGCCACGCCCTCGGGCACCGGCACCTCGCTCAGTCCGAAGGCCGCCTTCACCACCTCGGGCGCGAGGTACTCGCCGTGGGTCCAGGTGGTCTCGTTCTCCGTGTGGTCCTCGTTGAGCGAGTACGGCGGCGCGATGTACTCGGTCGCCTCGGCGGTTTCGCCGGCCTCCACCTCCCAGTAGAACTCGCCGAGCACGTAGTCGGTCCGCGCGGTCACCGACTGGAACGGGCGGTAGTTGCGCTTCTGGTAGCGCGCGTTCACCAGCGGCACGCAGCTGACGGCGCCGGCGGGAATGGGCTCCAGGAAGACCCAGTGCCCGTTGGAGAGCATCAGCCAGGTGAACCCGCGCGTGCGGTGGAAGAGGAGGTACTCGTCCCACGGGTACCGGACCCCGTCCACCTCGCAGCTGCGCACCAGAAAACCGATGCACGTCCACTCCACGCCCTTGAGCGTCCCCGTCTTCCCCAGCGGGATGACCGGCTGGTGGCTCGGGGGTTCGAGGTGCTGCAGGAGCGAAAGCTTCCCGCTGCTGGCGTCGAGCAACGCGGCGCAGTTCGGGCACGCGACGCGCTTCGTCCGGTCCGGCGCGCGCAGTTCGAGCGGCGCGTTGCAGGACGTGCAGCGGGCGGCGACGAGCGCGGCCTTTTTCGTCCGCGGCCGCAGCTCGCCTTCGGCGATCCCCAGCTCCTCCAGCGGCACGCGCGCGCCGAGGAACACCTCCGCGCCCTTGTCGCCGGCGCCGAAGTCGAGCGTGCACAGCCGGCCGTCCGCGGCGCTGGCGTCGACGTAGTGGGAGACGGCGTCCGCCTCCACGTCGCTCGGGAGCTCGCCGGCCGCGGACACCGTGCGCGCGGTGCCCTTCTCCTCCACCACCAGCTCCACCGACCCGCCCTGGCCGTCGTCGATCTCGATCTGACTGCCCGGCTCCAGGAGGGCGAACGACAGCGGCGAGCCCGGCGCGGGGAAGAGGACGTGGAACGAGCCCTCCGACTCGGAGATCCACCCGGTGCGGCCGTCGTCGAACTCGACGTACCACTCGTCCCACGGGCCCCGGCCGTAGTCCTTCTGCAGATGGCCGACGATGGTGAAGCCCTGGTCCTGGTAGCGCCCGTGCGCGTGCAGCTGGAGCGGCGAGTCCGTGTCGACGAGCGCGCCGATCTTCCCGCGGGCCTCCAGCGCCGGGCCTGTGCGCGCCACCACCGTGCTGCAGTACGGACAGACCTGCACCAGCGCCGATCCGGCCTTGAAGGCGATCGGCGCGCCGCACGACGGGCAGCGACCCTCGGTCACTTCGAGCCTCCCGTGCCACGGCGGAGCTCGCGGATGGAGATCTCCTTGGCCCCGAGGAGCTCCTTCACCAGCGACTCCCAGTCCGGCTGCGCGCGGTCGCGGCAGGTATAGAGGTTGAGCGCCGCGAACCCGAGCTCGGGGAAGGTGTGGATGGTCAGGTGCGATTCGGAGAGCAGCGCCAGCCCGGTCACGCCGCCCGGCCCCGGGAAGCGGTGCCACTGCGGCGAACCCACCACCCTGAGCTCCAGGCGAGCGATCAACACCTCGAACAGCGCCCGGAGCGCATGCTCGTCACGCAGCCGGGCGGGATCGCATCCGGTCGCGTCGATCAGCCATTCCTGCCCGGTGGTCAGCGCCGCGGTCCTCCGCTCCGTTGGGTGGCGGACGTTCTACCACGGCGCGTCTCTGCGCGGTGTCAGTGTCTCCTCGGGTGCTCACCGGATTTCACCATCCGGTCAAGTTGTTTCGCGGACTTCGCGCTGGCTCGAAAGGTGCTCCTGTGTGGGAGCCATGGAAACCTCAGCTCTCACGAACAAGGTGAAGGTCGTCGCGCGCTCCAGCGATCGCGGTCAGAAGATCTGGCGCTGGGGAGACCGTCTGGTGATCCGCGGCAACGCGGCCGGCAACCGCGATCGCCCGGCGCGGCTGACCCTGGAGCTGGACGCCCAGGAGAAGGTGGTGGTGACGCTAGAGAAGGGGATGGACGCCTCCAGCACGCTCGGGGCGATCACCTGCTGCCTGCCGCCGACGATCCGTGTGGACGCGGAGATGGTGGAGGAGAACGCGATCGCCTTCCGCCTGTTGCGCCAGGAGCCGCAGCTCCAGCTCCGTTCGGCGTAGGCGCTCACACCGTGAGCACCGTCGAACCGGTGGTCTTCCGGGCCGCCAGATCGCGGTGGGCCTGGGCCGCGTCCTCGAGCCTGTAGCGCTGGTGGATTTCGATCTTCACCTTCCCGCTCCGCACGACGTCGAACAGCGCCCGGGCGTTGTCCTCCAGCTCCGCGCGGGTCCGCGTGTACGCGTGAAGCGAGGGACGCGTCAGGTACAGCGACCGCGCTCCGCCGAGGACGGTGATGTCGAACGGCGGCACCTTCCCGGACGCCTGCCCGAAGCTGACCAGAAGGCCGCGCGCCTCCAGCGACGCCAGCGACTCGTCGAAGGTGGCGGCGCCCACCGAGTCGTAGACCACCGGCACCCCGCGTCCGGAGGTGATGTCCTTCACCCGTTCGGAGAGCTTCTCCTCGCGGGTGATGACCACGTGGTCCGCGCCTGCGCGCCGGGCCAGCTCCGCCTTCTCGCGCGAGCCCACCGTGCCGATCACCACCGCCCCGAGCGCTTTGGCCCACTGCACGGCGATCAACCCCACACCTCCGGCCGCGGCGTGGAAGACGATGGTCTCGCCCGGCTGGACGCGGTGGGTGTGGCGCAGCAGATAGCTCGCCGTCATCCCCTTGAGCATCATCGCCGCGGCGGTCTCGTAGGAGATGTCGTCCGGCAGCTTCACCAGACGGTCCGCCTGGATCAGCCGCTCCTGTGCGTAGGCGCCGGTGGGCCCCGCGTAGGCGACGCGATCGCCGGGCTGGACCTCCGTCACCCCCGGCCCGACCGCAACCACCTCGCCCGCGCCCTCCTGCCCGAGCACCGTGGGCAGCTCCAGCGGGTACAGCCCGGAGCGCTGGTAGATGTCGACGAAGTTCACCCCCACGGCGTGGTGGCGGATGCGCGCCTGGCCCGGGCCCGGAGGCCCGACGTCGATCGGCTCCCAGCGCATCACCTCGGGGCCGCCGATTTGATGGATTCGGATCGCGTGCGTCATCCGGGAACTCCTGAAACAGGCCCGTCGAGCGGGCAATCGTTCGGATGCATGAGTGTCCGGCGCAATGCCGGCGCGCGTCCGGAAGGCGACAGTGTGCGGTGATGGCTCCAATTAGAGCGAACAGATGTAGGCCTGCTGTCGACCGAATGCTCGGAATTGACCCAATCTGCCTGCTGTTGAGATAGCTCGCGGGGGGGAATGACTGGAGAAGGTGCCACCGTATGATGCTGCCGGTTCCATCGGAGTCGAAGCTCAACGACCGCGGTCAGCCCGTTGAAGAAGTGCGGAACGTCTTCTGCGCCTGCTACGAGACCTGCCTCGACGTGGCGGTGAAGAAGAACTGGCGGAGCTGGACGTGCGCGCGTTGCCCGCTGCTGGCCACGGAGCAGAGCCAGAAGCCCACCGCCGAGAAGTTCGCGCACCGTCGCATCCGCGAAGACTGGGTGTAGCCCCCGGCGACGGTTGAGGGCGCCGCGGGAAGGCCGGTCCCGCGGCGTCGTGTGGTGTCCCCGTTCCGGCGTTCCCTCCCCCACGTCCAAAGCGGTCAGTGCAGCGCCTCCACCATCTCGGCGGGCGCGAGCAGCGGAAGAATGACGTGGAAGGTCGTCCCTCTTCCGGGTCCGCTCCCCGCCCAGATGCGTCCCCCGTGGCGGTCGATGATGTCGCGGGTGATGTACAGGCCCAGGCCCAGCCCGCCGTAGGAGAGCGTGGCGTTGGGCGCGCGGAAGAAGCGTTCGAACAGCCGGCGCCGGTACGCCTCGGGGATGCCGATGCCCTCATCGGTGACGGTGATCTCCGCCTCCTTGCCGAGGATCTTCACCCGCACCCGGACCGTGCCGCCGTCCGGGCTGTACTTGATGGCGTTGTCGAGCAGGTTGGTGAAGACCTGGGTCAGCCGCTGCGCGTCGCCCTTCACCCAGATGGGCACGTCCGGCACCTCCAGCTCGAGGAAGTGTGCCGGGCTCGCGTCGCGGTAGGCGTCCACCGACGCGCGGACCAGGTCGTTGAGCAGAAGCGGCTCGCCGCGGATGGTGAGCCCGCCGTGGGCGATCCGCGACGCGTCGAGCAGATCGTTGATGAGGTCGGTGAGCTGGCGGACGCTCTTGAGCGTCTTGTCGATCGCCTCCGGCGACACCGGCTGCCCTTCGACGATCTTCTTGCGGATCATGTACAGCCGCGCCGCGAGCGGCGTGAGCGGCGTCTTTAGCTCGTGCGAGGCGATGGACAAAAGGCTGTCCCGCGCGCGGATCGCCTCCTCCGCCTGCTGGTAGAGCACCACCCGTTCGCGCTCGGCGGCGATGCGTTCGGAGATGTCCACCATCAACAGGCCCACGCCGGCCGGCTCGCGGCCCGAGACGCGCACCGGGAACGCCGAACAGAGCCAGTGGCGGCGCGCGCCCTCGGTCAGCTCGATGTCCTGGCTCACCATCGGCTCGCCGGCGGTGAGCGCCGAGCGCAATAACGGTTCGAGCTGCCGTCCCGCCCCCGCCGACACGGCCTCAATCGGCCCGCCGATCACCACCGCGCCGGGGCCCTTCGCAAGCGAGGCGAAGACATCGTTGAACCGGGTGAGGCGCAGCCCGCGGTCGAAGAAGGCGAACGCGAACGGCGCGCTGCGGATCGCCCCGTCCAGGAGCGCGAGCGTCTCCTCCGCGCGGAGCGCCTGGGCCTCGGCCTGCGCGCGCAGCCTCCTCGTCTCCGAGGTGAGCGCGGCGAGGGTGAGCGCGGTGAACGCCGCCAGCGCGTAGGTGCTCTGGATCGCCACCAGCCGCCACGGCCCGGCCTGGGTGCCCGCAGCCAGCATCGCCCACACCGACAACAGCGAGAGCGCCGCGGAGGTCCGCGCCGCGCCGGAGACGCCGAAGCGGACCGCGGCCCAGGTGAGCGCCGGGAAGGCCGCAAACCCCAGCACCAGCGCGATCCCGCCGGAGGTTCCAGTCATGCGCGCCAGAAGCGACAGCAGCACCGTCGCCGCGCCGAGGAGCGCGATCTCCCCGTACCGGAGCGGCGTGATGCGGGCGCGGCGGATGCGAAGCGTGAGCAACGCGGGCGCAAACAGCATCACCCCGAGGCTGGCGCTCCCGAACCACACCACGGCGAAGGCGCCTACCCTGCCGAGCGGCTCGTGCATCGTGAGCAGGCGGCCGGCCGCGGCGATGCAGGTCCCCGCGAAGGGGCCCATCAGGCCGCCAATCACCGAGAAGCCGAGGACCTCACGGACCGTGCTGAACGTCCGGATGCGGGCGTAGCGGCTGCGGAGGAGGGACGCGGCGACCAGCGGCTCGACGCAGTCGGCGACCGTCCGGTAGACCACCTGGACCGGCGAGATCGCCTGCTGCAGGTCGACCACGGTCGCAGCGACGAGCACCGAGACGATGATCCACGGCCAGGTCGTGCGGTGGGTGCGCAGAAAGGCCGCGAGCGCAAGCCCGCTGGGTGCCCACCACGCCGCGAGCACACCGGTCGGTGTGTACGACACGCGATAGCCCAGATCGCCGAGCAGAACGTAGACGAGGACAAAGACCACGGCTCCAACCGAGCGGGTCCAGAACCTCCTCGATCGCAGGTAGCGGGTGTCAGCCGTCGCACGCCTCCTGCCTGGACAATGCGCATCGATCGGCGGGGAGGGAGATCGTCCTCCCGTCAGGGGACCAGAGGCTTCAGGATGAGGGCATGGGGAAGGGTACGTTCGAGGTCCAGACGCAGGGCCGCGGGACCACCGACGTCACCGCCGAGGTGCAGCGCGCCGTCACCGAGAGCGGAGTGGCCGATGGCCTGTGCAACGTCTTTCTGCACCACACCAGCGCGTCGTTGATCCTCTGCGAGAACGCAGACCCCGACGTGCGGCGCGATCTGGAGACGTTCTTCTCGCGGCTGGTGCCGGACGGCGCGCCGATGTTCGTGCACGACGCGGAGGGGCCGGACGACATGTCCGCGCACGTACGGACCATCCTGACGACGAGCTCGCTGAACGTGCCGGTGCGGGAGGGCCGGCTGGCGCTCGGCACCTGGCAGGGGATCTACGTCTGGGAGCACCGGCACCAACCCCATCGCCGGCGGGTGACGGTGACGGTCATTGGCGTCTGACGCCGCGCTCAGTCGTGAGGCACCGAGAGCGGACGACGCCGTCGCACGACCACGACGATGAGCGCCAGCACCACCAGCCCACCGCCGGCGAACAGGAAGTGCTGACCGATCGCACCGGCGCCGTCCGCCTCAGCGTCGCCATCCCGGGCGGCCGGAGTCCCAGGGTCGTTCGGGGCGACCGCGTGCGTCCCCGGTTCAGCCTGCGCCGCGCGTTCCGCATCGGACGGCGCAGGGCCAGCGACGAACGCGGCGGCAACCGTCTCCGACTCCGTCGCCGAACCGGCCGCGGCGGCGACCGTCGACCTATCGGCTGCGGTTTCGGCGGGAGCGAGCATCATGGAGCTCTGCGCCGGAGCCGATTTGGACGTCGAGTCCACGTCGCTCCCCTTCGGCTCATCGTCCGCGCCGCCGGCCAGGGCGAGCTTCACCGAGCCGGGTGACTTCGAGGAAGCAGACGACGTCGAGGCGGACACCGATGGGCGGCGCGAGCGGGACGAACGCGTGGGCTTTTTGGTTTCCGTCGCGTCGTGGTGGCGTGAGCGCCGCCTGGCGACGTGTGAAAGCTCCTGCTCGGCCGGTTTCGGCGGGGCCAAGGCGGAAGTCGTGGGCGCGGCGTCGGCGACCAGCTTCGGCTTCGGAGGGGGCGGCGGGCTGATGGAGGACGTCGACACCGGGTGGCGCGATCGGGCGGCCGTCGAGGAGGAAGTCGGCCGACTCCAGCCGGAGGTTCGGCTCGTCGAGCGCCTCGAACTCCATCACCACGCGGGGCGCCGGGATGGAGACCAGCTCGCGGAGCTCGCGCTCCAGTTCCTCGCGGGCGCGCTCCGCGTCCACCGCGAACGCGGAGGACGAGACAAGGAACAGCCCTGCGGCGAAGCACACCGGCGCGCGCATGCGGGCGATTGTACCCGCGCTCAGCGGCCCGTCCCGAAAGTGGCCCGGATCTCCGGGTGACGCGCGATGAGGCGGAGCGCCTTCTCCAGCAGAGACCGGCCCGGCTCCGTGCGGTGCCACGTGGAGGCGCCGCTCGGGTGCGGGAGCGCGATCATGTCCATCTCCACGCCGTGGTAGCGCAGCCGGAGCTGCCGTCCGACGATCTCCGCGAGCGGTGTCGCTTCGCCCATGACCTGAGTGATGGCGAGCGTGCCCACCGGCAACAGCAGCTTCGGGCGGAGGATCTGCACCTCACGCTCGAGGAAGGCGCGGCAGCGGTCGATCTCCTCCGGATCCGGCTTCCGATCGCCGCCGCCCTTCGCCTTGCCCGGAAAGCACCGCGCGACCGCGGCCATGTAGATGCGGGCGCGAACCGTCTCCTCGTCGGCGCCGAACGCGCTCTCGAACCAGCGGAACAACGTCTTGCCCGCGGTCCACGCGAACGGCCGGCCGAAGCTCCCTTCGCGTGGACCCGGCGCTTGACCGACGAGGAAGATGGAGCTGACCACCGGCGGTCCATGCACCACCGGGCCGATCATGTCGGGACAGGCCCGGCACGCATCGAGCGCCGCATGGACCTCCCGGAGCCGCCCCTCCACCGAGCCCACGCCTACCAGCGAATCAGGGCGCTCGCCCACGTGAAGCCCGCGCCGAACGCCGCGAGGGCGACGAGATCGCCGCGCTGGACGTTGCGCGCCTCGATCGCTTCGGCGAGGCAGATGGGGATCGACGCCGCGGTGGTGTTCCCGTACTTCTGGATGTTGTTGAAGACCTGCTCGTCGGTCAGCTCCAGCGAGCGCTGCACCATCTCGGTGATTCGCAGGTTCGCCTGGTGCGGGATGAGCACCTTCAGATCGCGCGTGGTGAGGTTGTTCTTCGTGAGCGCCTCGCGGACCACCTCCGGCATCCGGACGATCGCGTTCTTGAACACCTTCTGCCCGTCCATCTTCGGGTACTGGCGCCCCTCCTCGAGCATCTGGTGCGTCAGGCGGGGGTTCATGCAGGAGGCCGGCGCCTCGGTCCAAAGGTCCTTCGCGTAGCGCCCGTCCGCGTGCAGGTGCGTGGAGAGCACGCCCATGCCCTCCTCCTCGGTGGCCTCGAGCAGCGCCACGCCCGCGCCGTCGCCGAAGATGACCGACACATCCCGCCCGCGGGTGCTGATGTCGAGCCCGGTCGAGTGCACCTCCGCGCCGACCAGCATCACCCGCTTGAACTGTCCGCTGCGGATCCACGCGTCCGCCACCGAGAGGCCGTAGATGAAGCCGGAGCACTGGTTGCGAATGTCGAGCGCGGCGATCCCCGGCACGCCCAGCTTCGCCTGCAGGAAGCAGGCATCCCCGGGGAAGTTGTGGTCCGGCGACAGCGTCGCGTAGACGATCGCCTCCACGTCCTTCGCCTCCCAGCCGGCCTTCGCGAGCGCCTTCTTCGCCGCCTCGAACGCCAGATCGCTGGCGCCGACGTTCCCCTCCACCCAGTGGCGCTCCTTGATCCCGGTGCGCTGCTGGATCCACTCGTCGCTCGTCTCCATCCACTTCGTCAGATCGTGGTTGGTGACGACACGATCCGGGACGTGGATGCCGAGAGAGACGAAACGGGTGCGGGGCATGGTGTTCTCCTCAGGAAGCGTTCGTTTGGGCCGCGCAGGATGCGCTTTGTGGACGCGCGGCGTCCAGTGGGTCCGGTGAGCGCGCGGACGAGCGGGCCCATTGTGCTGACCGCCTGGTCACCACTCAGGGCGGTGGTTCACCGGCTCCACGATGCACACCTCACACGCAAGGAGGAGCCGCGCAATGGACAACACCTCGTCATCGAACCCCGAACGTCACGAGTCCCGAACCGCCCAGACCTTCGTCTTCTTCGTCCGCGACCTGGTGTCGACCGGCGCCTTCGGGAGCGTGGAGGAGGCCGTGCGCGCGGCGGGCGTGGTGCTCACCCTGCTCGAGCAGCGCCTCACCGGCGAAGAGGCCCGCGACCTCAACGCCCAGCTGCCGATCAAGCTGCAGGAGATCATCTCCGAGGCGCGCAAGCCGCTGCAGGGCCGCTCCGTCGCGAAGATCCACCGCGACGAGTTCGTCTCCGCGGTCGCCGGGGCGCTCGGCGTCGACGAACAGCGCGCGGAGACGATGATCCGCAACGTCTTCCTCACCGTGCGCGCCCACATCAGCGAGGGCGAGGCGAAGGACGTGGCGTCGCAGCTCCCGCTCGACCTCAAGCCGATGTGGAGCGAGCCGGCTTAGGGACGCTCACCCTCCGCGCGCGGCCCGCGCCTTGAGCAAAGCCACCACGGCCGCGTGCCGGTTCAGCGTGGCAAGGCTTTCTGCGGTGAAGCCATCGTGGCCCCTCGCGCCGATGTCGGCGCCGCGGTCGAGCAACAACGCCACGACCTCGGCGTGCCCTTCCGCGGCGGCGCGATGGAGCGCGCGGTTCGCGCCGTCCTCCGCGGCCTCGATGTCCGAACCGGCGTCGAGCAGGAGCCGGACGATCTCCGGATCGCCGCGCACCGCGGCGAGGTGGAGCGCCGTGACCCCGCCCTTCGCGCGCGGGTGCACGTCCGCGCCGGCCGAAAGCAGCGCGCGCACCACCGCGGCGGGCTGGTCGAGCGCCGCGAGGTGCAGCGGCGTCTCTCCCTCCGCCGCGCGCGCGTCGACGTCCGCGCCGTGCGCCAGAAGCACGCGGATGGCCTCCAGGTGTCCCCGGGTGACCGCCCGGTGCAGCGGCGTCTCGCCGGACGGCCCGCGTTCGTTCACCGCCGAAGGGTTCCGGAGCAGATGGATGCGGAGCTCGTCCACCGCGCCCGCCGCCGCGGCCGCGAGCGCGCTGGAAGTGCGCGTCGCCGTCCGGCGCGCGAGCGCGCTGCCTGCCCTGAACACGATTCGGGACAAAAGCCGGCCGAGCACGCCACCTTCTACCAGCCGTGCGGCCGTCTGCACGCGGGGTTCACGCAGGTCCGCATACGGGTCGGAAGGAAGCTGATGCGTCCGCGGGAGGCGTAGTACCTTCACGCCCCCATGGCCGGAGTCGAAGCGACAGCCGTCAACCGCACGCGCAAACCCGATCTCATCCCGGGTTACCGGCTGGAATCGCTGCTCGGGCGCGGCGGGATGGGAGAGGTCCACCGCGCCACCCAGTTGTCCCTCAACCGCACCGTGGCGGTGAAGATCCTCGCCACCGAGCTCGCACGGGATCCGTCCTTCGTCACCCGGTTCGAGAAGGAGGCGGCGGCGCTGGCCACGCTCTCCCACCCGAACGTGGTCAACATCGTCGACAAGGGCCACCACCAGAACACTTGGTACCTGGTGATGGAGTACATCGACGGGCCGTCGCTGCGCGAGGTGATGCGCTCCCCGCTGCTCGAGCCCGGCAGCGCGCTCCGGATGATCCACGAGATCTGCCGCGGCATCGAATACGCGCACTCGCGCGGGGTCATCCACCGGGACCTCAAGCCGGAGAACATCCTCTTCGACGAACAGGCGGGCGGCATCCCCAAGGTCACCGACTTCGGGCTGGCCTCGTTCATCGAGGGCGAGAACCAGGACCGCTTCAACGTCACCGAGACCCACGTGTCCATGGGTACGGCCGCGTACATGGCGCCCGAACAGCGCGTGGACGCGCGCAAGGCCGACCACCGAGCGGACATCTACTCGCTGGGCGTCATCCTCTACGAGCTTCTGGTGGGCGAGGTGCCGATGGGCAACTTCGACCCGCCGTCTCAGCGCAAGCCGGACGTGCCGGCGAAGGTGGACGCCATCGTCGCGCGGTGCCTCAAGCAGGATCCCGCCGAGCGCTACCAAAAGGTGTCCGAGCTCATCGCCGATCTCGAACCGCTCGCGCCGGTGAGCAAGACCAGCCTGGGGCCTGCGCACGGCCCCGGCGGCCGGCTGATGGCGCGGATCAAACGCGGCGCGCGCGCCACCCTCCGGACCATCGAAGCGGCGTGCGTGCTGGCGGCGGCCGGCGTGCTCGCGGTGAGCTGGTACCGCGCCCATCAGGTGGAACCGGCGGATCCGTTCCCCGCGGCGCCCACCATCGGCGAGCTCGACGCGAAAGACATCCTCACCGCCTCCGGCCGCCTCGACAAGGAAGGTCCAAAGCGGCGCCTCGACCTCGGCAGCGGCCCGGATCAGATCCCCCTGCTGACCTTCGGGCGCCCGCTGGCGGAAAAGGACGGCGTCTTCACCTCCGCCGCCGATCGCCGACACCCGGCGGCGCGCTTTCAGCCCGACGTGGTGGGGCTCGAAGGCGACACGGTGAGCGTCACGGCCTCCGTGGAGGCGGTGCCGGACGACGAGGGCGTGATTCCCTTCGTCCGCCGGCTGCTCAAAGGCAGACCCGCCGGCGCGCGCGGCGTGCTGCTTCTGCAGGGAACCCCCGGCCGCTACCTCGCGGTGTCGCTCGCGCGCCCCGGCGAACCCATCACCTTCGAGTGGGCGCTGGGCGAGCGTCGCGGCGTGATGCTCGGGCCACCCACGCCGGACGGCGGCTCCGCGGTGCTGCGCCTGTCCATCGACGACACCGGCCAGGCGCGCGCCGAGGTGGGCGAAGGCTCGGATCGCCGCGTCGTCGCCGAACCGGTGAACCTGGGGAAGGACTGGCGCAAGGAGCTCGGCGGCGAGGTGCACCCCTCCTTCGGCTGCGTCGAGGGGACCTGCCGCTTCCAGAAGGTCCGCTACCAGGTGTCAACCACGCCACCGGCGCCGGTCACTCCCGAGCTGGCCGCGGAGAATGCGCCGCAGCAGGTGCGGCCCGCCGCCACCCAGCCCAAAGTGCGCGCGCCGACGCGTGCCCCCGCTCCGGCGCCGAAGAAGCACACCCCTGTGCCTCCCACGCACAAGAAGCGCAGCCGGCGGTGAACGCCCCCGCGCGGGTGCACTCGCACGTAGCCGGGGCCGGACGCATCGGCTAAGCCGCGGCGACGATGCACGCCCTCCGCTCGTCGCGCGCCTTCGCGCCCGTGGTGCTCGCCGCGTTCGTCCTCGCCGGCTGTCCGAAGCGCATCGCCTCTCCCACCGGAAAGCTGGAAGCCGCTGCGCGCGACGCCGACAGCCCGCACGCCGACGCGCACACGCGCGCGCTCGGCGGGTTTCACGCGTGGCTCGTGGAAGGCGATGCGAAGCGGGCGAAGGCGCGCTTCGACGCTGCGCTGAAAGAGGATCCGGCCGAGCCGTGGGCGCTCTACGGCGAGCTTTTGCTTTCGCGCCGCGCAGCGCACCCCGAGCGTGTCATCGACTCCGCCTTCACCCTCTGCACGCGCGCCGCCGCGCACCCGCTCTGCGCCGCCGCGGCGCGCGAGGTGCTCGGGCAGGTGGGGACCTCGACGGCGCTGGACGATCGCATCCTCGCCGGCGTGGCGCAGGCGCTCGCGCAGCACCCGCCCGGGGACGCGGCACACCTGTTGCGCTCCGCGGTGGCCACCATCGCCGGCCAACGCGTCGACGGCGCCGCCCAGACCCGGGTCCTCGATGAGATGGGCGTGCCGACCGGGTGGACGCTGGCGGGCCCATTCTCGCCGTTCCACCTCATCGCCTTCGACGAGGTCACGCCGCCCGAACGCGACGGCGCGCTGAGCGGTCCGTTCGACGGCCCCTTCGGGCCGACGCCGCCGCGGGTGCTCCACTTCCCCGACGGGCGCGTGGGCCTGGGCGGCGAACCCTCCGACGGGGACATGTACGTGCTCGCCACGGACTTCGACGTGGAGGCGCCTGGCACCTTCGTCGTGCGCAGCGTGACCAACGCGCCCCTCAAAGCGTGGATCGACGGCACGCCGCTGTTCGAACGCCGGAGCTTCGAGCACGCGCGCTCCACCGTCAGCGCCCGCGCGGTCGCGCTCGATGTGGGCGCGCACCGGCTGATGCTGAAGGTGTCCAACCACGACGCGATGGCCGGCCTCACCGTCTCGGTGATGCGCGCCGACGGGTCACCCGCGCACCTCCGCTTCCGCCCCGCCTCCGGGCCCGCGCCGAAGTGGGACGGAAGCGTGCCGCTCCTCGATGCGCCCGCCACCTGGCCGGATGCGGCGTCGTACGCGCGGACGCTCGAGGACGAGGTGGGAACGGTGCTCGCGTCCTTCGTGGCGATCGAAGACGGCATGGGGCGGGACGCGGACGGCGCCGAACGGCTGATGGCGCACCTCGCCGCGACCGCCCCGCTCACGCCCGCTCTCCTGTCTTTGCGCGCCCGGCTCTCGATGGCGGATCGCGAGCTGCCCTCGCGGGTGGCCCGGGCGCGTGCCACGCGCGACCTCGAGGCGGCGCTGGACAGGGACAAAGGTGACGTCGACGCACTTCTCATGCGGGCGCAGTTCGCGCTGGACGACGGCCGCCAGCAGGAGGCATCCGAGCTGGTGAAGCGCGCGAAGGCGGCGTACACGCCCGCGGGCTTCCCGGTCCCGATGCTCCGCGCGCGCGTGGAGCTGGCCATGGGCATCGACGCGCAGGCGGAACGGAGCGCGGAGGAGGCGCTGTCCATCCAGCCCGGGCTCTGCGAAGCGCTCAACCTGCGTTACGACCTCGCGCGCCGACGCGACGCGGTGGCGCTGGCGGACCGGTGGGTGCAGGCGCAGGCGGGCTGCCCCGGATCGCGCACCCGTCTCGCCGAGCACGCGCGCACCCGCGGCAACCTGCCGGAGGCGATCGCCCTGTACGAAGGCCTGCTCGCGCGCGATCCCTCCAACCTCGGCGTGATCCAGAGCCTCATCCCGCTCTACGTGGCAGCTCGCCGCTTCCCGGACGCGGAGACGCTGCTCCAGAAGACCGCCGCGCTGTGGCCACGGGACGCCGAGCTCCTGCGCAGGCTCGCCGACGTGCAGGAGTTCGCCGGCCGCCCGAAGGACGCGCTCGCCACGCGGGAGAAGGCGCTGCGCCTGGCCGGCGGCGACCTCGCGTTGCGCCGCAGCGTGCACCGCGCGAAGACCGGGAAGGAGCTTCTGTCCGAGTATGCGATCGACGGCGCCGAGGCGATCCGCCGGTACGAGGCGAAGCACGGCACCGAAGAGGCGGCCTCGGCGCTGGTGCTGGACATGGCGGCGGTGGAGGCGTTCCCGGATGGCTCGATGGTCGATCGGATCCACGTCATCCAGAAGGCGCTCTCGCAGGAGGGGGTCTCCGCCATCGCGGAAGTGAATCTCCCCGCCGGTGCGGCGGTGCTCTCGCTCCGGACCATCAAACCGGATGGCACCGTGCTCGAACCGGAGGACATCTCCGGCAAGGAGTCGATCAGCCTCCCGGGCGTTCAGGTGGGCGACTACGTGGAGTACGAGTTTCTCCAGGCGCACTCGCCACGCGGGCCGGCGCAGCCGGGCTTTGCGGCGTCCATCTTCTACTACCAGGTCGCGGGCATGCCGAACGCGTGGTCCACGTACACCGTGATCGCCCCGAAGGACTCGCAGATGCAGGTGGACGCGCACAACGTCACCAGCGCGCCGCCGAAGCTCGAGGGCGACCAACTCGTGTACCGGCACGAGGAGCTGAACGTCCCGCCGTGGATCCCCGAACCCAACGCGCCGCCCTCGCCGAACGAATATCTACCGTGGGTGCAGCTCGGTGCCGGCGCGCGCGGCAACGAAGGCCTGGTGGCGCTCTACGCGGACGCGTTCCTCGACCGCGGGCGGCGGACGTCCGAGGTGGACCGGCTGGCGGAGGAGGCGTGCGCTGGCAAAGAGGGCCTGGAGAAGGTGCAGGCCATCTACGCCGCGGTGATGCACCGGCTGTCCGGACCGGACGCGGGGCTCAGCGTCGGCGCGGCGGACTCCATCGCTCAGGGTCGCGGGAGCCGGCTGTGGGCGTTGAAGGCGGCGCTGGAGGCGGCAGGCGTACCCACGCGCATCGCCGCGGTGCGCACCTTCTTCGCGGACCCCGCGCCGTACCTCTTCCCCAACGACGACCTCCTCCCCTACCTCGCGCTGCGCGCGGAGCTCCCCGACGGCCGGAAGGTGTGGCTCGATACGGTTGTGCGCTACGGCCCGTTCGGTCAGCTCCCCGAGGCCGCCTCGGACGCGGAGGCGTATCTGTTGCCCGAGCCGGGCCGGCCGCTGGAGAAGGTGCGCACCCCGCCGGTCACGGGCGAACTGGCCAAGCACGTCACGCTCGAGCTGACGCTCGCGGAGGACGGCACCCTCACCGGCAAGGGCGAGGAGCGCTACCGCGGGTTCGACGCGGCCGTGGTCACCGAGTCCCTCGAGCGGCTTTCGCCCGACCAGCGCAAACAGGCGCTGCAGAGCGCGCTGTCGCGGTACTTCGGCGGCGCGGAGATGAGCGATTTGCAGCTGACGCTCGTGGACGACGTCGGCAAGGACCTGGTGGTGACGTACGCGTTCCGCGTGCCCGGGTTCGCCCACATGTCGGGCAACCAGATGGTGCTGGGCAGCGTCACGCTCCCGGCGCAGCTGGGGCGGCGTTACGTGCAATTGGCCGAACGCACCACGCCGCTGTTCGTCGACAGCAGCGAAGAGACGGTGGCCCACGTCACGCTGAAGCTGCCGCACGGGTGGGTGCTCCGGAGCGCCGTCGGCGAGGCGACGCTGAAGGAGGACTTCGGCTCCTTCGTCCGCCGCGAACAGCAGAAGGGCGACACGGTCACCATCGACGAGGACTTCCGCCTCAGGATGATGCGCCTGCCCCCCGAGCGCTATCAGCGCTTCGCGCAATTTGCCGGACAGGTCGACCTGCTGCAGACGCGCGACCTGGTGCTGGAGCAGCGCTGAGCTGAAGCTCCGTCAGCGGAGCGGGTGCTGCTCCCACCGCCGTTCGAGCCCGGCGAGCGCCGCGCGCTGCTCGTCGGGGCTGCCTTTCTTCGCCCGGTCGATGAGCGCGGGCATCTGGGGTGCGTCGACGACCAGGAGCGCATTGGACGCGGCCTGCCGCGCCTCGCCGTCATAGGCGAGGTACGCGCGCAGCAGCGCCTCGGCCGCGAGCGTCCGGATGGCGCCCTCCTCCGAGCGCGCCTTCACCGCCGGCGTCTGCCACGCCCACGCGTTGCCCACATCGCCGAGCGACCGGATGATCCGCTTCGCCATCAGCGCTTCCGGGTGCGCATCCAGCGCCTCCGCGAGCGCCCGCGCCACGGTCAGCCGGCGGCAGTTGCCCATCGCCGCGAGCGCCGCCTCCCGCTTCACCGCGACGTCCGACCGGGCGAGGGCGATGAGCTTCTGCGCGGCCGCATCGGTGTCCAGCTTCGCCAACGCCTCCACCGAGGCGCGGAGGATCTCGAACCGCTGCTCCGGCCCGTCGAGGATCGCGCTCCACACCGGGGCGAGCCGCACGTCCCGCTTCGCGCCGGCCGCTTCGATCAACCCGATCTCCAGCGCGCGCCGCGCGGTCTCCGACCACTCCGACCAGGCGGACTTCGGCCCGGCGTCGAAGGCGATCAGCTCCACCATCGGCCACAACGCGTCGTCGCCGATCCGCCGGAACACCACCGACGCCGGCGCCAGCCGCCCGCGCTTTCGCGCATCCCAATCCGGCACGGCGCCGACGAAGTGCTTCACCTTCTCGAACGACTCCGGCGACGACTTCTTCGCCCGGGCGATCAGCGCGGCGAGCTCGGCGCGGGACGCCTCCGGAAGCTCCGCCGGCGAAAGCAACAGGCCATCGGCATACGCCGCGCCGGAGACCAGCACCGCGGCAACGAGCAGGGACTTCATCACCTGGTTGTTCCTCATCGGCCGCTCTCCCACCACCGCTGTTCGGGGATGCTCCGCGCCGCGTTGGTGCCGCAGTGCACCTCGCCGCTGAGCGCGTGGTACAGGTTCCAGTCGTCGACCCACCGGATGGTGTAACCGTACGGGGCGAGCGCGTCCTCCATCTGCTTCTTGAAGATGTCGACATTGCCGATCTCCGGCCCGTGTGGATCCGGCACGGCGACGACGCTGTCGGAGAGGACCAGCATGTTCGCGGTCCCCGGCTGGTACGCAACCGAGTACCCGTCGAACGGCTCGTGCAGGTACGGCACGCGGACGATCTCCGCGTCGGTGATGCCGGTCGCGCCGCGCACGATGTCCAGCTGCGCGGCGACCTCGACGGCAGCGCTGGCGCTCTCGTTCATGACGTCCGCATCGGCCAGCACGTCGTTGATCGACACCTCGGCCGGGTAGGGATCGAAGTTGTCGTCGTACCAGTACTGGCCCTTGAACATGGTCACGTCCCCGTTCCCCTTCGCGACCTCCGCCTCCAGCATCTGCCTCGCCAGCGCCGGGTCATTGACGAGGACGATCCACCCGCGGGGCGAATTCACCTTGAGGAAGGTGAACGTCTCGTCCACGTGCCCCACCAGCAGCCACGAGGTGTCGACGTAGACCGGCGGCTGCACCTTTTGGCTCTCGAGCATCTTCGAGAACGCCTTGTCCGGGTGGAACGAGGGCACGCTGCCGCGGAACAGCCGCCCCAGCGGGAAGGACTCATCCCCGAGCGTGTACGGCGGGATGATCTCGGTGTTCCCGAAGGAGTTGAGGGTGTCCATGGACGGGTCGGACTTGAGGTCGTACTCCTGCACCGCGGCCACGTCCTTGCCGCGCAGCAGGTAGACGATGCGGCCATAGTCGCGCAGAGGGTTGCTCGTGCTGTTGTGGTAGATGTTCGCGGACCGGTACGCGACGCGGATGACGTGCTGCTGGCCGTCCGGCGCCGGCATCGCCATGTACCCGTTCTCGAAGAAGTCCTGCGTCCACTGATCCGGATAGCCGCGGTTCAGATACACCTTGTAGACCGGGTTCGCGGTCCCCGCCGCGTTCGCCGCCGCGACGATGTCGGCCTGGAACTTCGGAGAGTCCGGGTCGCCCTTCGCGTCGGTGACGAAGACCGTTTCTGCCTTCTCGAGGTGGTGGAAGAGCATCACCGGCGAGACGCGCAGGCGGACGGTGTCGGTGAGGATCTGGTTGGACGGCGTCCCCGGCGCGGTGGACACGGTCAGCGACACGTCGACGTAGCCGTCCCACTTCGCCGTGTCGCGGACGATGTCCCGCGCTTCGATCGCCAGCACGAGACCGCTCCGCAGCGCCGCCGCGTCCAGCGTCGTCCCGGGAGCGAAGTCCAACAACGCGCCGTCGCTTTCGCGGAACAGGCGCACGTACTGTTCGGTTCCCAGGGTGACCGTGACGGTCGCGGTGGCGGTGTCGGGCGCTTGGGGCCAGGGCACCGACTTCAGCCAGGCGAGGTCGAGCAGATCGTCGTCCCCGTTGATGACCTCGTCCGCCGCGTCGTTGCACTTCGCCAGCTGCACGTCGCTGAGCTGGTTCGAGTACGGGCACTGCTTCTGATCGTCGTCGATGTTGGCGAGGAACACGGCGCCATGGGTCGCATCCCAGGTGTCCTCGTCGACGTCATCGGCCGCGCCGGGCGACAGGTCGACCACGCCGTCCCGGTTCACGTCCGCGCGCAGGTCGACGATCGGCTGGTCCGGCGTTCCGGAGTCGGGCACGCCACCGTCGCCACCACCGTCTTCGCCTGCGCC